>JALYTT010000122.1 GCA_030854145.1 Chloroflexota bacterium | reverse complement strand
TTTGGATTTTATCGGTGTGAAAAATGTTGCAAAGCAAATGAGACATTTTTGCGCACAACCAAGAGATGCTTTACGATTGTTGCTTGGCAAGCTTTCAAGGCAAAACGGGTAAACTAAAAAGCCCTGCCCAATATGTTAGCCCTATTGACCTGTGTGCCTGCTCTCCCTATACTAAGCGGAGTTACTGAATTTGTCGCTCCTCATCTTGAGAGGAAAGGGGCGTAGCTGGTTGTGAAGAAAGTTATTCGCTGGCAAGTGCTGGCGCTGCTAGGCCTGGGTCTGCTCGCTCTAGGTCTGCGGCTGTATGGATTGAACTGGGATCAGGGCAATAGCTTCCATCCCGATGAGCGCCAGATTATGTTTCATGTGATGGCACTTGCCTGGCCGGGCAGTCTCGCCCAGTTTTTCGATCCCGCCAATTCGCCGCTGAATCCGCGTTTTTTCGCGTATGGTTCGTTTCCGCTCTATCTGCTGGCCCTGTTGGGCCATGTACTTGGGCACTTTTTCCCGGCCGTGAACAGCTTTACCAATCTGACGCTGGTGGGTCGCGTGCTCTCCGCGCTCTTCGATAGCGGCACGGTCCTGTTGACAGGCTGGCTGGCGCTGTTGCTCGCCCCAGGCGATACAGCGGAAGAGCGCAACTACGCGTGGAGCATGGCGCTGCTGGCGGCCGCGCTGGTGGCCTGGACGCCGCTCCAGGTGCAGCTCTCGCATTTCTACGCAGTTGATACTATGCTGCTCTTCTTCGTGATACTGACAGTGCTGGCCTGCGTGGCGCTGGTGCATACCTCTGCCCCTATACGCTGGTCGCTTGTGGCCGGACTTGGCTACGGGCTGGCGCTGGCTACCAAGTTTAGCGCCGCGCCGCTGGCTGTTCCGCTGCTCGTCGCGTTGGTTCTGCGCTGGTCAAAGGGCGAGCGTTCATCCACTATCACGGCTCTCTTGTTTTCAAGTATCACAACTATCGTGGTATTTCTTATAGCCATGCCTTATGCCCTGCTTGATCGACAGAACTTTGTGGCGCAGTTGCTGGACCAGGGGAGCCTGGCGCGTGGTGGACTCGACCTGCCCTACGTACGCCAATTTTATGGGACGATACCCTATGTATACGAGGCGCAGAATATGCTGCTCTGGGGTCTGGGGGTCACGCTGGGTCTGGCCGCCTTTGCCGGACTGTTGTGGGTGCTGTGGCGCGTATGGAAGCGTACTGCTGGTGTGTGGCTGGTCGTGCTGGCCTGGGTGCTGGTGTATGGTGCCATTACTGGGAGCTTCTACGTAAAGTTTATGCGCTATATGCTGCCTCTCTATCCTTTTCTCGCGCTGATGGCGGCGGCTATCTTGATCGCCTTCTGGAGGTACACGGCAAGGCGCCGGCAGACCGCGAGAAGCAGGCTGCCGCTGGCTTTCTTGCGCTATGGCACCATCGTGATTGTGCTGGCGGGAACGCTGTTCCAGGGTCTGGCTCTGCTGAATATCTATAGCCAGCCGAATACGCGCGTGCAGGCTTCACGCTGGATGTACAGTCACTTGCCGCCCGGCAGTGTGCTCACCTACGAACAATGGGACGATCCGTTGCCTATAGCGGTTGATGGTCACGATCCCGGTATCTTTCAGCAGGCCACCTATCCTGATGCCAGTGGGCAGCCGCAGGCCGGGCTGGACCTATATGGCGACGACACAGTGGAGAAAGCGCATATGCTCGCCACGCTCTTGCCGGGCATCGACGCGATTACTATGCCTACCGATCGCCTGGATAAGTCCATCCCGCGCATCCCGGCTCGCTACCCACTGACCATCCATTATTACCAGTTACTCTTCAGCGGACAGCTCGGCTTTCACCTGGCGGCCCAGTTTGAGAACCATCCCAACCTGCTCGGTATCACGCTCGACGATAGCGGTGCCGACGAGAGCTACTCGGTATTCGATCACCCTCACGCGCGCATTTTTGTGCGCGATACTCCCTATCCCTATACGCCGGATCAGCTCTTTCATAAGCTACTTGATGGCGTGCATTTGCCAGCGCCGGGCGCGCAGCTCTCCGGCACACAACGTTCGCTCTTGCTCACCCCGCAGCAGATTGCCGACGATCAGCAGTCCCCCCCTTTCAGCGTCCAGTTTCCAGCGAATAGTCTCGCGAACGCCGCCCCGGTCCTCTTCTGGTGGCTGGCGCTCCTCCTGCTGGGCCTGCTGGTCTATCCCTTGATCTTCCCCATCTTGCGCACTCTGGCTGATCGCGGCTATATCTTCAGCAAGACGCTGGGCATCCTGCTGCTGGCTTACCCGGCCTGGTTGCTGGCTGCAACCCACATGCAGCCTTTTAGTCGTGCCTCGCTGCTCCTGGTCATGGGCGTGATGGCGTTCCTGGCCACGTTGCTATGCATCCTGCAGCGGCGCACGCTGCAGGCCTTCCTGCTCCAGCGCTGGCGGTTACTTTTGTTTGAAGAGCTGCTCTTTACGCTGGCCTTTCTGCTCTTCGTCGGCATCCGCGCGCTCAATCCTGATCTGTGGCATATCTACCTGGGCGGCGAGAAGCCCATGGAGCTGGCCTTTCTGAACGCTGTGCTGCGCAGTCCCTACATGCCGCCTTATGATCCCTGGTTCGCCGGCGGGTACATCAATTATTACTACTATGGATATGTGATCATCGGCGCGCTGATCAAACTCACAGGCATCTTCCCTATGACGGCTTTCAATCTCGCTCTGCCCACACTCTTCGCGCTCACCTTCACCGGGGCCGTTTCGCTGGTCTACAGTCTCACCGCGCGTATCCCGATAGCGCTGCTGGGGGGCTATTTCGCGGCGCTGCTCGGTAATTTTGATGGGCTGGCGCAATTCAGGGGACAGCTCGCGGCGCTGCTCGCGCACATGGCGCCGCCCGCCTTTCAGTACTGGCAGAGCAGTCGCGTCATTCCCTTTACCATCAATGAATTCCCCTTCTGGAGCTTCCTCTTCGCGGACCTGCATCCACACGTCATCGATATGCCTATCGCCGTGCTGATGCTGGGGCTGGCCACTGCCCTGCTGCTCTCTGCCGGCGATAGCAGTCTCACGCCCGGAGAGCGCCGCCGCATGTTCCCTGGCCTCTATGTGTTGCTAGCCTTTGTCTTTGGCACCATCGCCTGCGTCAATCCATGGGATATGCCGGTGTATGCCGTCGTGCTCGCCGCCATATTCGTCATGCAGAAGGTCCAGGAAATGCGCGGCTCCAGCAGGCGTGAGACTGCTATTGCCCTGGCCTTTCACCTTGTGACATTAGGGCTTGTCTGCGGCCTCGGCTATCTCTGCTACGCCCCGTTCTATGCCGCCTACCAGCAGCTCTACGTGGACGGCCTGGGATTGGTGCAGCTTGGTACGAGGCTGGGAGACTATCTCACGCTCTTCGGGCTGTGGATCTTCCTCGCGTTGAGCTTCTTCCTGTTGGAACTCTATCGCTGGTGGACTGGACGCCAGCCCCGCCGCTCTAGCGCCAGGTGGGCCGCTATCTACCTGCTTGTCTGTGGGGTTGTCCTCATCCTCGCCGCGCTCTCTGGCCTAAAGACGCTGCTCGTCGCGCTGGTCGGTCTGGGAGGCTTTCTGTTTATCATGCGGTATAAAGTGTCACCAAAGGGATTGCTGGCCGGCGCCCCATCGGCCGGCGCCTCTTTATCGCTTACCTATCTCTTGCTACTGATGGGGCTGTGTATCAGCCTGGGAATGGAGATCGTCTATGTGCGCGATTTCCTGGACGGCGGAGATTATGAGCGCATGAACACCATCTTCAAGTTCTCGATGCAGGCCTGGCTGTGTTTTGCTATCGGAGGCGCCCTGGCCGTACACCGGATGCGGGACCTCTGGCAGGGGCTGGCACGGCGCGTATGGTTGGGGGTCCTGGTTGTGCTGGTGCTAAGTTGTTCGGTATTTCTGCCGGAAGGCAGCGCTTCGCGCCTGCTTGATCACCAGGCCTGGATACAGGCGCAGCCTCCGTCGCAGAGCGCGGCCTACCTCCCGACGCTGGATGGTTTTGCCTTTGCGCACGCCTGGTATCCGAGCGATGCCAGTGCCATTGAGTGGCTCAACGCGCATGTCGCGGGGGCGCCGGTGATCCTTGAGGCGGAGGCGCCCGTCTCGTACCAGTGGTTTAACCGGGTCTCTGTCTACACAGGTCTGCCAGATGTACTCGGCTGGCCCGATCACGAGGACGAGCAGCGCTATAGTAGCCAGCCGCTGAACCGGATTACCGACATCGGTATCATCTATACCACCACCAGTCAGGCCCAGGCGTTTACGTTGCTCAGGTACTATCATGTGCGCTATATTTATGTAGGTGCCCTGGAACGCCAGATATATGCTGGGCAGAGCACCCAGGGCCTGGATAAATTTGACCTCATGCTAGGTGACACATTAAAAATTGTCTACCGGGCCGATGGGGTAACTATCTATGAGGTCCTATGAGGGAACAGAACGGCTGGCTTATTCGTTATTTCCTCAAAGATACTGTTTTTGAGAACAAATCTCTTGCAAGGTAGTGTAAAATTGAATAGCAAAGACCTATGTATAACGGCGGCTATGCCCTTCAAAGAGAGTGACTATGATTGAATTGTTACAGATGTGGGCGCTGGTCGAAGTCCTGGGGTTCGCGTGCCTCCCGCTCACTGTGACGGTTTTTCATAATCTGCCGGATCGAGGCTGGGCCTTCAGTAAGGCGCTGGGCGTGGCTCTGTTGGCATTCGGAGTCTGGTTTCCCTTGATGTGCTTTCAGACGCTCCCGTTTAGCCAGCTTTTCATCGCGGGTGTGCTGCTCATCTTGCTGGCGGGCAGCGTCATAGGCTTTCTGCGCACCAGACAGACGATCAGCAAGGTGATCCACTCCAATTCTGGCTACCTGGCGGCCTGCGAGGTTATATTTCTGGGCATGGTCTTCCTGCTCGGCTGGATTCGCAGCTATGGGCCGGATATTCGTAACTTTGAGATGTTCATGGACGAAGGCTTCATCGCCTCCATCATGCGCAGTCCTCACCTGCCCCCCGCCGATATGTGGATGTCTGGCTATGCGCTTAACTACTATTACTACGCGCATTTCACCGTTGGCATGCTGGCGAAATTGCTGGGGCAGTCGCCCTCTATCGCCTTCAATACCGGTATCTGTGCTCTCTTTGGCCTGACGGCGGTCAATCTCTTCGGGGTGACGTGTAACATCGTGGGCTGGGCCAAACATGTGCGCAGGGCGGCGCGCACTCCTGGCAATGCGGAGAGCGTTGCGCGGCCTGATACGGTGCATCCACGCCTGCTGGGCGCGGTACCGTATGGTCTGCTGACGATGGTCATGGGGCTGGTACTGGGTAACCTGGCAGCCACGCAGCAGTGGTGGCGCGAACATGGAGATGCGACGCAGTTCGATTGGTTCTCCCCCACGCGTGTCGTGGATAAGACGATCAATGAGTTTCCGGCCTTTAGCTTCCTGCTCTCCTGCTTTCACGCGCATGTGCTGGCGCTGGCCTTCACCATCGTGGCCATCGCACTGGCCCTGAACCTGTTTTTGGAGCGTGGAGATGAAGAAGATGGCGGTAGCCGGGGACTGCGCGTCTTCGGGCGAGGTTGGCGCCTGCCCTTTACCCTGGGCGCGACGGCGCTGATCCTTGGCGCGCTCTTCACGATGAACGGCTGGGATTTCCCTACTTATGTGGGACTGGCGATCATCTGCATTGCCCTGCAACAGTGGCTGGCTCATAACGCGCACTTTGATGTCGGACTTATCCTGGATGTGTTTACGGCCGGGGCGGCGTTAATCGCGCTCTCCCTGCTCCTGTATGTGCCGTTCTACCTGCACTTTATCTCGCCCGCGCTGGGTCTGGGTATTGTCGATGCGAACAATCGTTCTCAGCCTGGCGATGAGGTGCTGATTTATGGCACGTTCGCCTTCATCTTCATCTCCCTGCTGGTCATCAGTGCCATCAAGCCAGGCCTCTTCAGGCGCTCCTCCCCCGCGATAGTCGCGGCTACACGGCCCGCCTGGTTGAACCGGGAAGCGCTGAGTATCGGGCTGATCGGGTTGGTGGGACTGCTGGTCTTGTTGCTGATGCGCAACAGCGGGACGTTTGTGCTGGCCGGCCTGATCACAGCTTTTGGTGTGATGCTGGTGCTGTCCCGGCTGCGGGACCGCTCGCTGGCCTTTGTGTTGCTGCTGGGAACGGTAGCTTTTGGCCTGGTGGCGGTCTGCGAGGTCATCTTCTTGCGCGATGTCTTTGCTGACAGCGATCCACGCATGAATACCGTCTTTAAGTTCTACTTCCAGTGTTGGGCGTTGCTGTCGATTACCTCTGGCGCCGGCCTCTTCTTCATCCTGGAAGGCTTGCGCCCGGCGGCGGCGGTCGATGCTGTTCAGCGTTGGGTGCAGCGTGGGAGCCAGGCCGCCTGGCTCGTTGTGTTATGTGTGTTGTTGCTGGCTGGCGCGGTCTACCCCCTGGTGGGGACCTACGCGCGCACCAACCACTATGCCCAGCGTACCAATAGCCTGGACGGCTTGCAGTATATGCAGCAATACAGCCCCGGCGATTATTATGCCATTCGCTGGCTCAACAGCCATGTCGAAGGCGACCCGGTGATCCTGGAGTCGGTCGGGCCGGACTACAGCAACTACGCGCGTATCTCGGCGTTCACGGGTCTGCCGACTCTGATGGGTTGGGTGGGACACGAATATCAATGGCGCGTGAACTGGTTTAACCATGGCTTGAACATGGCCGATTTCGCGCGCCGGACGGGCGATATCGATACGATCTATACCGATCCACACCCCGATGTAGTCATGTCCCTGCTGGCGCGTTACCAGGTAGAGTATGTCTATGTTGGGCCTTTAGAGCAAGCAAAATACCCTACCGCTGACCTGCATCGTTTTGGCGCGTTCTTACAGGTGGTCTATACGGCCGGGGATGTTACAATATATCAGGTAACAGGCCAGGGCCATTGATGTCCTTACTGACAAGGAGTCCGATTTGAAGAGCTACGAAATCGAACCGAGAGATGAAATGCCAGGCCACGCGGACGCGGCAAGCCGGGTCCCTACGCGGGAGAGCGCAGATTTGAAGAGCTACGAAATCGAACCGAGAGATGAAATGCCGGGCCACGCAGTTGATACCCACGAGGTTGATACAGAAGAGGGAACAGGGCAGGGATATGAGTTGGGTGAGGGTGAGGGGGTCATTTCGGAAGGTGAAACTCCTCTTGAGCCGCAGGGCCCGCGCTTCAGACCGCCCTCGCGCGAGCAATTGCTGACCTGGATTCCGTTCTGGGCGGTCATCCTGTTGGGGGCCGTCCTGCGTTTCTGGGCGCTGGGCGATAAGCCGCTGCATCATGACGAGAGCCTGCATGCCTATTTCTCGCTGCACCTGCTGTACGATATGTCGAACTGGGCCAACTGTTTCAGCCCGCTCTCCAATTGCTATCGCTATGATCCGCTGCTGCATGGTCCCTTCCAGTTCCATTTCATAGCCCTGACCTACAAGATTAGTCAGTTGCTGGGCGCGCCCGACAACGGGGTAAACACAACGACGGTGCGTATTCTGGCGGCGACTCTGGGCAGCGCTCTGGTAGGCCTGCCGTACTTCCTGCGCGACTACCTCGGCAAGACCGGAGCCTGGCTGGCCTGCCTGCTGCTGGCGGTATCGCCGAGCATGGTCTACTTCTCGCGTTTCGCGCGCGAGGACATCTATATGGCCTTCTTCACGCTGCTGCTGGTAGTAGCGATGGCGCGCTACCTGCGCGACCGCAAGATGCGCTGGCTGGTGATCGCAGCACTGGCCTTCGCGCTCTCCTATGCTACCAAGGAGGCCACATTCCTGACAGTGGCGGTCTTCGGCAGCTTCGTGGGAGGTTTGATCATTTGGGAACTTGGCTTGAGGATAGCATGGCCTTTGCAGTTTAGCTCGCGTGATCGCGACTCTGCCACTGCCCGCTTTGTTCCGCGCACTCTTGCACCTTTCTTCGTGCTGATCTACGTGATTGTGGCGGCTGTGGTCGCGAAGTTCTTCTTCCACTGGCTGGATGACCTGGCCATCTACATCACTATGAAAGCCCATGTAACGCAGGCCGATGCGTATGTGCAGGGCTTAAAGGATAACACGGTGAAGGTTGTGCCCTGGCTGGGCATCCTGCTCGGTCTCTTTGTGCTGGGCATTCTGGCGCGTGAGATGTTTGGCAAGCTGCCACCACCGGGACGACGCGGGCTAGCGAGGTGGGTTGATCCCCGCCAGCAGCGCGTGCTGGACACGATTGTGACCATGCCCTGGACGCACTGGTTCTTCGCGGTGCTGGTGGCCTGGACGGTCTTCCTGGTGCTCTTCACGGTGCTTTTCACCAATATTAAGGATGGCATTGGCTCCGGCATCTGGCAGGGCCTCTACTATTGGATTCAGCAGATCAATGTCGCACGTGGCGGACAGCCCTGGTACTACTACCTGATGCTGATCCCGCTCTATGAGCAGATTGGGCTGGTCTTTGGCCTGGCGGGTGTGGTGCGCTGTCTGCTGCGCCCGACGCGCTTCCGGCTCTTCCTGGTGTACTGGTTTGTGGGCAACGTGGTGCTCTATTCATGGGCCGCCGAGAAGATGCCCTGGCTGATGATCCATATGACCATGCCGATGATGCTCCTGGCCGCCATTGCTCTGGAGCCGGTGGTGCTGACGCTCTTCAACTTTGCGAAGGAGCGCTTCACCCGCCCAGCCGTCACCCCGGTGTTGCAACCTGCGGTCAATGGGTATGAAATTCCGCGACCGCGCCCGCACGTAGGCGGACTGCGCGCAGGCGCGGCCACGCTTGGTATGCTCGCGGCGCTGCTCTTGCTGATCCCCACGCTGAACAATATGTACCAGGTCACCTATGTGCATCCGGCGGATGGACCGCACGAAATGATGGTCTATGTGCAGACGACCCCCGATGTCAATACGGTGATGGCCAAAGTTGACGCGCTGGATCGCCTCTACTTTGGCGGCAAGCACCAGATGCCCATTGGCATTGCGAGCGATGCGGTCTGGCCCTTTGTCTGGTACGTGCGCGACTATCCCAACATCTGTTTGAACTATCCCACTGGCTGTTCCGCCTCAGCACAGAATTTCCCGGTGATTATCGCAGGTGGAGATAACCCGTCTGGGGCCGAATCGCAGTACAGCACCGCCTATGTGTATCACCAGTACCATATGCGTTCATGGTGGGATGAGGCCTACAAGCCCCCCCCCTGCATAGCCAGCAAGGCTAACAACAATTGCGCGGGTCAGCAGCAATTTGGCGGTGTGGGTCCCTTGCTCTGGCTCAGCTACGGCGATACCCCGCCTCCTAACGCCCATTTCAATCCCGGCCTGGCTGCGCAGCGCATCTGGAACTGGTGGTGGCACCGCCAGCCGTTCGGATACACGGATGGGAACTACGATATGGTGCTGTTCATCCGTAAGGGTATGACGGGCGTGACACCTTGATCACGTGTCATCCCGTAGCGCGTGGCTTGCCTCGCCGTCCTGTTACTACGAGGACGGCGAGGCAAGCCACATAGGCGTGAACTTAAGCCAAATGATGGGCTTATTCATCATCAGAATGGGGAATAAACTGCCCATTTTACTCGTTAGAATTGCAAATTGCAGTCGGTATAAAAGCTCTACAATGTCTTAAGTTCACGCCTATGAGGCAAGCCACGCGCTACGGGATGGCGGGCATGCTCCGCTCTACACGAAGCCGCGCTCTCGTAAGAATTCCACCAGGGAGCGCGCGAGTTCTTCTGATGACCCTTCGACCAGGCGGCCTTGGTGGCCGGTGGTGCCGCCTGCGATGATCTCGCCGATGCGCTCGAAGGCGCTGTGGTGGCTGTCGGGTGCGGCTAAGCGATGGGGACGGGGTCGCGGGGTGTGGATTTCCAGGATAGTGATCTCATCGAAGTCCTCTTGCTCGCCCATGTCTATCATGGACTGCGGGTCAAGCTGCGGAATACTGGCTCGCAGGGCGGCGAGGTGCGCGGGCAACGCGGGGTAGCGAGGCTCATTCAGGTCGGCAGTGACGGTGACGAGCAACGGGCAGTCCGCTGCCAGCAGTTCGCGGTAGCCCCGTTCCAGCCGCCGTGTTGCCTGTATCGTCACTATGTCCCGTTCTTGCGCGAGTGTGAGTTGCGTGACGCCGGTGATGAGCGGCAGGCTCAGCCTCTCCGCCAGCGCGGGTCCCACCACCCCTGATGACCAGTCGCTGGCGCTATCCCCACACAAGATCAGATCGGGCTGAGAGGTCTCTTTTTGCACATATGCTGCCAGCGCCGTGGCTACTCTGAAGGGACCCCACGCGGCGGCTTGTGGACTCCAGATGCGGAGCGCGCTATCGGCCCCGATAGCCAGCGCCGCTCGCAATGCCCCCTCGGCATCCTTCGGCCCGACGGTGAGCGCCAGTACCGTGCCTCCAAATTGCTCCTTGAAGCGCACCGCCGCCTCGACTGCGCAGGCATCGGCTGGATTGAGTATCTGGACGAAGCGTTCCACATCGACCTGCCCACTGATCGGGTCAATGTAGACCGAGCCGCTATCAGGCGTCTGCTTCATACATACGATGATGTACATTTCTTGCGTGTATCCTTATCTGCTGAATACTCTCTGCTTTTGCAGCGTACCATATGCCTGTGCCATACGCAAACTGTTAGAGTAAGATGGCGCTTACTTGCCTCTCTTCCTGATTACGGCCTTCGCTCCTACCGCGATCATCAGACCGCCAGCGACAAAAAGTAGCGGGCTTATGCAAATAACCATGCAAGTAATCAGCGATATGAGACTGGCCCACGCACCCGGCTGAATCTGGTCGATATACTGAAATGCGCGTAAAAAAAGGAAGAGACTTGCCGTGCAGAGAATAATCCCAGTTATTATGAAGAAACTGCTGTTCACTCGCGATTTTTGATGGTGCAACTCGCTCAAGGTACTCTCCTCTTGCCTTATGGATAGTTTTAATGAGATATACTATCTTCATAGACGTAGAAATATCACATTATGTTGCGATAAACATGATTTTAGGTAAATAGGCCTATTATAAATGACATCAGTGCCTTCTGGACCGCGAAAGCTGATCTGATGTGTAGATGTTGCAATGCTTGAGGATGGCGTGAGTGCCAGGCTTGCTCTCTCTGATGTGTGCTCTCATTAATGCGGCGATAAGTACACAGTGGACCAATCGCCAAAGTAGAGTCCCATTCCGTTTAGCGTGATGCCGTGAACCCATGATGGGATCACAGCGGCCAGCGATTGATGATCCAGCGGCAGCCAGGCGACATCGTTAATGGCGATCTGCTCGGCCTGGTTGTAGAGGGCGATGCGTGCATCAGCGGACGCCTGCTCAGCCTGGGTGATGGCCTGGTCGAAGCCGGCATTTGCCCACTGGCCGCTGTTATTGGGCGCGGTCGAGAGCAGGTTCCGCGCCAGCCAGTCATACGGATCGGGATAGTCGGCGTTCCACTCGGTGAAGCCGAGCTGTATCTGGTGGTTGGCCTTTTCGTCGAGGTAGGCATTGAGTTCGGTGGGGAAGAGCTTCAACTGGATGCCTCCCAGCGCTACCAGCCACATACGGCGCAGCGTCCCGGCCTCGGCAAGCGATAGCTCGGAGGTCGGATACGAAAATGTGATGGTTGGTACCGCGTTCACGTTGGGGTAGACCGATTGCAGCAGGCTTTTGGCTTTCGTCGCATCATAGGCAAGCCCAGGATAATTCGGCTGGTAACCGGGCATGCCTGGTGGAATGATAGTCTGAGCAGGAACGACCGAATCTTTAAAGAGGTTATGGGCCAGCATGACCTTGTCGATCGCATAGGCAAAGGCCTGGCGCACCTCTGCTTTATCGAACGGCGGCATGGTGGTATTGAAGAAGAGCAGATCGGTCTGGAGCAATGGCGTTGAGATGAAGCCTGCCATGCCTTTGGCGGCCGCCAGGTCGTTCTGTTGAATATTCCACATGAAGTCGTACTGGCCTGCGCGATATGAGGCGAATGCTGTGCCTGGCTCGTTGACAAAGACCATATCCACTTCGGTCAAGCGGGTCTTCGCTCCATAATAGTGCGGATTGGGCACTAGCATCATCTTGACATTGTGATCCCATTCTTTGAGCATAAACGGGCCGGTGCCAGCGCCGCTGCCAGGCGCGTGATTGATCCAATCGGTCTGTCCGTACTGGTCGATGAGGCGCTTGTTCAGCGGGAAATAGAGTGGGTTCGCGAGCAGTTTCAGGAAAAATGGCGACGGCTGGACAAGGGTAATCTTCACCGTCTGCGCGTTGGGCGCCTTTACCCCTGGCAGGGTCTTTGTTTTCCCACTGCTGACCTCCTTCGCGCCTACGATAGAGCCTTCAAGAGTGCTGGCGACGGGAGATTTTACCTCCGGCAGGAGGGCGCGCGTGAGCGTGTAGACGTAGCTCTGTGCCGTTACAGGAGTGCCATCTGAAAAAGTGATGCCGGGCTTCAGATAGAACGTGTAGACCCGGTTATCCTGAGAAATGCTCCAGGTTGCCTGGTCGGATACCACGTTGAGGTCCTTGTCGAAGCGTACCAGGCCGCTATAGAGCATCCCGACACCGAGAGCCGAATTCGGGTCCGGTCCCTGGGTTGGATCATTGGGGTCTGGCTGCTGCGCAGGATCGAGGTAGCCGATCTCCTGCGTGCCGACGTTGGGAAAGGTGAGGACCTGCCTGGGAGCCAGCGGGAGCGCGCCGCCGCTGGTTGCTGGCACGCTCCCGCTCTCGCATGCCGCCAGGATAAGCAGCAGGCAGAAAGCTAGCAGAGCCGTGGATACACGTGTGAAGTATAACAAACATCCAACTCCTGACTTACGACGCGCGGAAACTCACGCCCCAGCCGCCGCGCGGGTACTCCCACTCGATGGCTTTGCGGTCGCAGGCGACATAACACGTGCCGCATTCCAGGCAGTGCTCATAGGAAAAGTGCATTTCGCCTCCCAGTAGTTCAAAGAGACCCGCCGGACATACATAGACGCAGGGGGTGAGGTCGCACCCCTGGCACATCTCACTATTGACACGAATATGCGGCTGCTTATCAATGTTGAAACGTACTAAGTCCAGGCGTTCTTCTACGGGTTGCATGGTGGCTCCTCCTAGAAAAATAAGGCTCGTCCGGCTTGCCAACTGTCGCGGAGTAGTGTGCGCAAGGGTACCTTTCCACGTAATGTGTCAAGCAGTGTGCGCCCCAGCTTACGACGCGGTTTTCCGTCTGAGCGAAAGACGTTTTCGGCAGCCTGGCAGAGTAGCTCAGGATAGAGGTTTTGCAAGCGCTCATTATTTATGAAGTTGGGCGCGTTGCGGAAACGTTTCATGTCTTGCAGCACAAAGCCCTCTTCCAGGCGCTTGCGGTAGTGGGCCATACTGGCCGCTGAGAAATCGTTGCTGGCATGCGCCTCCTGAGCCGTGGCGGCCGCCGCCAGACCAGAGGCGATGGCGAAGTTCATGCCTTCCAGGAAGAGTCCGGCCGCGAAGACGAAGCCGGCCGCGTCGCCCGCTACCAGCAGGCCCCCGCGCGATAACTGCGGTAGCATAGCCCAACCGCCTTCGGGTATCATATGCGCCGAATATTCGATGGTTACACTATCGCGCACGAGTGGCGCGACTGCCGGGTGGCGTTTGAACTGGTCGAGCAGCTCATATGGCTTCTGACGATGTTCCGCCAGGGAGGCGATCTGCGTGATGACGCCGATCGAGAGCGTATCGCGATTGGTGTAGAGGAAGCCGCCTCCCTTCACATCGCCTGACGCAAAGCCAATATACTCGTTGGCCACCCCATCATCACCATTCAGGTTAAAGCGTTCCTCAATCGTGTGGGCGTCGAGG
Source organism: Chloroflexota bacterium (assembly GCA_030854145.1). Next base: position 778 of record JALYTT010000122.1, on the reverse strand, counting down.
CGCAGCACCTCTTTGATGCCCAGCGACATCTCAGCGGCATGAAACGTGTGCTGAAGCCCGGCTCTTTTGGCCAGGAAAGAGTTCGCCCCGTCTGCGGCGATCACTATAGGCGCGTACAGTTCTCCTTGCAGGCGCCGGCACAGCACGCCCACGACCTGGTTTCCGTCGTAGAGCAGATCATCCACAACCGTAGATGTAATCAGGACCGCCCCGGCCTCCTCGGCCTTGCCGGCCAGCCAGCGGTCAAATTTGGGGCGCAGCAACATCAAGCCGTTGTAGGGCGGCTGGGCGTAGTGGTTGGTGCGAAAATCGACGGAGAGCGCCGATTCTCTTCCCAGAAAGGTAATGATGCGCCGCGTCAGGTAGCGCTCAATGGGGGCCTCTTCCCAGTAATTGGGCAGCAGGTCGCCCAGCAGCCCAGGCGCGTAGAGAACAGCCCCGGAGACATTCTTCGCTCCCGCATACTCGCCGCGCTCAATCAAGGCGACCTGTAGCCCCGCGCGTGCCAGCGCAAGGGCGGCACTGCTCCCGGCCGGACCAGCACCCACCACAATGGCGTCGAATTGTTGCTTCACGTTTTTGTACCGCTCTTAACCCTTGCTTCAAGCTCCTTCCCTTCTCCTTTATAACAATGTGAGAAGAGAGCCTGCGCGTTATTATACTCTCAAGGCTATTCCTTCTGGGCAAAAAAGTCAAGGGCAACGTGAAAAACGGGCGTGGCATCATAGATGTGCCGTCATCCGTAGCGCGTGGCTTGCCTCGCCGTCCTGCAACAACC
>JALYTT010000578.1 GCA_030854145.1 Chloroflexota bacterium | reverse complement strand
CTTTTGTGGGGCGCTCATGGATTTTTTGTCTCCTTGCTTGCTTTCTCCATGGGTGCCCTTTACCCACCTTTCTCAGTATATCATTTCTTTTGTATCTTCGTAAGCGGTTTGACAAGTTGCCCACTAGCGCATAGCTTCCCATCAAAGCCATCACTCATCGGCAGGGAGGCGCATATCATGGAGAGGCAGGTTCGTCCGGCTTGCAACCAACTCCAGCAGGGCTTGACTTTGCTGTTGATACTGGTCAAAAGGAAGTACGGATTGCTGCAAACCAGGCTGATGCTCTGACAGCAACTGTAGCCAGGTCACGCCTCCTTGCTCTCCTGAGAGGGTATATACCAGTCGTTGTCCATGATAGACCTCGTCCTTAAAGCCGGACCCCTCGACGCTGAAGAAGCGGGCATCTTCCCAGGCAATTCGCATCCTACGCCCGTTAAAGCGCGCTTGCAGGCCCGTCTCTGTCGCGTTCATCCAGTAGCGCGAACGCGACCAGAGGAACCAGATACCCACGCCGAAGAAAAGAGCTACGCTCCCGGTAAGGGCTGCAAAAATTGGATCATCACCAGTGTAATACGCATCATAAGGCGTAGTAAAAAATGCCAAGAGCGCCCAGATTGTCAGGCCAGCAAAAAACAACGCCATGAACCCGAGTATGCCATATATCCAGTTTATTGTCGCTCTTTTCGGACACAGGGCGATCTTCGTTGGCAGTGAGAGACCAGACCCATTGGGAGATGGCTGCTCCTGAGCTAGCAGATTCGCATCACCGGCCACCATCCTCTGGTGTTGCTGTGTATGCCGTTTTAAAGCATTTCTCTGTGAAAGAAAACTCAATATAGCAAAAACAAATATACCACCCATGCACACAACGCTAGAAACATCTTTCAAACTGATGTTGAAAGTTGGGAGAAACAGACTCACAATGTAAACGGGCAGACAAATACTCAGGAGAACTATGGAAATTACGAGGAATCTCTGCCAACGGCGTTGCAGGTCGAGCCAGGGGTCATTTACAGGCATAGTAGCGCCCTCCATAGCGCAGATTATGCTAGCATGATAGATATAAATTAGCACCTCTCTATCATACAAACGAAAGTTTTCCAAAAACACAACATATTTCCGCTATAGCAGATCCAGTGCTCTGACAAACTTCATGTGGCGGTCTATGTGGAGTGGCGTCTCTTGCGGACGCCATGTCCTCCCGTTGAAGGCTTTTTCGCCTCAGGTAGCGCGTACCTCTGCCCAGATGGCAAAAGAGCATCTAGAAGATCGTACTATAGCGACGCTACAGCATTCTCTCTAGATGCTCTGCCTTTGCTTCGTGGTGGAAGCTCCTCTACAGGCAGTTATTTGAGGAGATGGGCGATCTGGTTCAGATCCTGCGCGGCCTGGTGGATGGCCTCGTGCGCGGTCTTCTCAGCGCTGCGCACAGCGTGCAGGTGGGTCTCATAGGTTGCGCGCGTGGTGTTAAAGTTCGCCGGGGTCAGGGTTGGCAGGTTCGTCTGGATGGTGTCAAACTGGGATTCCGCTGTCTTGAGGTGCGCGACATAGTCGTTGTAGAGCGCAGTCAGGCGCGTCTTTTTATCGCCATGAGCGCCGGCGATGGCCTGCTGGATCTTCGCCTTCGCGTCCTGCATTTTCTCATCAAGCTTGCGCTCAATGTCAAAGTGGAGTTGCTGGTAGTCGCGGGGCAGGACCACAGCGTAGATACGGAACTCAAAGAAGATGTTTTTGACATCCTGGCGCGCCGCAGTCACGCTCGTGTCGGCGTCGAGCCTGGCCTTCAGGGAGGCCAGATCGTGCTGGTTGGTGGCTATGTCAGCTTGCAGGGCATTCGCCTGGTCGCTATTGATGTGCCCGGCTTTCAACTCCGCCGCGACTTTGTCCCTCAAGGTGTCCAGCGCACCCTGTCGCTTGGCGATAAGCTGGTCGCCGGCGGTAATCACGCAGTGTACATCGCTCGCGCTACACTTTGCCGGTGCAGCAAAGGCCGCTACGGGCAGAAATCCGCCCAGCGCCAGCAGGGCCAGCATGCTGACAATACCCATGGCTCCAAGCCGTCGAAGATGGATAAATAGTTTCATTGTACGATGTTCTCCTCTACCATTCATATGTTCCCTTATCGAAGGGACATTCAGAGCTACCATAGTATGAGCGCCTCCTGGGACGCCCTCTTTTACCTGTGTATGTGCTTTGCTTATGGCTGATTCCCATTATCCTGGCTGGCATTATTCGTATTGACGCTGTTCTGGGTGTTGTCGAGCGATGGTAGCGTACTTTGAACCTGCTGATTCAGGTCTTGCACCTGCGATGCGCTGCTATTGCTCCCATTGCTAGACTGAGTTGACTGACTCGACTGGTTTTGCTGAGTGCCGGGCTGTCCTCCTGCCGGCGCACCACTGGCAGCGCTACCACAGGCCGCCAACAGGAGCATCAGGCTAAGCAAGCCTACTGCCAGCAAGCAAGCGACGCGTTTACGCGTACACATAATCCAATTCACACTTTTTCTCCTTACGAAAGATGGAAGTAAATATGCTTCTAGAGGAGTAGTGTAGTGGGGAAAACTCAAGAATGTCTCAAGAAGGACAGCAGATTTGCTCAATGTTATCAGGCCCGTGAGCCAGGGTGTCGCGAGAGAATGCGTTGTAGCGTTGGCCTGTAGCAAAGTTGTATCATAAGATAGACAGTTCATCGGCGAACTTTTTTTAACAAGCAACCGACTAGCAAAGCTAGCGAGGAGGGTATTTCCAGTTATGGCTATGCAAATGGGTCAGCAGGTGACCGTCGAGTATGATGTCCCGGCGAAGATGCGCGATGGCGCTGTGTTGCGCGCCAACGTCTATCGTCCGACCGGCGAGGGACGCTGGCCGGTCCTGCTTACGCGACTACCGTATGGCAAGGATTTTCCGCTGGGTAGCGCGATCCTGGACCCCGCGCAAGCGGCGCGGCGCGGCTATGTGGTGATCGTGCAGGATACGCGCGGGCGCTTCAGCTCCGAAGGCGACTGGTCGCCCATGCGTTACGAGGGGGAGGATGGCGTTGACACCATCGAATGGGCTGCTGGCCTGCCCTATAGCAATGGCTCGGTCGGCATGTACGGCGCCTCCTATTTCGGGTTCACCCAATGGTCAGCGGCCGTGCATCAGCCACCTGCGCTCAAAGCCATGGTACCCTTCATTACCTGGAACGATCCCTTCAATGGAACAGTCTTCCGGGGAGGCGCGCTAGAACTGGGCACGATGGGCAACTGGCAGCTCCAAATGGGCATGGATGTGCTGATACGCCGCCACCGCGACAATCCTCAAGCGCTAGGCCAGGCGATTTACCTGTGGGTCAAAGAGGTAGATGCCCTGGGCAAGGAGGGCTACTGGTCGCTGCCGCTGCGGGAGTTTGGCCCGCTCAAAATGCAGGAAGTGGCCCCCGACTTCTTCGAGGCCATCGACCACCCGCTGGACCGCGCAACAGCGGAGCACATGACGATCCTGGGCAGACTTGAGCAGGTGACAGTCCCCACGTTCAATGCCGGCGGCTGGTATGACATCTTCTTGCAGGACACTATCACGAACTTCAAGACCATGCGTGAGCGCGGCAGCACGCCGGAGGCGCGCCAGAGCAAGCTGCTGATAGGTCCGTGGACCCACGGCTCCCAGGGCGCCCTCATCGGTGAACAGACCTTCGGCTTTGGCTCAACGGCGGCCTTCATCAACCTGCAAATCGACTTTATGAGCTACCAGTTGCGCTGGTTCGACCACTGGCTCAAGGGCACCGATACTGGCATCACCAAAGAGGCACCGATCAAGATCTTTGTGATGGGCGCCAACACCTGGCGCGACGAGCAGGAATGGCCCCTGGCCCGCGCCGTCGAGACGCGCTACTATCTGCACAGCATAGGCAAGGCCAACTCGCTGCACGGCAACGGCTTCCTCACGCCCGACCTGCCCGATGAGGACGAGCCTGCCGACCAGTACGCCTACGATCCCAAGAACCCGGTGATCACACGCGGCGGCGCCCTACTGATGGCCGCAGAATATCCCGCCGGCCCCTTTGATCAGCGACCGACCGAGGAACGCG
>JALYTT010000577.1 GCA_030854145.1 Chloroflexota bacterium | reverse complement strand
AGGTTGGATTGCCGACTATCCCGATCCACAAGACTGGGTAACGTTGCAGTTCGGTCTCGGCCAGGCCAGCAACAACTGGAACTATGGCAACAACAACTGCACTTGCGCGGCCGCTCAAAAGGCCAATCAGACGGCGATGACCGCTGCTGATGCCAATAGTGACCCCACTGCCCGTGCAGCTGCCTATAACAAGATAGAGCAAGAGCTGGTCAACGAAGTTGCCTGGCTTTCGATGTTCCAATCTCCTACGGCCCGGCTGCGCAAATCGTATGTGGTAGGCTTTACGCCGAACGCTCAAGGCTCCACTCCTCCTCAGGACTGGGGAAACATCTACATCACAGCGCATTGATTACAGCGTGACGTGTTCCGCATAGGAAATGTATACATCCTGTGCATGGGACACAGAGCGTAGTAAGGGGGATGGTGATCGTAAGGTCGCTGTCTCCCTTTTCATACACACGAGAAGAGCTATTGCACCCATGGCTGAGGGTGTAAGAATTGGTTGTAGGCAATCAGGCGGCATATTCCTGCTCCCAAGACGAGTCGTAGGTGCGGTTGAGAACAGCCGTGCGCAAAGGCAAGAGCGCATCTAAGCCATCAGGCGTCCAGCGCATGCCGGAGCGTTTGGCACGCGTGCCAACGACGGTCTTACAAGCGGCCTCGGCGATGCCACTGCCGATGTGCATGCCCTGTGCACGAAAGGTGCGATAGCGCATGCGCTCGGCATTGCTGCCAAAGTAGTCCACCGCTCGTTCGGGGATACTGCGGGCTTGCCTCGGTTCGGGAGAAATGGGTGGCAGTGCCTGGATGGCGGTGATGAGGGCTTCAATCTGTCCTTCCACCAGCAAGCAACAGGCCCCCGTTGCCCAGGCTGTGGCTTCTGGCGTCGCGCCTCCAAAGACCGCATGCGCCACGTCCCAGACATGCTCTTTGGCATGGTACAGATCGACGATCTGCACCGCCTGTGGGAACTGTTCACTCACCACATTCCAAATCCATGGAGCACCATCACCCAGCACGACCACTTGCTGCGCTCGCTCAAGTCCACCCTGCACCGCGAGGCTGTAGAGCAAGCGATCAAAGCCCCCCTTGGCTGTGCGACGCGCCACATAGTGCAAACTGTCAGGCACGGGCGTATCGACAAACACTCCAGGAACTAACTCTGACCGTTCGCGCCCGCCCTCAGCGCGAAAGACCGCTCCGACTTTGATTTCGCGATAGACATCCCCCGGACGGTGCCGTTCCTCTTTCTCCAACGGGACACTCCCACGCCGCATGCGAGCCAGCACCCCATCCAGTTCGATATACAGCCTCCCAATGTCGCCTCTGCTGGTGGCACTCGTGTCGGCGCAGGGACGCGACGGCTTCGCCTCGGTCCACAAGGCATTCACCTGTTGGTCTTCGTGGGCAAGCAGGGCTTGCCCTACCGGGCGCATCAAGTTCAGGGCTTGCCGCCCAGACATCCCCAGAGGGACACGCCGACACAAGGTCTCTGCCGCTTCCTCAAACGTCAAACGCCCACACAGGTAGCTGATCTCTCGTTGTACCCCACAGGTCGTCCGTCGCTGCTGGACTCCCCACAGGACATCATCGGCTGCTTCACCGTGCGTACAGCTCTCATCTGCTTCCGACACCCCCACGCATTGGTAATACGGACGCACGAAGCGGACTTTCCCCACCAAGGTGAGTAATTCCTTGGGACGTTCTCCCACCAACCGCTGGCGATGTCCGCAACTCCCTTCGCGTCTGGCGGCCGGGCGCTGTTCACGGAGCCGGCTGTTGAGAACCCCTTCCAACAGCCGACATCCTATCTTCTGGCTCGTTTTCACCACCTGCTCTTCCAGGGTCTCCAGGTCTCCTTCACTCACTTCTTGCACTGTCTTGAAAAACCCTTCCAGTTCTTCTCGCATCGCTTCTCTCAAAGCCTTTTTCCTCTGCTCATTCGTTTCCACTGGTGGAGTCTCCTCTCTGGTCTGCTTTTATACCGCTGAGGATACTCCTTTTTCCCTTGCTTGCCTACAACCAATTCCTACACCCACGATAGGCGAAAGGAGCTATTTCAGCGATAATGGTCAGGGAGAGGCGGTTATCTTAGAATTTGGGCCAAACGGTCTGCATCGAGGCCGTACGCCGTAATCCCATCACGACCTACCATTGTTTCCGCGGCCAGCAGGGTGTTGACAATCGCCTCTTCTGTTGCCTCTACAACAGCGTCGAACAGTTCCGTGATGTAGGTATTGGAGAGCATCGTCAATGGGACCGTCAAAGGGCTTTCGGCTCCATATTCGCTGGCGGGTAGGCCGCGATTCGCCGTCGAGAAGGCGAGAAACAGATCGCCGCTCCAGTGTTCTCCAACGCCGCCCGTTCTGGCGACTCCCAGTCCGGCACGCTGCGCCAGCCGGGTACATTGCGTGGGGATCAGCGGCGCATTCGTTGCTATGATAACGATAATGGAGCCGCCTCCCTGGGGAGCAAAGCCAGCTATCTCTGGAACAGGTACCTCTGAAGCGGGAATAGCCTCGCCAACCGGAACCCCTTTGATCTGCAAGCGTTCACGACGCCCATGATTGGCCTGGACCAGAACACCCACCGTATAGCTACCCGAAGCCTCCGGAACGACGCGCGATGCGGTGCCTATACCTCCCTTGAAGCCATGACAGACCATCCCGGTACCACTGCCAACGCCGCCCTCGGTCACAGGGCCACCAGACGCACTCGCCAGGGCCTGGGCGACATGTTCAGCCTTGACGTGCTGACCGTTGATATCGTTCAACAGGCCATCATATGTTTCCCCAACCACTGGCAGTGCCCACCAGTAGAGGTCATCTGGCTGATGACTGGTTATGGCATTGGAGACCAGTGCATCACGCACTACCCCGACGCTATGGGTATTGGTCAGCGCAATCGGGGACATGAGCATGCCCGATTCTTTCATCCATTCCAATCCCGTCAGCTCGCCATTGCCGTTGAGACGATGGCAGCCCGCGAAGAGTGGCTCTTTCCAGATATTGCCATCGTGTGGGACGATGACCGTCACACCGGTGCGGATGGGGCCGCGACCGACGACCAGAGGTCCCTCGCCTTCGATCAGCGTGGTAAAGCCGACGCGCACGCCCGGTACGTCAGTGATCGCATCATTGGGTCCTGGCGGGTATGTTCCAATGACAATACCTTTATCTCGCGCTCGCATGTGAATACCTTCTGCTTTCTATGCTATGTACTCCAGCACTATTTGCCCGTGCTTTCGCATGGTCATTTCCTCAGTTTCCCCGGCAACTCACGGAATGACCATGCGATGCATTGCCTTTCCAGCAGGTGTGTGGGTCAAGCATCCGCCTATAGTGAACCGCCTGTGCTGATCTCTGGCTCCGCGACTCTCGATTCGGCCTCGCCATAGGTTGGGTCGAGCATGACCCAATGGGTAGCCCGACGAGGACGCAAGTAGACAAGATAGTAGATGCCTGCCACAAGAAAGATGGCTACGCAGATACCCATATCGGAGAGCGACTGCTGGGTAAAAACGACCACGCATCCCACCAGCCCAATAATCGGCCACAACGGCCATAAGGGCATTTTATAGGGACGAATCAGACCGCGCTGCGTGAGGCGGCTCACAAGGGCCGCCAGTGCTACTAGACCATAGAGGACGACCAGGAGTACGCCGGTAAAGGTGACCAAGGCAGCGACATTCGAGAAGTAGGTCAGCAGCCCTCCTACAACACCAAGCAAAGCCGTTGCCACCCAGGGCGATTTGAACCTGGGATGAGTGATGGCAAGCCAGCGACTTATGGGTTCAGGCCAGGTTTTATCGCGCCCTGAGCTATAAAGAACACGCCCATAGCTCAGAAGGATAGCAATGGTGCCGTTGAAGATAGCACACAGCACCCCAATCAGCACCAGCGTATTGAGTGTGCTGCCTCCGAGTGCCGTTAAAACGTAGGACATGGGAGTGGCCGAAGTGAATAGTGCTGAGAGGGATGGAGCACCAAGCAGGGCGGCTGTGACCGGGACAAGTTCGGCTACGATAGTAATACCCAGGCTCCAGAAGACCGCCTTCGCCACGCCGCTGCGGGGTC
>JALYTT010000576.1 GCA_030854145.1 Chloroflexota bacterium | reverse complement strand
TGGAGTGTACCCGTTTTGCCCGTTTCTTCGCTTTTTCAGGAGTACCGAAGAGAGGACATAAAGCTGGGTGTTTCCTCACTTCAGGACAAAAGATCACGGTCCTCTCCATTGCTGCAATTCCTGTATTCCGGGTACACTCCAAAGCCCTGTATTTCCCCGTGCGCTATCTCGACAACTGCCTTGTGATATGGTAATATGGGGCCACATTTCAGTTCTGCTTAGTCTAGAAGAGAACCTATGCGCGATCTATTGTTGGCAACAACCAACAGGCACAAGTTGGAAGAGTACCGCGCTATCCTGTCAGATCTGCCTTTCACTTTGTTGTCACCCACGGATATCGATTTGGACCTGGATGTCGAGGAAACGGGAACCACCTTTGCGGAAAATGCAGAGCTGAAAGCCCTGGCCTATGCGAAGGCCTCGGGTTTGCTCTCTCTCGCTGATGACTCTGGCCTGGAGATAGATGCACTTGACGGTGCTCCTGGGGTGTATTCTGCCCGTTTCGCGGGCAGGGATGCTTCCTATGAAGAGCGCTTCCGCTTGATTTTGGAGCAACTCAAGGGACTGCCTGAAGCGCAGCGCACCGCGCGCTTTTGCTGCTCTATCGTGCTTGCCGAGCCATCAGGGTATCATCAGATGGCGGAAGGGGTCATCGAAGGAGTCATCGCTGATGCTCCTCGTGGGGAACACGGGTTTGGCTACGATCCGATCTTCCTGGTGCCAGCGCTGGGGAAGACCACTGCTGAGATAACTTCTGAGCAGAAGCATCGTATCAGCCACCGGGGACGAGCCGCAGAACAGGCTCGTGCTCTCCTCCAAAACTGGCGCCCTCCGGCTACCACTTCTGAATAGCGTTGTAGAACATCGTACAGCCGAAATCAATCGAGAGAGACGCAAGGAACTATTATGGGGAAGAAGCCGCCTATCCGTGTGGCGCTTGATCTGGAAACGACTGGTTTGCATGCAGAACAGGATGCTATTCTTGAGGTTGCGGCGATCAAGTTTCAAGGTGCTACTATCCTGGACACCATGGAGACCCTGGTTGCCCCCGGCCGTTCGATCCCATATCGGGTGCAGCGCCTGACGGGCATTACGCCACAGCAGTTACCAGGTGTGCCATCGTTTGACTCCATTGCCCAGAAGCTACAACTCTTTATAGGCGAATACCCGATTGTTGGGCATAGCATTCCCTTCGATGTAAGTTTTCTCCGTCGTCGTGGCCTGGCGCACAATAATCCTCTCATAGATACCTTTGAACTCGCAACCGTGTTGCTGCCCTCGCTGCCGAGCTATAGCCTGGGTTCGGTTGCTGAGCACCTTGGCGTGCCTGTGGCACAGGAACGGCATCGCGCGATGGTGGATACGGTGCTGGCCATGCAGGTATTCCTGGCGCTCCATCAACGCTTGCAGGCCGTGGATATCTCGCTGCTTAAAGACCTGGCCAATCTGGATGCCCCGCGCAACTGGCCCCTGCTGGCGTTCTTCCGCCAGGAGCTGCGTGACCGGCAGGAACAGGATGGCCTCTATCATGGGTCGCATCGTGGTAGCCTGGGAGAGCAATTTGCGGCCCAACTGGGGATCGATCCACGTATCCTGACCTTTGCTGTCGCTCGCGCTGCCGAAACGGAGAGCGCGCCAGTTGCGCCGCCTGTGGAGCAGGTATCCGTGCCGGCCCTGGAGACGCTTGAGCAGGTTCACACGCTTGTTGAGACCGCCTCTGGAGAGGCTGAGCAACTGACCCATCGTGGCTACCAGGCCGCCCGTATCGCGGTGCGCGAGGCCCTGGAGACGCGCAGTCCGCTGCTGGTGGAGGTCACCATTGGCGCCAACGACTATACCCCCGTCTTGCTTGCGACCCTGGAGTGGCTCGCTGAAACGCCCGCTGCTGCCAGTGCTGCCACGCCCAGGCGTTTGATCATTACCTGCTCCAGTTCGCAGAGCGCGCGCCGCCTGGTGGATAACATCGTGCCGCGCTTACAGGCTTCGCTGAAGAGCCACATGCCTGTGGCCTACCTTGCCGAGCATGATGGCTATCTCTGTCTCCATCGCTGGTTTGGGGCCGCGCTGCGTCGTACAAGCGGTGAATTGACGGCGGAACAGGCACGTGGGCTGGCCAAACTGGGGCTATGGGCGCAGCAGACCGTGACCGGGGAGCGTAGCGAGCTTACCCTCCTGCCACAGGAGATCGCCGCCTGGGAGCGTATCTGTTCCGGCGTCGAGCGTCTCCCGGCAGCCGATGGGCGTTCCGGTAGTTCTTTCGCACGTTGTGTCTATCGCCAGAGAGGCTACTGCTTTATAGATAGAGCGGAGGAGCGTGCCAGGGACGCGCAGATCGTCGTCACCACTCATGCTGGCCTGCTTGATGATCTCTCCAGCGAGCGTTCGTTGCTCGGCGCTATACCGCATCGCCTGATCCTTGATGCCGATCTCCTGGAAGAGGAGACCGCGCGCTGGAGCAGCGGCGAGCTGAACCAGATTCATCTCATTGAAATGCTGAACACAGTTGGCGCTGAGCTGCCTGACGGGCGTTATCAGGGTCTGCTGGCGCTGGCGGCTCCAACTGTACGCGAAAATGGCCCCGGAGGAATTTCCACGACCCTCACGGTCTCGAAAGCGGAACTGGATGCCCGCATGCTTTTATGGTTTCAAGCGCTGCGCCAGGCCCGCGTGTCGGTGGAGAACCTGTTTACGACGCTGGGTCACCTGCTTGAGGAGTCGCAGCGCTCAGGCTCGACGGGAGGGCGGGAGCGTGGGAAGGGTGATGCGCCAGGCCGATCTCATGGTGGGCGGGGCGGGGAGCGTATGGACCAGCCACTGCGGCTGGGGAACAGCATGCGCAATATGGAATGCTGGATGGATGTTGAGGGTGCCTGGCAACAAGCCGCTCAGCGCTTGCAGGCCGTCATCGATCTCACGCGCGAGGCCGAGAAGATGGTGCTCACAGCCGGGCGCAATCGCCATCGCCTCAGTGCCGGTGGCGGGGAAGATGGCTCCCTGGCCTCGGAACTCGCGGCGCTTGCGCGGCGGCTGCAAGAGCAAAAGCGCTTTGGAGAGCAGGCCATAGGCCTCGCAGAGCGCGATATGGTCTACTGGCTGCGTATGCCACCCTCCCTGCCGCCGGCCGCGCAGCAGATGGCTCAGCAGCGCCAGGTTGGGGCCGCAACGCAGGTAAGCGAGAACGCCCCCGTCCTTCATGGTCAGCTTGTGCAGACGCCGGCGTTACTCAAGCGCCTGCTCCTTACGGCTAATGCAGGGACCGTTCTGGCCGGCGCGGCCCTCTCTGTAGACGGCAGTTTCTCGTTCTACCGGGGACGTTTCGGCCTGGACCAGGATAAAGACAGCTACCCTGCCCTTTCTGTTGTTACAGAGCACCACGAGCAGACGCTGCTGTATGTTCCCAATGATGTGCCGGAGCCGAATGCACCGCAGTACCAACGCAATCTTGACGAGGCGATCATGCAGCTTGCCACGGCGCTCGAAGGGCAACTGCTTGTGCTCTTCACCTCACACGCGTCTCTGCGCAGTTCCTACTCATTTGTGAAATCCGCGTTAGAGGCTCAGAATATTTTGCTCCTGGGGCATGGCGTTGATGGGTCGCCGCGCCAGCTCTGGCACATATTTCAAGAGCAGGAACGCGTGGTGCTTTTCGGGACCGGGAACTTCTGGGATGGCACCGATGAGATCGGTCGCGTACCCGCCTGTATCCTGGTGACGCGGCTGCCTATGCCGGTCCTCAACGATCCGCCGCTCGCCGCGCGTGCCGAACAGTCCTCCGACCAACTGCACCAGTTGACGGTGCCGTTTGCCGCCCTGCGCATCCGCCGCGCGCTCAATCGCCTGGCCTGGAGCGGGACGAAGCGCAACGCCATTGTGCTGTTCGATCGCCGTGTCATCTCCAAAGAGTACGGCTCGATGATTCTCCATTCCCTGCCGCGCTGCTCAATGCGCCAGGCTGATGCATCGCATATGCCCGAAATCATCCTCGACTGGCTCACGACCACCGGCTCGTGGGAGTGATATGGTACAGAGAGATCACCCCGGCCCGTAGGGCGTGGCTTGCCTCGCCGTCCTGTCACTACC
>JALYTT010000575.1 GCA_030854145.1 Chloroflexota bacterium | reverse complement strand
GGAACGGCCATCAAGGGATACACGCGCGTGTGACCCGATTTAGCCCCTGTGGTCGTGAGCAGGATCAAGGGGGCCCAGCCCTGCACCTTGCCTCCATTGGCGCGGAACTCCTCAATCACTCCGCGATTATATGCCATGCGATCAGTCTGACTCATGTGTCTATTTTTCCTCTCGATAATGTCTTAGATCATGCCAGTGCTGCGAGGCACTGGAGCAACTGCTCTCGCGCTTTGCCTTCATTGGATAGCGGAAGCGGGTGAACCATAATTTCATCCAGGCCATGTGCCAGCAACTCGGTCAGGCGCCCACTCACAGTGGCTTCATCGCCGGAGATGACCAGGGCCTGAGCCAGCGCATCCAGGCCCGATCCATCGGATGCGACGGGCAGGCCCGCCTCCTGGAACATGTGGGCATAAAAAGGGAGCTGTGCGTAGCGCTGAAGAAACGGGCGCGCCTGGGCCTGGACCGTCGCTTCATCGGTCGAGAGCGCCACCACCACATGTGCCACCAGCGGGGGAGCCGGGCGATCCTGAGCCATGGCACCTGCTTGCAAGGAGGGTAGCGCCTCTTTGAGTAGATATGGAACGGGGCAGTTCCAGGAAAGAGCGCCGTCGGAGATCTCGCCCGCCAGGTGGAAGGCTTTCTGGCCCAGTGCCGAAACCAGCAGCGGGATCGGAGCGGTGCGCGATGTGGCCCTCACCTGAAAAAAGGTACCCTGATAGTCGCTGTGTCCTTCACCCAGAAGGCCCCGCAGCACCGTCATGTATTCTCGTAGATATGCGAGCGGCGCGGTCATCTTCAGACCATAGGCGCCTTCGATGATGGGGCGGTGGCTGGGACCAATACCCAGACGCAAGCGGCCTGGCGCGATATCGTGAATGGCGAGTGCCTGCTGTGCCATGACGATGGGATGGCGTGGATAGATGGGCACGATGGCCGTTCCCAGGCGAATCTGCGTTGTGCGCATAGTAGCCATCGCGATAATGGTCAGAGTATCGGCTCCTGCCGCGCCGCCCTGTGAGAGCCAGACCTGGCGCAAGCCAGCGCGCTCCGCCTCGACGATCCTGTTGACTGCGTCAGTGGCATCGCTGGCGATGATGGAGAGACCAATACGTTCACGCAGCGGGAGATGAGAAGTTGCCTGGGTCTGACGCGAATCTCTTTCATGTTGCATTAGGCATCCCTTTCGATAGAGAATCTTGGCCTGCTTGTATTAGTATATCACGCAGTCAGGTCAGACTCTCTGAACGCTGATTACCTTATCAGTTACTTCATCCCCAGCAAATGCATTTCATGGTGCAGTGTCCCTGTCAGTCCATCCTCCAATGAGCGCGGACTGTAGCCAAGCTCACGGCGCGCTTTCGCATTAGCGCCAATATAGGTCACGCCTGCGCCGCAGCGTAGATATTCGGCGCTGTAGGCATCGGGGACAGGCACAACTTTCTCTACAACGCCCATAGTTGCCGCCATGGTCTTCATCATCAATGGCGGGATCTGCATGCGCGGCGCGGGTACGCTGGTGATCTTCTCGGCAAGGTGCATGGCCTCGACCAGGGTGTGTGTTGGCCCGGCAATGATATATTGCTCCCCCGCGTTGCCCTTTTCCATCGCCAGGATATGACCACGGGCGATATCATCGACGTGCGCCCAGGAGTAGGCTGTCCTGGCTGGCAGCATCGGCAGCTTTCGCTGCAAGTATTGGAGAAAGATAGTGCGGGCGCTGCTGGTATCGCCCGGCCCGTAGATCAAGCCAGGTTGCACGATCACCAGTGGCAATCCGGCGGCCATCATGGGATCGGCTACTTCGTAATGGGCTGCCCACTTGGTGCGATCATACTCGCTCAGGTGGGCCACCCATTAATTGACCAGCGGTCATTTGTCAAGAAGGTTAGATGCAACGTCAGCGTCTTTCGTAGCTGCGCGCTTTAGCGCGTCTGGTAACCATACCGACCGGCTTGCCAGGCGTGATCCATCACGCAGCTACTGCTCTGTCAAACTTCATGACATAGGTGGGCTGCCCCCTGTCCGCGTACATAGACATGAAGTGAAGCCGAATCGAGCGGCGAATCCGTAGGGCGTGGCTTGCCTCATAGGCGTGAACTTAAGACAAATGATGGGCTTATTCATCATCAGAATGAGGAATACATTGCCCCTTTTACTCGTTAGAATGGCACAGTGCAATCGGTATAAAAGCTCTACAATGTCTTAAGTTCACGCCTATGTGGCAAGCCACGCGCTACAGATTCGCGAAGCGGACCCCTTAGGTGAACGCCTATGGGGCCTGCCCCACGGATGCGGCAAGCGACTCTGTTGGCAAATTTGGTCTATACCAGTTGAAACAAGCGAACGGCAAAGGAAAGAGACATATGTTACACGCAGGACAAGCAGGAGCGTTTTCAGAATACCTTCATGCGTGTCGAACAATCCTCCCAGAATGCCTGTCATGCATGCGAAATATTGCATTGCAATATTTGCCAATGTCTCTTCCTTCCGATCTAGTTGTCTAGACCTATTTTGCCAACAGAGTCGCAAGCCGGATCCCTACGCGGCCAGGGGAAGTGCCCGCTCCCTTGTCACATGAAGTGTGTCAGAGCAGTAGAACGAAACCTCTACTCACGCTCTGCCGTGTTTATGGTAGTGGCGCTGGCTTGCCCGCGTCGTGTTGCTATTATGATGAGGGAGGTCTCATGAAAAGAATATTGACAATTCATACGCTCTACCTGGCTGGCCTGGCAGCGCTCTTCGTCGGCACCATGGTTGATTATATGGGCCTGAAAGGGAACCCGCAGGCGCTCAGCGGCAAGTATACGCACTTTACCCAATTTACGCAGCCCATCCATCCAGCCGTCTACACGCTGGGAACGACCATCATGGGGATCGCGTTGTTGCTGATCGTCGTTGCCTGGGTCTGGGCGCTCATCAAAACCGCGCGCAACCGGCAATGGATCTGGTTTATCTGCCTGATCCTGTTCTCGCTCGTCGCGCTGCTGGTCTACATCTTTGTGGAGGAGCGGCACCGACCAGCGCAGGTGGAACTGCCACCCCAGCAGCAATATGTGGCTCGCGCTTGATGCCAGGCTGGTGACTCATTCGTTTGGCCGGATGTTTCGTTCATTGTAGAGAATCGATTTATCGTGTCCGCCAAGGTTTATCGCCTGAACAATGGTTTGTGATATTCTACACGGGAGGGAGCTTACATATGGAGAATCAACAGAGCACTATCCTGTCCCAGTTGCTTGAGGAGTTGAATTCCGGTCGTTTGAAGGTTCTTGATCTGACCACGCCGCTGGGGCCGGAGACGCCGGTGATCGACCTGCCGCCTATGTTCGCGCCCTCTCCGGGCCTGACGCTCACCGAGATCTCGCGCTACGACAGTCATGGGCCGGGCTGGTACTGGAACATCATGACGCTGGGTGAGCATACTGGCACGCACTTCGACGCGCCGATCCACTGGGTGACCGGCAAAGACCTGCCCGATAACGCTACCGATACTATCCCGCCGCGCAAGTTTGTCGGTCCGGCCTGCGTGATCGATGTCAGCGCCGACGTTGAGCGGTCCCCCGACTTTCTGCTGACCGTTGAGCGCGTCGAGGCCTGGGAGCGCGAGCATGGCCGCATCCCGACGGGCGCCTGGGTGCTGCTGCGTAGCGGCTGGAGCAAGCGCACTAGCCGCGAGGATTTCCTGAACGCCGGCCCCAATGGCGCGCACTCGCCCGGCTTTGCCAAAGAGTGCTCGGAGTTCCTGGCCAAAGAGCGCGACGTGCTCGGCGTCGGCGTGGAGACGGTCGGGACGGATGCCGGCCAGGCGGGCACCTTCGATCCCCCGTTCCCCAACCATACGACCATGCACGGCGCCGGCAAATTCGGCATCACCAGCCTGGTCAACCTGGAACAGTTGCCGCCTACAGGCGCAATTGTGATTGCCGCGCCCCTCAAAATCGTCAACGGCTCCGGTAGCCCCTTGCGCGTGATCGCGATCGCCCCGTAGGGCGTGGCTTGCCTCATAGGCGTGAACGTAAGACAAAAAAAGCGCTTGCAGGGCGAATCCGTAGGGCGTGGCTTGCCTCGCCAGTCCGCCCGCAGGGCGCGTGCGCTGACTGGCGAGGCA
>JALYTT010000574.1 GCA_030854145.1 Chloroflexota bacterium | reverse complement strand
AGGCAAGCCGTCGCCCCTACGGACACGCCACTCGCTTTATGTCACCACGCTCTGCTGTGAACGTGTATGGGAGCGCCCTCCTCATCCTGGCACTCTATCCCTACCTTCCAACAGCAAACTGTGTAGCCGTGCTGGCCACGATCAGCGCGGTAATGAAGAAGCCGTTGATGAACGCGCCCGCGTAGATCCTGCCTGTCTTACGGAAGAAGTACGTCGAGATGGCGGCGACGATAATGTAGACCGGCACAAACTGGAAGGCTACAATCGTCAGCAGCGGCTGATCGACGGTACTCAGTGTGCCGCTGGTCAGGATGGGGATGTACTCAAAGAGTAGCAGCGCGACAAAGCCGATGGCCATAATCACTATATTCCTGACAAGCTCCATACTGGCGGAGAGCCGCGTGGAGCGCAGTTGGCCGTGCAGGATCACGCCGAGCATCAGGAAGTAGAGTAGAAAGGGAATGACATACGACAGCACAATGGGGACGTGGTAGGGCGTGATAGGCTTGATGTTGAAGACCCAGATACGCACATCGGTGTTGAAGGCCCACTCTAAAAAGCCCAGCGCCAGATAGGGCGCCACCAGCACCACAAGGGCAAAGAGCAACGCCTTGCCGATCCTGCGCCACTCCAGCCTGTTCTGCTCCCCGGTGATGCCATAATTGCTGAGGCGCGCACCCAGGCGGCGGTTCAGCCCGAAATGCCAGGCCAGGAAGAGCAGCAGTCCGATCAATCCTCCCCCAACGGCCCAGACCATGATCCCTGTCGTGATCGTCTGCGGGAATAACGCGCTGGCAGGCAGCAGGTTATTGCCAAAGACCTGGAAGGGGAAGAAGGTCAACACCCCCAGAGCGATGAGGATCACCACGCCGAGCCACCAGCCAATGCCGGTAGCTGGTTTGGATGTCAGCGGCTCACCGGCCAGCTCCGAGAAGAAGCGTGTGCGCAGCAAGAGCGCGCCCACCGGGAAGATCAATAAGATCACACCAAGCAGCGCCAGCAGCGTGCCAATCTCATCCCAGATCCAGATCTGGTCAGAGGTCGGAAGCGGGCTGACGCCGGTGAGCGTCTGCTGCATCCAGGCGACGGCATCGCCAACGGCCTCATTGGAGAAGGTCAGGCCGGGGTGCGTCGTCGGCACCAGGTCAAGCAACCGGGCGCTGCCATCGGCGATGGAGCCGTACATATGGCCAACCTGGATGGGCTGAGAGACGCCGAACAGAGCCTGCATGCGGGGAGAGTCAGGAAACTTGCTCCCGGTTGGCTCGACCCACATGAGTTGCGAGAACTCGGAATCCTGGGCCTCGATCACCGCGACATTTTTGGGAAATTGCGGCGTGCCCGGTATTGGTTCGAGACCAGGTGTGCTGGTTGAGGAACTGATCAGGGCCAGCGAGCGGTAGGCCTCGGGATGGGAAGCAGCGGCGACAACTGAGGCCCACCCCCCCATGGAGTGACCGATAAGGCCAATATCGCCTTTGCGCACGATACTCAGCGAGCTGAGGTAGGCCAGCGCATCCGGGCCGCCATAGCCATTGGCGAAAGCCGGCGCCTCGGAGGCGCCATGACCCGTCTGGTCAACCGCCAGCACCACGCAGCCGCGGCGCGCCATTTCGATGGCGAAGCCATCCATGGTGTCACGGGAATTGATATACCCATGAATGGCGACGACGCCACAGGCCGGCGTCTTCGTGGTCGCGGTATACGGAATGTAGAGCAATCCGCTCATTATGAGGCCATCGGTGCCCGCAAAATTGACTTCACGGACTGCAATCTGGCCGCCGGCCGTCTGGGCAATGTTGGCGATAATGCCGCCGGCAAGAATAAGCACAATTGCAACAAGTAACAGGATGTACGGGGTACGCTGGCGCACAGGCAATGGGCGCGCTGGTTCTTGAGACACGACTGAGTTCTCAATCTGAGCCTCTTCGCTGGTTGACATGGGCTACTTACTCCCTTCTTGTATAGAAAGACGTAAATAAATGAAGACACTTCCGGTGGGGCGGATAGTAGTGTCCGGCCAGGGGAAAGCCATGAAAGAAGGTTCTTTGTGAGCATTGAAGAGTTTACTTAGTTACTATACAATTATTATATAATGATGATACTCACCACAAGGCCTCTTGTCAAGGGAGACGCACAGGCGCGTCCTGATCCGCGTAGGGGCGCGGCATTTCGCAAGGGTAGGTTCCTCCGAAAATCGCCCAAAAGGCTGTACTGGTGCATGAAATGCCACATTTTCATCGCTCTCTCTATCGCGGAGACATGACCCTTTTTTGTGGGCTCGTGGAAAGGTGAGGCGTCCCTAGACGAAAGAGGGAAAAGGGGTAGGGGCTTGTAAACGGCGCCCCTACCCGTTGTGTGTCACATACACCGTGGAAAGCGTTGCATAACAAACCTACCCCTGCGAAGGCGCGGCATGCTCACCTCCTCCAACACATGGCCTATAAAGGCCATGCCACCCGCCGTAGGGACATGTTGTATCATATGATTCAGTGCTGTTGCCCATGTGACATGTTGTATCATATGATTCAGGCAATAAATTGCGCCGGGCGCGATAAATCGGGTCCCTACAATGAATAATGGCGCTCGTTCTCGCCTCCAAGCAAACTATGGTAGAATGGGAGTGAGGTGGTGCAATGGCGCACCGTGCTCGGTTTCTTACTGTCTTCCACATCAGGAGGCTACCTATGTCCGACGGCATTCCCTATCTGAACATCCCCGGCCCACAATCGCGCGCACTGCTGGCACGGCGCCAGAAGGCAGTGGCGCGCGGCGTCAGCTCTACTATGAACGTATTCGCGGCGAAGGCCGATGGAGCTATTATTGAAGATGTAGATGGCAACCGTTATATCGACTTCGCGGGCGGCATCGGTGTCATGAACATCGGTCATGTGCGGCCAGAAGTGTCAGCGGCCATCGCGGAGCAGGCGGCGAAGTACATCCATACCTGCTTCAGCGTGATGATGTATGAGCCATATATTGAGCTGGCAGAGCGCATCATCAAGCTCGCGCCGGGCGAGTTCCCCAAGAAGGCCATCTTCTTTAACAGCGGGGCGGAAGCCGTTGAGAACGCCGTCAAGATCGCGCGCTACGCCACCGGCCGACCCGCGATTATCGTCTTTGACAATGCTTTCCACGGCCGTACCTTGATGACCATGAGTATGACGGCCAGGGTGAAGCCCTACAAGCATCACTTCGGCCCCTTCGCGTCCGAGGTGTACCGCGCGCCGTTCCCCTACCCCTACCGCATGGATATGACGCCGCAGGAAGCTTCGGACCACTGCATCCGGGAGCTTGAGCGTATGTTTGTGGGCGAAGTAGCCCCGGACCAGGTGGCGGCCATCATCATCGAGCCGGTGCAGGGTGAAGGCGGCTTCATGGTGACTCCTCCCGGCTTCTTGCGCGCCCTGCAAGCCCTGTGCAAGAAGCATGGTATCCTCTTCGTTGCCGACGAGATCCAATCCGGCTTCTGCCGCACCGGCAAGATGTTCGCCGTTGAGCATGATGGCGTGGCACCGGATATGTTGATCATCGCCAAGTCGATGGGTGCCGGCATGCCGATCAGCGGCGTCGTTGGGCGCGCCGAGATCATGGATGCGCCCCCGCCAGGCACGTTGGGCGGCACCTACAGCGGCAATCCCGTGGCCTGCGCGGCCGCCATCGCGGTGCTCGACCTGTATGAGAAAGAGGACCTCGCCACGCGCTCGCAGCAGATCGGTCAGATTGTCACCGAGCGCTTCCAGAAGTTCCAGGAACACTACCCCTTCGTGGGTGATGTGCGCGGCCTCGGCGGCATGGTGGCTATGGAACTGGTGCGGGATCGCGAGAGCAAAGAGCCTGACGCGCACCTGGCCAGCGACATTCTTGCCGCGGCGCATCAACGCGGCCTCGTGCTGATCAAGGCCGGCATGTACGACAACGTGATCCGTGTGCTCGTCCCGCTCTGCGTGACCGATGAGCAGTTGGGGCAGGGCCTGGATATCCTTGAGGAGGCGATTACTGCCGTCACGCAATCTGTCGCCGCTGTATCGTAGTGAATTGACAATCGTCATGTGCCGAGCTGGAACATGGCGCGTTGTCGGCGGGCAAGGGGAGCCGCCTCGCGTGTCCGT
>JALYTT010000573.1 GCA_030854145.1 Chloroflexota bacterium | reverse complement strand
CTTTGTCGCGCGGTGCATTAAACACGCGTTCAATAATGATGTTCTGTTCCCCAGGCCTCGCAGTTACGGTCGCCTTATTCATAGGTCCTCCTGTAATACCTTATCCAATGCATCAAAACGGTAATTCCACAGAGCTTCGTATTGTGCCAGGTAATGACTGGCGTCCTTGAGAGCTTGTGGCGCAATACTCACCACCTGTTCTTTGCCCCTCCGTTGTTTCACCACTAATTGCGCTTTTTCCAGCACCTTGAGATGCTTGGCGACGGCAGCAAATGAGATCTGGTAGTCCTCGGCAATCTGGCTCACGGTATATGGCGCGGTCATCAGCCGGCGCAATATATCCCGGCGGATCGGGTCCGCCAGCGAACCAAAGATTCCATCGAGGTAAGCATCACGTTCAACCATATGGTATAATGATACTCGAATATTCGTCTTTTGTCAAGACCTTGTGATACCTCTTTACACGTCGTGTAGGATAGAGCCATGCACACGATCCCATTTGTGATAGACAACCAGCGAGCGAGCATGGCGGGCGTGCTGAATGGCATTCTGGCGGGGCATGAGGGGCAGGGGCTGGATATAGCGACAGCGTACTTCAATGTGGGGGGCTGGCAACTGCTGCGCGAGGGGCTGGCGGGGCTGGGTACCTTCAGGCTGCTGCTGGGCGATGAGCCGGAGGCGGGGCTGGATCTGGGCCTGCACGAGGTGGGGGCCAGGCCGGTCAGGGGGTTGATCAGGGAACTGGCCAGCGCGCGCTTCGATGAGAAGACGCTGCGACTGGTGGAGCAGTTGGTGGCTTTCCTGCGCCAGGACCATGTGCGCGTGCGGCTCTATACGCGCGGCTTCCTGCACGCCAAGTGCTACCTGTTCTATGGCGACGCCGGCTTTGAGCGCACCGCCCCCGTGGCCGCCATCGTCGGCTCGTCCAACTTCACGCGCGCCGGCCTGCTCTCCAACAAGGAACTGAACCTCGCGCACCGCGCCAACCTCGCGCCGGAGGAGGTGGCACCGGAGCAGGTCAGGGGGCTGATGGAGAGTCGCGAGCGCCGGCAGTTGGAGACGCTGGGCGAGCCGGAACGCGTCATCGCCGCCAACGTGCCGGGCCTGCTGGCTATCAACGGCCTGGCGGAATGGTACGAGCGGCAGTGGGCGGAGGCGCGCGACTTCAAGGACGAGCTGATCGACCTGCTCAACGCCTCGAAGTTCGGTCGCAAAGAGTACAGCCCTTATCATGTCTATATGAAGGCTATCTACGAGTATTTCCGCGACGACCTGGCGGACGAGGCTGGCAACGCAGGCGGCGGGCGCTCTGCGGTCGAACTGAGCGGGTTTCAGGAGGATGCCGTCAAGAAGGCGCGCAAGATCCTGGCGCGCTACGACGGCGTGATGGTCGCCGATAGCGTGGGCCTGGGCAAGACCTGGATCGGCAAGAAGCTGCTGGAGGATTACGCCTATCACCAGCGCTACAAAGCCATCATCATCTGCCCCGCCGCGCTCAAGAAAATGTGGAGCGAGGAGCTGCTGGGCGCTGGCATCGCCGCCAGGATCATCACCCAGGAGGCGCTGGGCCGCGAGGAATACGATAGCCGCGAGGCCCTGGACGCCGATATTCTGCTGGTCGACGAGAGTCACAACTTCCGCAACCGCACGGCCCAGCGCTACGACAACCTTGAGCGCATCCTGGCCGCCAACGGGCGCCGGGGTCGCCTCAGCAACGAGCGCAAGAAGCTCATCCTGCTGACCGCCACCCCGATTAACAACAACGTCTTCGACCTCTACAATCAGGTCAGCCTCTTCACAGGCGGCGACCGCAGCTACTTCGCGGCGGCCGGCATCGGCGACCTGCAACGCTACTTCATGGCGGCGCGGCGCGCGCATCGTCAGCAGGAGAGCGGTGTGGCTCTCTTCAACCTGCTCGAAGAGGTGGTGATCCGGCGCACGCGGCCCTTTATCAAGCAGGCCTACCCCAACGCCACCATCAAGGGGCAGCCCATCCACTGGCCTGAGCGCCGCCTCAAGACCATTCGCTACAACCTGGAGGCCACCTATGGCGGCATCTATACGCGCGTGGTGGAGCGCATCGAGGGCCTGCGCCTGGCCCCCTATCGCCTGGAGGCCTACAAAAAACAGGGCGTCTCGCGCGACCAGTTCGAAGAGGGCCGCGAAGAGGCCCTGGCAGGCATCTTCAAGAGCCGCTACCTCAAACGCTTCGAGAGCAGCATCGACGCCTTCCGCATCAGCCTGCGCCGCGCCCTCGAATTCCTGGAGACCTTCGATAGTTACATCCTGGACGGCAAGATGCTGAACAGCGCCAGCTTCCAAAAAGTCATGCGCTACCTGAACACCGAAGATGAAGAGGACGACGCCACCGGTGCGGACGGCGAGGCATTGTCGGCGGACAAGAGGAGCCGAAGCCACGCCCTACGGGACGGCGGCCGTACATTACGGGGGGACGGTGAGGTGAGTGGGGCACTGCCTGAATCGCGGGCGGAGGAACTGGATGCGCACAGGGAGGCGCGGCAATTCATTGAGGATCTGCCTTCGCTGGATGCCGCGAAGTATGATCTTAAACGGCTGCATAAGGACGTGCGCAGAGACATCGACGCCCTGCGCGACATCTGGCAGACCATTGCCGGCATCACTCCTGAACGCGATGCCAAGCTGGCACGGCTCAAAGATCTGCTGGCCGGCGAACTCAAGGGCCGGAAGGTGCTGCTCTTCACCTACTACAAGGATACCGCACGCTACCTGTATCGCAGCCTGCGCGGTGACGCCCCCGATGCCGTGCGCTGGCGGGCCACCGCTGGGGAGCCGCACATCCGGCGCATCGACAGCGGAGCCGACACGCGCGAGCGCGCCAGCCTTGTCACGCACTTCGCGCCGCTGGCTAACAACCGGCCGGAGCTTGCCGGCAGTGAGAGCGAGATAGACATCCTGATCTCAACCGATGTGCTCTCGGAGGGCCAGAATCTCCAGGACTGCGGCACCCTCATCAACTACGACCTGCACTGGAACCCCACACGCATGGTGCAGCGCGCGGGCCGCATCGACCGCATCGGCACCAGCTTCGACACGCTGTGGGTCATGAACATGTTCCCCGACGACGGTCTGGAACGCCTGCTGGGTCTGGTGGAGAGCCTCTCGCAGAAGATCGCCGCCATTGACCGCAGCGGTCTGCTGGATGTCAGCATCCTGGGCGAGGCGGTCCACCCGCAGAACTTCAACACCCTGCGACGCATCGAAGAGGAGGACGGGCGCGTGGTCGAGGAGCAGGAGCAGTTTGTAGAGTTGGTCAGCAGCGAGTTCCTGTTACAGAACCTCAAGAACCTGCTCGACGGCGGCATGCGCGAGATGCTGGAAGAGCTGCCCGACGGTATCCACAGCGGCCTGCTACGTCAGCAGGCCAGGGGCGTATTTTTCTACTTCACCGCGCACGGCAGCAAGCGTGGCAAGGGCGCGCCCGCCAGGGAGCAGCGTCAGCACTACTGGCGCTACATCGATCTGCTGGAGGACCCACGCGGCGGGCGCATCGAGGATAACCGCTACGTGATCACCAACCTGATCCAGTGCCAGCCGGATAGCGCGCGCTACGTGCCCAGCGACTTCGAGGTTGACATCTTCGCCTTGCAGGAGAAAGTCATCGCCTCCATCGTGCAGTCCTCCATAGAGCAGGTAGCCGTAGAGGAGGCCCCGCGCCTGCTCGACCCCATCCAGCAGACGCTCACCACCATCCTGCGGCGCTACGTCAACGCCCCCGGCCTCGACCGCCAGCAGATCATGGCCGCGCTGCGCAAGCTGCAAACCCCCCAGCCCAGAGTCTACATCAAGACCCTGCGCAAAGCCTACGACGCCTTCCTGCTCAGCTCCCAGGTCGCCGACCTGTTGCAAACCCTGCAAGCCATCGACGCCGACATCACCAGCCCGCCCGCCGAAGAGACTCAGAAGCTGCTGCTCAAACCAGAAGACCTGACCCTCGTCTGCTTTGATTATATCTGGCAATAGGCGCGCGAAGGGGGAGAAGCGAAATGGCGGCATTGGAACATGGCCCCCGCAAGGGAGGGCCGCTCTCTCGCGTAGGGATTCGGCTTGCCGCATCCGTGTGACTGGCCACGCAAGCCC
>JALYTT010000121.1 GCA_030854145.1 Chloroflexota bacterium | reverse complement strand
TCACTGTGTTACTGTGCATGGGGAGAATGCTCCTTTGTGTTTTTCATTCCTTGGAACATTACTCCATCAGGCGATTCTCTGCAAGAGAGAGTCGCCTGGGCTTACTTTAGTCTAAACAAGAATCCCTTAAACTACAATCTAAATAATGCCAATTAGGATAATTATCTCTTTTAGACTTTTAATTTCATCATTATCCATTCTTTCTTAGAATCTCAATAAATTCTTTGACAACTCTTTCTGGCTCGTTAATACATCTTTTTGCATCGTAAGGTTCAAATATACGAATACCATGCATCTTAAAAAGTCGTCCTCTGTCATGATCTTTAGCAGCGCTCGTATGAAATGTTTCACCATTTACCTCAAAAATGCCCCATCTCCCTTCATAACAGATTAGAAAATCAGCTTCTCTATTTTCTCTACTGCCTGGCAATCCTAAGCGAGCCATACAATTGGGCAGAAAAAGCACCCCTGTTTTATCAAGCGCTTGAGCAATTTTAATTTCAACGGGAGAACGAAAAAATAGGTTTTCCCAATCAAACCTCGGCCTATCCTTAAAAGGCTTACCTTGATTAAGTGCCTTTTTCCCTTCCACTACTTCAAGGAGTGCTTCTTTCCAATTTTCATTATATTCAGTATATGCTACTCTCGCCGAAATCCCTTCTATAAAAAGATGTTCAGGAAGAACCGCATTAAAAGCAGTTATAAGCTTCTTAGTATGTTCATCTTCCTTATCTTTTAGTATATCAAATATGGCTCTACTTGTAGTAAGCTCAATTTTTAGCTCAGTCAGATCATTCCAATGCTCATGAATGGAAACATTAATAGAACTACTAAGGCATGGTTCAAAATCATGTGACACTTTTGAACGATCTAGTCAACTCAAAATAAATCCTGAAGCCGCCCAGGAAGCCATCTCAGAATTTATTTTTCACCATTGTGATTGTTCAAAGTTGTCACATTGATCTGAGCTTACTTTGAACCATGCCTAAGAAGAAGAATGCTTGCTTCATAATATTCCTCCCCCTGGACTAGAAAATTTGTAGCATCAGCAAGCAACCGGTCTGCATCTGGAATTTCCATACTTTCCTCTCCTATTGCTTCATCCGTTTTATGGAAGAAGGATAGTACATTACCGATGCTAAATCAAGTAGGAGGAACTAAGATAATCAGTGTGTGGTCTACAAATCCAACGTTATAATTGGGACTGCTTTCATATTCTTACTCCAGCGAGTTTCCGCTGGGCGTGGTGCCTGATAGCCGCAACTTCCCGGCGCGCAACCGCATTATCGCCGGCCTCGCGCTTGGTGTACTGGTCACGGAGGCGCCCGAACAAAGCGGATCTCTGATTACGGCCAACTTCGCGCTGGAGCAGGGTCGCGACGTGTTCGCGGTACCCGGCAACATGTTCGCGCGCGGCAGCAATGGGGTCAATAAGCTGATCCAGGACGGAGCAACCCTGGTGACTTCGGTGCAAGACGTGCTGGAGGCGCTCAACCTCTTCACGATCCCCCAATGCGTCGAACTGCAAGAGGTGCTGCCCGACAACGAGGAAGAGCGCATCCTGCTGGCCCTGCTCAGCCACGAGCCGCGCCACGTCGACGACCTGATTCGCGAGTCAGACCTGCCCACGATGACGGTGACCGCTACATTGATGACGATGGAATTGAAGGGCATGATTAAGCAAGTGGGGGGCATGCAGTTTGTGCTGGCGCGCTGAAGAACACATAAAACCTCGTCTCCCTCATTCACAGCGGGTATAATGAAGGACGAAGGAGGCTTTATGATCTATCTCGACCACTTGCTTCAGGCGACCGGGGGCGTGTTGCGCTACGCCGGGAAGCAGGGGCGCTTCGATGGCTTCAGCCATGACACACGCCAGTTGCTACCGGGTGAGCTGTTTGTCGCTGTGCGCGGCGAGCATGGCGATGGGCATGATCACCTGCTCGACGCGGCGGGACGGGGCGCGGGCGGGCTGTTGATCGAGGGGCATACGCTGGCCTCGCTCTCTGAGCAGGTGCTGGCTACTCTGGAGCAGGCTGGCGTGGCGGTGATTGCCGTGGATGACACACGCAGCGCGCTGCAACACTACGCGCGGGCGATTTTGGAGCGCTGGCACCCGACAGTGATCGCGGTGACCGGCAGCACCGGCAAGACCAGCACGAAGGAGGCCATCGCGACCATCCTTGGTAGCCACTTTGCCACCTTCAGGAGCTGGCAGAACTACAACGACCTGCTGGGGCTGCCACTCTCGCTTGGGCGTCTGGAAGAGCGCCACGAGTACGCCGTGATCGAGCTGGGCTGCGATCATCCCGGTGAGATCAGCGAATTGTGCCGTATCGCGCAACCACACATCGGCGTTCTGACCAACATCAGCCCTACACACCTGCAATATTTCGGCACGCTTGAGCGCCTGGCCGCCGAGCTAGGGAGCCTGCTGAGCGCGCTACCGGAAGAAGGATACGCGGTCTATAACGACGACGATCCGCTCGTCCGACCTATGGCGGAGCAGATACGCGCGCGAAAAGCTGCCTTCGCCCCCTCAACAGTCTCCGATATGCAGATCACCTGGGATGGTCTTTCATTTCGGTTGGATGAGGCGGGGCGCAGGCAAGCGGCGCCCCTACACGAAAAGAATGGCGAGGCAAGCCACGCGCCACAGGACGGGGCAGGCCGGTTTAATTCGCGGTTGTTGGGGGCGCATCATGCCTCCACGATGCTGGCAGCGTGTACTGTGGGGCAAATTTGCGGGTTGCGCGCGGAAGAGATGCTGCCGGCGCTGGCGAATGTAGATCCATTGCCGGGGCGACTCAACCCGCTGGCCGGAATCTGCGGCTCACGGCTGCTCGATGATAGTCATAACGCGGCGCCGGCGGCGGTGATCGCGGGGCTGCGGACTCTCAGGGCGTTGCCGGCGGGCCGGCGCATCGCGGTGCTGGGCGATATGCTGGGCCTGGGCGATTTTGAGGAAGAGGCCCAGCTAATGGTTGGGCGCGAGGCGGCACGGCGTGCGGACTATCTGGTGACACGCGGCGAGCGCGCAGCCCTCATCGCTGACGCGGCACAGCGGGCAGGGATGTCGGCGGCGCGCATTGTGGTGACCTCGACGCACGAAGACGCGGCGAAGGCAGCGCGCCAGGTGCTCGAAGCGACGGATAGTAGACAGGCCGGCGAGAAGGCTGCGGATGTGATACTCATCAAAGGCTCAGAGGGGACACGCATGGAGCGTGTGACGGAACTGCTGCTGGCGGACCCGGCCCAGGCGCCTGAGTGCCTGGTACGCCAGACCCCTGGCTGGAAGCAGATCATCATGATGCGGGCGGAGCGTCCAACATGGGTTGAGATCGACCTGAGCGCCATCGCCAACAACGCGCGCCGCATCAAAGAACTGGTGGGGCCGCGCGTACGCGTCCTGGCAAGTCTCAAGGCCGATGCCTATGGCCATGGTGCGCTGAAGGTCGCGCGCACAGTGCTGCTGAACGGCGTGAGCATGTTGGGAGTAGCGACGGTCAGCGAAGCGGTGCCGTTGCGCGAGGCCGGCATCACGGCGCCTATCCTGGTCTTTGGCTACGTGCCGTTGTGGCAGATGCGCGAGGCCGTGCGCCTGGATTTGACGGTCACATTGTACTCGCTTGAAGCGGCGCACGCACTCTCGCGCGCCGCCTTAGCCCTGGGACGCCCCGTCAAAGCGCATGTCAAGATCGACACAGGCATGGGGCGGCTGGGGCTACGGGCCGAGCAGATCGACGAGGTGCTGGCGTTCATGCGCGCAGTCAGGCTCCTGCCAGGGATTGAAATCGAGGGTATCTTTACGCACTTCGCCATGGCCGATATGCAGGAGCCGCTACACGCGCGCGAGCAGTTGGCGCGCTTCCAACGGGTGTTGCACGCGCTGGAGACTGAGCAATTGCGTCCGCCGCTTATCCATGCCGCCAACAGCGCGGCGCTGCTGAGCCTGCCGGAGGCTCGCTTCGACATGGTGCGTCCCGGCATCGCCCTCTATGGGCTTGATCCATCCGCCGAGGTGCGCCTGCCGCAGGGCTTCCGGCCCGCGCTGGCCTTCAAGACGCAGGTAGCGCAGGTCAAAACCATCCCGGCTGGCGAGGGCATCAGCTACGGTTGCACCTATGTCACAGAGCGCCCAACACGCGTGGCGGTCTTGCCGGTCGGCTACGCGGACGGCTTCAGGCGCGCGCCCGCCAACTGGGGCATGGTGCTCATCCATGGTCAGGAGGCGCCGATCCTGGGCCGCGTCTGCATGGACCAGTGCATGATCGACGTTTCACACATCCCAGAGGTACGCATGGGCGACGAAGTGGTGCTCATCGGACGCCAGAATGGAGCCTCCCTCAGCGCCGAGCAGGTGGCGCAGCGCCTGGGTACCATCAACTACGAGGTCGTCTCGGAGATCCTGGCGCGTGTGCCACGTGTGGATTGATGAGCGCTGGCCTGCGCCCTCCAAGTCGGCGTCCGATATCTCTGCCTGAGTGCCGTTGAGTTGTGCCACTATTACCGCGCGTATACGTATAAGAAGTAGATAGTGATAGCCAGAGGTAATTTTCCAAAGGGCCGCATTTTTTTCTACAAGGACGAGGTATGTCAGCAGTAATATTGCACGAGCAGCAACGGGAACTTTTGCTGAAGGAGCGCGCGCTTGCCAATGAGTTGCAAGCGTGCCTGGTGGGCTTTGAAGGCGCGGAGGCCTATGCGACGACGCTACAGCAGGTCACAACGGCGCTTGACGAGCTATTTTTGCTGGTGATCGTGGGGGAATTCAACGCCGGTAAATCCGCGTGCATCAACGCGCTGCTGCACGCCAACTCCCTGGAAGAGGGCGTCGTTCCCACCACCCACCAGATCACCTTAGTGCGCTATGGAGCGGAGGAGCAGCGGCGCCAGCGCGAGAACGGCATCCTTGAGCTGAGCTTCCCCGCCGATTTCTTGCGCGACATCACGATTGTAGACACGCCCGGCACCAACGCCATCCTGCGCGAGCACGAGCGACTCACCGAAGAGTTTATCCCGCGCAGCGACCTGATCCTCTTCATCACCTCGGTAGACCGGCCTTTTACGGAGAGCGAGCGCGCGTTTCTGGAGCGCATCCGCGCGTGGGGCAAAAAGGTGGTCATCGTGCTGAATAAGATCGACCTCCTGCGCACACCTGAGGCGCAGACGGAGGTCCTGGATTTTGTGCGCGAGAGCTGCAAGAGCCTGCTAGGTTTCCAACCTGATATCTTCCCCGTCTCAGCCCGGCGCGCGCAAGATGCGCATACCGCCGTCGGACACGAGGCCGTCAAAATATGGCAGAGCAGCCGTTTTGATGCCTTAGAGGAATATCTCTTCCATACTCTCGACCAGGCGGAGCGCGTGCGCTTGAAGCTGCTGACGCCGCTGGGCGTGATGCAGCGCCTCATTCACGAGACCCGCAATGTGGTGGAGCAGCGGGCAGTATTGCTGGCGGAAGACGCGCGCACGGTCAACACCATTGAAGAACAGTTGCGGCTTTACCAGGAGGACATGAAGCAGAACTTCGGACACCGGCTGGGCGAGATCGAAAATATTGTCCTGGAGATGCGCACGCGCGGCGATCGTTTCTTCGATGATACCATTCGCCTGGGGCGCATCTTCGATCTGGTGCGGACCGAGCACGTACGCAACGAGTTTGAGCACGACGTGGTCGGAGATAGCGCCCAACACATCGATGTGGCTGTGCAGGGCTTGATTGACTGGCTGGTAGAGCACGAGCACCGGCTGTGGCAGGATATCATGGAGTACCTGGACCGGCGGCGCCAGGTAAGCGTGCGGCGCGACGAAGAGATGATCGGCTCGGTTGGTAAGCAATTCGACTATAACCGGCGTACGTTGCTGCAATCGGTGGCGCGTAGCGCGCAGAACGCGGTCAACACCTATGATCGCGAGGCGGAGGCAGAGGCGCTCTCGCGCGACCTGCGTGCCTCGGTCACACAAACAGTCATCGCGGGCGCCAGCGGCATCGGCCTGGGCGCGGCTGTCGTCGCGTTCGCCACCACGGCCGCCGCCGATGTCAGCGGCATCCTGGCCGGCATGCTGATCTTAGGGCTGGGGCTCTATATCATTCCCGCGCGGCGCAATCGTGCCAAAGAGGAATTCAACGTCAAGATGCAAGAACTGCGCGAGCGGCTGCACACCGCCATGAACGACCAATTTCAACGCGAGCTTAACGCGTCCATTGCCCGTGTCGGTGATGCACTTGCTCCCTATACGCGCTTTGTGCGCTCCGAGCAGGCTAAAACAACCGCGGCCCAGGCGCAGGTCAACCGGCTCGATACCGAGGTATTGTCGCTCAAGAACGACATCGAGAATTTACGCGCAGGCTAGATTCGTTAGATAGTATATATATAGTATACATAAGGATGTATAGATGCGGGAAAATACGCTACAGGAGCAGGCAGATAATGCGGCTCCTGATTACTATGCAGTGGTTATTGCTAATCCGACGGCGGGCAGCTTCGCACAACAGAAATCCAAACTAGATGACACGCTGCATAATTTGCGGCAGCATGGCTGGAAGGTTGACCTCAAACTCACACAGGCGGCCGGGGACGCGAGCGTGCTGGCACGCAAGGCCGTGGAGCAGGGGGCGAACGTGGTAGTCTCGGTGGGCGGCGATGGCACGATTAACGAGGTGATCCAGGAACTGGCGGGGAGCGAGACGGCGCTGGGCGTGTTGCCAGGCGGCACGGTCAACGTGTGGGCGCGCGAGGTAGGTATCCCGCTGGATTACGCGGGGGCACACGAGATATTGCTCCATGGGCAAACGCGGCGCATCGATCTAGGTTCCGTCAATGGACGTTATTTTCTCTTGATGGCCGGCGTTGGCCTCGACGGGGAGGTGGCCCATGTTATGGAAACGAATAAAAAATCCATCAAGCGCCTGGGCTATCTTGGATACCTGCTACTGGGAACGTGGGTGGGCCTGGGCTATCCCAGCTTCAACGCGCGTCTGCACATGAATAAGCGCTCGGTACGTATACGCGCGCTGCAGATTACCGTCGGCAATACGCAGTTGTACGGGGGGACCGTCAAGTTTACCTGGCAGGCGAAGTGCGACGATGGCCTGCTCGACGTATGTGTTGTGCGCAAGCAGAATATGCTGGGGCGCCTCGTCGTCCTCTGGGATTTCCTCTTACGCCGCAAGCAACGGCGTCAATGGGTAAGATACGAGACCTGCCGGTCCGTCGAGGTACACACGCGCGATCCGCTCCCAATTCAGCTTGATGGTGACGCGGCCGGATATACGCCGGCCACCTTCACGGTTATGCCAGGTGCGCTCAAGGTGATTGTGCCAGAGCATATAGAGGCGGAAGGGTTATTCTCGAAGGGATCTATTGCCGCAACCGCGTAGGGGCCATGGCTTGCCTTAATAGGCTCTGGCCTCCGTTGCCTTGAAGCTGGCATATACCTGTGTCCCTTCGTGTAGCTCCATGCGCAGTGCGGAGGCCTCGGTGATCTCGGCAGTCAGCGGCGGCATCGCGGGGTCCAGCAGGATGCTCACGCGCACGCGTCCGTCATCTCTCTGGTCGCCGCCATTAGCAGCAGAACCCAGGCGCAACAGTTGCACGATCTCTCCGTGGAAGACGTTGCGTGCCGAGCTATCGGGCGGTGCCTGGTAGAGGGTGACCCCGCGTGGATCAACGACGACGCAGGCCTCCTCACCGACCGCTGGTGCGCGCTCCACCGGGAGACCCTCCTCCAGCGCGGCTCTGATCTCGATAGGGGTGCCGTCGTGCGCGATCTGGATAGCGCAGATGGTGTTGGCCTCGCGGCGCACGACGCGTCCCTGGAAGAAGTTCATACCCACCAGTTCGGCGATATACGCTGAACGCGGCCGCTCCAACAGGTCGCGCTGGCTCCCTTGCTGGATCACGTGGCCCTGGTCGAGAACGAGGATCTGCTGGCCGAAGAGCAGAGCGTCTAGATAATGGTGTGTCACCAGCACCGTTGTAATGCCAACCTGGGCCAGGATGCGGCGCAGCTCCTGGCGCACCTCGCGCCTGGTCTGCACATCCAGCGCTGCCAGCGGCTCGTCCAGCAACAGCAGGCGCGGCCGTAGCGCCAGGGCGCGCGCGATAGCCACCCGTTGCTGCTGACCTCCGGACAACTGTGCGGGGCGGCGCTGGTCGAGACCCGACAGGTGGACCTGCTCCAGGGCCTCGCCGGCGCGCTGGCGAATGGCTTCACGCGGGAGACGCTGCGCGCGCAGACCAAAGGCCACATTCTCGAAGACGCTCAGGTGCGGGAAGAGTACATATTCCTGGAAGACATAGCCGAATGGGCGCCTCTGGGGCGGAACAACGACGCGGCGCTCGCTATCAAAATAGGTGCTGTCGTCGAGTGCGATCAACCCACGCTGTGGGTGGCGCAGGCCGGCGAGCAGGCGCAGCACCGTTGTCTTGCCCGCGCCGCTCTCTCCCAATAACACCGTCGTCTTGCCCGTCTCCGCCGCGAACTTCACGTCCAGGTTAAAGGTATGGAGCTGTGTTTCAAGCGTTGCTATCAGCAAGTTTCAATCCAAATTCTCGTTGTAGCTCTTGCAGCCATGTGAGAAGTGCGTGCGTCTGATGGATGCGACTGCTCAGCACCACCCGATCAAAGAAGGCCATCTCGTCTGTCTTCACCACACTGGGTTGCTGCTCTTCAAGGTGTTCAAGGAAACGACGACAGGCAGCAAGCTGCTCATCGACCAGGCCCGCGCTCTGTTCGGGGCACACGCGTTCGCTGAAGTAGAGCTTGATCAGGAAGAGAATGCGTATCTCACGCGGCCGCTCAACAGGAACCGTGAGCCAGTGCAAAAAGACCTTGCGCCCGGCTTCGGTCATGTGGAAGACCTTGCGCGGCGGCCGTGCCCCCTGCGGCTCCAACTGCGAGGCGATGTATTCCAGGCGATTGAGCTTCTTGAGAAAGGCATACATCTGGCTCATTTCAAGATGCACAATCTGCCCCAGTGCGGCATTCTGGAACTGCTGAAACATCTCGTAGCCATGCATAGGCCGATGTTCAAGGAGTCCTAGAATAGCGTATTCGGCAGGTTCGCTGATTGGCATAGCTTTTCCCTATGGCAAAGAAACAGGATTACCGTCATTATAGTTCACCTATCAAGACGCGACAAGACTCTCTAGATAAAATTTTCAACGCGCCTATCGGCCAAACGGGCTTGTAAACGGCGCCCCTACCTTTGAGGCCCCTACCTTTGAGGCCCCTACCTCTGATGAGATGGTATAATGGCCTTACACTCTAGAAAATATGGCAGGCAGGTTTGATGGCGCTTCCACTTATGCTATCGTATGTCCAGGCAGAGGGACTACTGAAGGCGAAACGGCAGGGGATCTCGCCCGTTCGGATCTCGCCCGACCTGGGAGTGACGACCGTTGGCGTGACACTTACACCAGAAGCGGTGTCCTTTCCCACAGGTGAGCAACTGAGCTGGGCTGGCGTTGAGAAGATCGCACGCACAACGAACAATTGCTTCATCGTAGAGGATGGCTCTGTGAGGGCTATCCAGGTGTTTTCGGAAGAGACCAACCGGCAGTGCAGCCTCTATCCCACGCTGGGCGCGCCGAGCATGCTGATCGCGGGCTTTGTGATGCACCGTGTCAAAGATATCGACCCCATGCAGGATACGGCGCGCAAAATCAAAGCCATTGCGCCAGTCGTGGGCCGCGTGCTGGACACCGCCACGGGACTGGGCTACACAGCCATCGAAGCGGCAAAGACGGCCGACGAAGTGGTGACCATCGAGCTTGATCCGGGCGCGCAGGAGATCGCGCGCCTCAACCCCTGGTCCCAGCCCTTGTTCCATAATCCCGCCATTCGCCAGGTAATGGGTGATGCCTGCGAAGTCGTGCCTACCTACGAGGAACAAAGCTTTGCGCGCATCATCCACGATCCCCCGGCCTTCAGTTTGGCGGGCGACCTCTACTCCGGCGAGTTCTATCGCCAGTTGTTTCGCGTCCTGGCACGCGGCGGGCGCCTCTTCCACTACATCGGCGACCTCAATAGTAAATCGGGCAGCCCCGTGACCAGGGGCGTACTGAAACGTCTTCAGGAGGCCGGTTTTACGCGTATCGCGCGCAGGCCAGAGGCGTTTGGGGTGGTGGCGTATAGGTAGTGCTCCGTCTCCTGCTCGTCTCTCCCTCTTTTCCATCACCCTGTAAAAACCTACCCGTGCGAACATGAGCGCCCCTACGTCTCGTTCTGGCCCACGTCTTGTCCTGCCCCTACCCCTTATCCTCCAGGCAGCGCTCCGACCAGGGGCAGCTAGCGGGTTGGTGTACTGATAGGATGGGAGAGACACCGAACTCTGCCAGCAGGGTACTTAGCAGGCAGAGAGGCAGGCCGACGACGTTCAGATAGCAGCCGTTGATGCGCTCGGTGAGCTGGAAGGTGGGGTGCTGGATACCGTAGGCGCCCGCTTTGTCCAGGGGGTCGCCTGTGGCGATGTAGGCGTCAATCTCTTGCTCGCTGTATGGTCGCATCAGCACAGGTGTAGTGCAACTGGCGCTGTGCAGGATGGTGGCATTGTCGACCAGGCGGGCGACGGCCACGCCTGTGGTGACGTGATGCCAGCGGCCGCGCAGGGCGAGCAGCAGTTCGCGCGCGTGGGCCGCGTCGCGTGGCTTGCCCAGGTCCGCGCCGTCGAGCAGCACGGTGGTATCGGAAGTAACCACCAGGTGATCGGCGGCCTCGGGGAGAGTGAGTGCGGCACGCGCCTTGTGTTCGGCGAGCCAGCGACCCAGATCTTCAGCCGGGCCAGTATAGCGCGCCGTCGCGTCGTCCTCATCAAAGGGCGAGACGGCGATGGTGACGGGCAGGCCGAGTTTAGTGATCATCTGCCGCCGGCGGGGCGAGGCGGAGGCTAGTAAAAGGGGC
Source organism: Chloroflexota bacterium (assembly GCA_030854145.1). The sequence goes on along the minus strand of JALYTT010000121.1, from coordinate 3,841 downwards.
AGCGAAGTCATATGCTTGAGTGTGGAGGTTCGCCCCGTTCAGGCGGCGGGAGGAACCACCAGCTCCTTTCTTACAATTGACGTTCCAGAACCGCCACGCATTCGATGTGCGCAGTCTGGGGAAACATGTCCAGTGGCTGCACCGAGCGCAGGCGGTACGTGGGCTGGAGATGGCACAGGATGTTGAGGTCGCGGGCCAGCGTTGCTGGATCGCACGATACGTAGACGACCCTGGCGACTGGATGCTGCACAAGCGCATCCAGGACCACCGGCTGGCAGCCGGCGCGCGGTGGATCGATCACCAGACCGTCGATGCGCTCCGCTAGCGCAGGCAGCAGCTCCTCGACCTTGCCCTTGAGGATCTCCACATTGTTGACGTGGCGCAGGTTCCACTGCGCATCTTTGATGGCGCTGGCCGATTCCTCGATGGCGATCACCTGTGCAGCATGGCGTGCCAGCAACAGCGCGAAGGTCCCCACCCCGCAATAGGCATCGACGATGGTAAGCTTCCCAGCGCTCAGGTCTGTCCCTGGCTGGAAGGCATCAGCTTCCAGTGCGCCCTCGTCCAGGAGCCCAGCGAGGACCATGCGGACCATCTTCTCGGCCTGCGCGGTGTTGGTCTGGAAGAACGAACTGGGACGAATGCGGAACGTTTCGCTGGCCAGCATCTCCTCCATCGTATCCTGGCGTAGATCGATGCCCGCCTCCGTTAGCTCGCGTGCTACCTCCGCTTCCGGCTGTGGCTGTATCAGCACCTGGCCCGTGGCCGCGCCGCAGCGAATGAGTACCTGGGGCCGGGCGTTGGGGCGCTGGGCCAGAATATCCAGCACCTGGTTGATACGCTGGTGGGCGATGGGGCAGGCGGTGAGGGGCAGCACGTAATGGGTACCCCTGGCCGTCAGGCCTGGCTGGCCGGAGCGGTTCACTGAGAAGCGCATATGGTTGCGATAGTGCCAGGGGTCAGCGCATGGCACGGTCAGCAGCAGCGGCGGGTCCGCGAAGCCGCCGATCTCGCGCAGCAGATCTTGCACGACCGCGCGCTTCCACGCGATCTGCGCCTCGTAGCGCATATGCTGAAGCTGGCAGCCACCGCAGACCCCGAAGACCGGGCAGGGGGCCTGGGTACGTAGCGGCGAGGCTTCGTGGATCTCGGTGATCCAGGCGCGCGGCGGGCGCGGCCTCCAGCGCCGCCTGTGTCGTCCTGTGCGCGCTGGCTCCGGCTCCTCAACGGCGATCGTCACGCGCTCGCCCGGCAGTCCGGCCGCGATGGGCAGGGCCAGAACGCCCTGTTCCCCTGTCCCATCCTGGACGGGTATCTGGGCCAGCGCGTCGCCTGTGCGCATCAAAGGGCCGAGCGTCACCGTGTGATAGGTAATCGCGCGTTCCTGTATCATCATGAGCGCTTCTTCGCCTGATCAAGTGCCTGGCGCATAGGCGCGATATCCGGGAGGTCCGGGTTGATGCGCTCAATCTCGTCCAGGTAGCGTTCTGCCTGGGGGTAGTCCTCCATATGCATGTAGACCGTTGCGAGCAGGGCATGGAGTTGCACGGAGGTGGGCATGATACGTAGCCCCTGCTCAAGCTGTTCGGTAGCTTTGTGATCCTGCTTTGTTTGCACATACAGGTTGGTGAGATAGGTATATGCCTCCTGGTCTTGCGGGTTCACCTGGATTGCGCGTTTGAAGCTCTCTTCGGCCTCTACGGGACGCTTGAGCCTTTCCTGTGTCTGTCCAATAGCGACCCAGATAGAGGGGTAATCGGGGTTTAATTCGGCGGCGCGCCCGAAGTGTTGTAGTCCCTCCTCAAACTGCCCACGCTGGTTGGCGATATCGCCGAAACCGACCTCGATCACCGTTTCCTCGCCCTGGTCGGGACGCAGGCTCTGGGCCTGGCGAAGTAGTTGCTCGGCCGCGCCACTATCCTCGCTAATGCGCAACTTCAGTTGGGCCAGCAGAATATGGCTGAGGGAAGTGCTCTGCACCTCGATAGAGTCGCGCAGGGCCTGCTCAGAAAGCGCGTAGAAGCGCGCCGTGCGCTCCTGCATGTCGCGTTCAGCGTAGGTATCGCCGATTTCGGCCTGGAGGGCTGCGAGCTGTCTCAGCATATCCGCCCGATCTTCGGGGAAGCGTTGTGCTATGCGTGCGATGTAGACTGCGGCGCGCTCTGCTGCCCCGATGGCCATGGCGTGGCTGAACGCGGCCTCGTAGCTGGTACGCACGAGCGAGAGCTTCACCATCAGGGCATCATCGTAGGCCAGGGTTTGCTGGATGCGCCGTATGACCTCCTCAAACGAGTCTCTGGTATCAGGTTTTTGCGGCGAGATAGTCGTCTCTGCGCTTTGTTGCCGTTGCACGATCTCCTGTATGCGTTTATTCTGCTCTGTGATGCGTTTCTGCAGTTCAATGGCAGACAGGCCCTGGGCCCTGGCGCCCTCGTCGGTAATGCTTTGAATGCGCCACCCCTCCTCTTCGCGGGCCAGCGTGTAACTGGTCCAGAACCAGTGCCGCCCGGTGTCCTTGTTGACGGTGGTGCCCAGTGGCATATCCTTGAGTGTACCGCTGAGGGGCGTCTCGGACAGTTCGAGGGACCAGCCCAGTTCTACCTCTTTGCGCGCTGTGCTGCGGCCACCGATGATGGGGGTGGGAAGCCAGAGGGCGCTCTGTGTCTGCTCGCGTTCATAGGCGAAGCCCAGTTCCATCCGCGCCGGTTTCGCCTCGTCGGCCCAGGTGCGATGTTGCTCAATCCATTCGGCGCGCGCGAGGTTGTCGCGCATAGCGTTGTTGCGTGCGAGTAGGTCGTAGGCCAGCCCATAGTCGCCCAGCGACCAGGCGCCGACGTAGTTGACCGCGATCTCGTCAGGCTCAAGTTCGGGATTGATAAAGGTGCGGCCCCTGTCCTGACCCACATCGGGAGCGTCGAGCAGCAAGGTGCGCACGGTGGGCAGGTGGTGGCGATAGTCCTTGTGTGGCGTTGTGCCCCGCCACTTGTTCACCGAGAGGGCCTCCTCTACCAGACGGCGCCCCTCCGCCAGGGTGCAGTCCACCAGCTTCACATCCTTATGTTGCGGGTTGGAGTTCGCAATGCTCTCCTCAATGTTGCGCTTGTTGCTGGTCTCCAGCACGAAATTCTTGACGCCATCGTGCCAGAAGTCGAGCATGAAAGAAAGCATGCGGCCCTGGTTATATTCTAACCCCTGCTCCCAGAACAGGAAGAGCTGCACCTCACCCTGCTCGCGCATCTCGGTTACCAGGCCTTTCCAGAAGCGTGGTGGATTGGTGGCGATAACCGCTGGCTGCTCTGCTGGTGGACTCCACTGTGGATACACCTTCGCGCCCTCCAGGTGAATCAGGGAGCGGCGTGCCTCTTTGCGGCCCTCCTTAGCGGGGCTGAACGTATACATAGCCAGCAGCACATCCGCCGCGTCGGGGTCGTGTTCTTTGGATAGGGCCTTCGCAAAGGCTGTCTGTATGGTCTCTGATGTACCGCTGACGCCTGCCAGCGCCGCCTCCATCTGCTGGGCGCCGCTGCTGGCATGCAGTTCTTGCGCGATGTCGTGAACCTGTTCAATAAGCTGTTGTATCTCTGCCAGCTCTTCGGGAGAGCTAGTATGTCTGATCTCTTTTTTCCGGGCCATGGCCTGCCTATCCTCTCTGCCTCGCAACAATGTGCTTCTATGCGTGTTTTGTCGATTGTACCACGAAGAGGGCCAGGCGTCGAGATGCCCTGTTAGGAGCGCAGGGCTTTGGAGTGTACCCGAAATACAGGATTTGCAGTAATAGAGAGGATCGCGATCCTTTGTCCTGAAGTGAGGAAACGCCCAGCTTTATGCCCTCTCTTCGGTA
>JALYTT010000120.1 GCA_030854145.1 Chloroflexota bacterium | reverse complement strand
ATTTGGTGGGTACAATGGCCCCGATCACGCGTAGGGATTCGGCTTGCCGCATCTGTGGAGGGCCTCGCTTGCGAGGGCGGGAGAGCCTCCCAGGCCCAAGGGCTTGCCCCACGGATGCGGCAAGCCGAATCCCTACGCGGGAGGGGGAAGCGCCCCGATACCCGTCAAATGAAGCGTGACGGCGCCCCTACCTCTCGTGCATCCCTACTCCGGGATCGCGCATATGGGGAACGTATTTACGTGTTCAAGGTTTGCAGTGTCTTCAAGGCCTCGGCTACATGTTTCGCAGGCGCGATCTGCGAGGAGAAGATATGGCGCACGATGCCCTCTTTGTCGATGATATACGTGACACGCCCAGGAAGCATGCCCAGTGTTGCGGGCACGCCATAGCGCTTTCTTACTGCGCCGCCCTGGTCGCTCAAGAGGATGAAGGGCAACTGGTAGCGCGTGGCGAATTGCTGGTGCGATTCGCCCGCGTCAGAGCTAACGCCGATCACTTCCGCGCCGGCCTCTTTAAATACTTCGTAGCTATCGCGAAAGGCGCAGGCTTCAGTGGTACAACCGGGTGTATTGTCTTTTGGATAAAAATATAACACAAGATTGCGGCCTCGGAAATCGCGCAGATGGACCTCTGATCCTGTGGCATTGGGAAGCGTAAAATCTGGGGCAGCATCTCCCACCTGAACCTTGCCCCTGCTCGCGGGCTGCTCCTGTGTATTGTCTGTGCTCATAGGTGTTCTCCTTTGAGTCGTTTTAAACACTCTCTCTTCTATAAAATACGCATGGGGTTACTGAGAGTTGCACCACGAACGACCTGGTAGGCGAACGATGAGAAAAGGTAGCTCACAAAAACCGGGCCGGACAACAGCACTGTTGCCCGGCCTCGTCGCAGGTAAAGCCATCGCCTTGACGTTAAGAGTTTGTCTCCTCACGGTCGCCCAGGTAGAATATGGCATCCGCACCAGTGGAGAAGACGTGATTTCCCTGGGTGCAGTAATACAGGATATTGCCGTCCGCATCTGTCACAGGAACGGACTCGGTTTCGGGGTCTACCATGAGGATGCCTTCCTGGTTATCCTCTGAGCAGGTATGATACTTGATCGACTTGAGATTCATGCGTTTCTTCCCTCATTTCTGAACTATCGTCTCTCACTGTGTGACGCCTTCTACTCCTCCCTCGCTGCTCTCCCGTAAATATCAGGAGGAGGAACCGGGCACGGCACACCATTTCAGAACGGGACAAAGTTTCACCCCCTTTAATTGACGCAATACAGAGCGTCTGGTAAAAAGAGGAGATCGACCCGCCTTGTTGAAGGTCAATCTACCGAGTGTTTTGGCGTTCTCCAACTTGTATCACCCATCGGTACTATATAAGGATATTGCCATGCTGTTCACCTCTCAAGCAAAAGAAGCCTGAGATGTAGGGGCGCGGCAAGCTTGCTTGACGCTTCTTCCTGTCCCTGGCTACAATGAGGTACACAATTCGACGATGTGGCTTCACCGTTTTTGAGAGGAGAGGTGGCTTTTTTGAAACGCTTAGATGTGGCCAGGTGCATCATAGGGCTGCTCTTTGCCATTTTTGCGCTCTCCACCTGTAGCTTTACATCTCAGGTTTCCGCGCAGACTGCGACATCCTCCCTGGGCATCAGCGTCTCTGTGCGTCCCGATGGCGCGTATACGGTGATGTCCCATGCCCCTGATTGGACCTTTGGCGGCACCATAGGGCAGCCACTGGCGTATCTGACTCTCCATCCGGGCAGCGATGCCATTGGCCTGTATAAAGAGTTGGTTTTCGACTACCAGGATCGGGCCGGTACTCCCAGGAGCGGCAGCATTCGCCTGTATGAGAAGCAGCCCATTATCCTGTTTGCTGATACGTACCTCGCCGCCTCAGGCAACAGCGCCCCTTTCCCGCGCCTGACCAGCTCCCCTGGCCACCTGTATGGCCTGGGCTACACCGGCACCTTCGCGCGGCCCGACTTCCACTTTCCGGCCCCAGGCTCTGCCAGCGACGGCCCCCTGGTTCGCTACGATCAACAGCAGCACACCTTTATCCTCTCGCCCGCCGCGAATTTTATGGTCGCGAACATCACACTGGGTCTGGATGGCGCGCTGGCCAGCGGCATCGATCCAGCCATTACCAACCTTCCGCAGGGCTTCACCCAGCGCACCATCCTGGTCATCGATCACACGCTCCATCAAGCCTACCACACCTGGGGGGACGCGCTCACCACACTTCAACATAAGACGCGACCTGCCAACGATGCCTCTGTTCCACTCAACTACCTGGGTTACTGGACAGATACCGGCGCGGCCTACTACTATCACTTTGAGGGCGCGAAAGGGTACGCGGGCACATTGCTGGCGGTGCGAGCAGACTTTCAAAAGCTGGGGATTCCACTCGGCTATATGGAACTGGATAGCTGGTGGTATCCGAAGGGAGGCGTCGCGAACTGGCAGGGAGACGGCTCAGCCCGGAGAGGCGGCATCTACACGTATAGCGCCGACCCCAGCCTCTTCCCCCAGGGCCTGCCCGCCTTTCAGCAACAACTGGGCCTCCCCCTGGAGGTTCATGCCCGCTGGATCGATCCCGCCAGCCCCTATCGCGCCTCCTTCACGATGTCACGCAATGTCTCCACCGACCCTCGCTACTGGCGTGACATCGCGGCCTACCTCAAGAGTGCAGACATCGTGACCTATCAACAGGACTGGCTCAGCCAGGGCGCGCTCCCGGCCACCAATCTCCATGATCCCCAGGCCTTCATGGGCAATATGGCACAGGCAATGGCGTTTGATGGCATCGCGGTGCAGTACTGCATGCCGCTCCCGCGCCATCTCTTGCAGAGCAGCATGTACAATAATGTGTTGACCACCCGCGTGAGCGACGACCACTTCACGCGCGACCGCTGGACCCATTTTCTCTATACGTCCCAACTCGCAGGCGCGCTGGGTCTCTGGCCCTGGAGCGACGTGTTCATGAGCACGGAGACCGATAATCTGCTGCTCTCAACGCTTTCGGCCGGCGTCGTTGGCGTGGGCGACCCACTCGGCACTGTAAGTAAAACCAACCTGTTGCAGACCGTCCGCGCAGACGGCGTGGTCGTCAAGCCCGACGCGCCCATTGTTCCCATCGATGCCATGTATGTCCAGGATGCACAGGGCCAGGATACGCCGATGGTCGCCTCCACCTATACTGACCACGCTGGCATGAAGGCCCTCTACGTCTTCGCCTACAGGCGCGGGCAGAACACGACAGCGACCTTCACGCCGTCCTCGCTCGGCCTGAACGGACCGGTCTACGTCTACAATTACTTCACCCATAAAGGCCAGATCGTACGCGCGGGCGGCAGCTTTAGCGCTAGCGTGACGGATGCCGCGTACTACATCGTTGTACCTGTGGGAGCATCGGGTATCGCTTTCTTAGGGGACAGCGGGAAATTCGTCTCGCTGGGCAAAAAGCGGGTCACCTCCCTGGCCGATGCTGGGAAGGTGCAGGCGAGCATCACCTTCGCGCCGGGCGAACGAGCCGTAACGCTGTACGGCTACGCGCCCTCGCGTCCCACCATCAGCGCATCGGCAGGCATGGTTCAGGATATCATCTACCATGGCTCAACGCACCTGTTCAGCTTTAAAGTTTTATCCGATTCTGCCCTGTCAGCCGTGTTAACTATAGCAGATTAGTTGGTCCAATAGGTGGGTGTGCCTACTACATTTGATTTGAGAGGAACCGAAGCATATGCGCATTTCGCTCCCCGGCAGTCGCGGAGGCCACGCGCCCATTGTGAGCCGCCGGCAGGCATTTATCGCGCTAGGAATCGTTTTCCTGGCAGTGATCGTGCTGGCTGCACCTTTTGCTATCGGGATCTTCTCGCGCCCGGCGCCCGGCCTGGGCTTCCCCCCGGAAAGTAATCTTGATCTTGCTCAATACGTCAACCCGTTTATCGGCACGGTAGCCGCGCCGGAGAATGCCCATCTCAGCTCCGGCTTCAATAGTGGCAACATATTCCCAGGCGCGAGCTATCCCCATGGTATGGTGCAATGGAGTCCGGACACGACAACTGCGCCTGGCGGCTACCGTTACAACCAGAACACCATCCACGGCTTCAGCCTCACGCACTTCAGCGGGCGCGGCTGTTCAGCCTATCAAGATGTGCCTTTTATGCCCACACTGGGATATTCACATACCTCCCCCGCCGGCACTGCCAGCGCCAGCACCACCTTCTCGCACAGCAACGAAAGCGCCTCGTCCGGCTACTACAGCGTGCGCCTGGACCAGTCGAACATCCAGGTGGCCCTGACCACTACCCCGCGCACCGGCTTTGGGATGTTTACCTATCCACCCAACAAGCGCGCTACCATGCTTATCAATACCGGCGGCAGCGCGATGCATAACGCTGACAACGGAACCGGGGTGCAGATCATCGGCACGAACCAGGTCGTCGGCTCGGCGGCGAGCGGGAATTTTTGCGGCGGGGGCAACACTTATACGGTCTACTTCGCGGCTATGTTTAGCCAGCCATTTACGGCTTTCGGCACCTGGCACAACTCGAAAGTTAGCGCGCAGTTACGCCAGAGCAGCGGCAGCCACTCCGGAGCCTATGTGCGCTTCGATACGACCAGCCAGCAAGTTGTCCAGGTAAAGGTGGGCATCTCATTCGTGAGCATCCAGAACGCTGAGATGAACCTGGCCCACGAAAACCCCGGTTGGAACTTCAACGCCGTCCGGCAGCAGGCCAGGGCGGCCTGGAACGCACGCTTGAACACCATCCAGGTCTACAACGGCTCGCTCAAAAACAAACAGATCTTCTACACAGCCCTGTACCATACGCTCTTCCACCCGAATATCTTCAGTGATGTCAACGGTGATTACATTGGCTTCGATCAGCAGATCCACAAGGCCAGCGGCTACGTGCAGTACGAGAATTTCCCCGGCTGGGACATGCACCGCTCGCTTATCGGCTTACAGGCCTTCCTCTACCCCCAGGAGACCGGAGATATGCTGCAATCTCTGGTGATGGACGCGGAGCAGGGTGGCGGGGGTCTGCCTCGTTGGGAGGTGGCCAACGATAACTCAGGCGGCATGCTGGGAGACTCGATAGATATCGTGATCGCTACCGCCTACGCGCTGGGCGTCAGAAACTTCGATACCCAGGCGGCCTTGATGGCGATGGATCACGGCGCGTCGCATCCGGGTACCCTTTCTGGGAGACATATTGTGCGCGAGGGGCTGCAACAATACCTCACCCTGGGCTATGTACCCACGGGCATACCCGCGTCGGCCTCCATGACCCTCGAATATGCCTCCGACGACTTCGCCATCGCGCAGTTCGCCAAAGCTCTCGGACAGAACGGTCTGTATAACGTGTACCTTAAGCGCTCGCAAAACTGGCGCAACCTCTACAATCCCGCCACTGGTTATATCGAGCCGCGCAACGCCGACGGGACCTTCATCAAGGTCTTCGATCCCACCAGTGGGGCCGGCTTCGCCGAGGGTGATTCCGCGCAGTACACCTGGATGGTTCCCCAGGATCTGCCAGGCCTGTTCAAGGCCATGGGTGGCCCCGTGACCGCCATCGAGCGTATGGACTATCATTTCAACAAACTCAATGACGGCCCTACCAGTGCCTACGCCTTCATGGGCAACGAGCCGGAGTTCAGGGCGCCCTGGCTCTATGACTTCGCGGGCGCGCCCTACCGCACCCAGGATCTGGTACGCCGCATCGAGACGCAGGTCTTCAACAATACGCCAGGTGGTCTGGGCGGCAACGACGACGGCGGCGCCATGTCATCCTGGTACATATTCGCGGCCCTCGGCATCTTCCCAGAGATCCCCGGCGTCGGCGGCTTCGCCCTGGACAGCCCGCTCTTCCCCCTGACCCGCGTCCACCTGAGCGGCGGCCACGAACTGCTCATCACCGGCGGTCCCAATGCCTCGGACAGCACCCCCTATGTCCAGAGCCTGTCCCTGAACAACCAGGCCTATACCAACTCCTGGCTGCCCTTCCACCTCGTTCAGAACGGCGCCACCCTCCAGTTTACGCTGGGATCTCAGCCCAACACAGCCTGGGGGAGTAGTATCAATGTAACTTACCCATAACTTGCAGCAAGCCACGCGCCGTCTCGTAGCGCGTGGCTTGCCTCGCTGGGGGCAAGCCCTGTTTTCATGCCCTATTCCACACCAACCACTTTTCCTCAATTTCTTTTTCTATATCTATATTATAAAACCTGGCCAATAAAAGCGTCTGACACAACACATCGGCCACTTCTTTGTGAAATGCAGCCTGGATCTCTTCAGAAGATTTCCCCTTTGTACGCGCTTTCCCTGAAAGCATCAGATAGGCTTGAATAAGTTCGCCGACCTCTTCCTGCAATTTTAAGATAAACCAGGTAGCATCGCGCTCTATATGGAATTTTTCAGCATAGACTTGTGAGACGCGTTCTACTTCCTCTGATAATTGGTGTATCTCCATTGACGTTTACTTCTCCCTTATCTTATCTTGAGCATGCAGGACGATCAGCCACTCTTCTGGAGCTTCATTATGGCCCACGCAAGCGAGAATACCCTGGGGATCGATCATGGATGCACCTCATACGTCTATTTATACCATTGATGATACCATATATAAGGTGAACTCATGTATTACACTTACAACCTGGCATTCACAGCCATCCCCAGAAACGCGCCATAGTGGTTTGCCGCTGCGGTAACGGCACGAATTTCGTCTGAGTTCAGGGGAGTAAAGAGATGCGAGGTGATCGTGACCGCGTCCTTGTTTAGCGTGCGCCTCCAGGTGCCGGCAACCTGACCATCCAGCACAATTGCGTGGCTAAAGAGGATATTGCCACGAAAGTTCACTTTGTTCGTGTGCGACGCGTCAAACACGGCGCCACGATCCCTGTAGCCAACCGTGTATTCGTCAAAATTAGGGAGCAAGTGTGCCGTCTGAGATAGATCTTCGGCGGGTGGCATAGACGACGAAAACCAATACGTCTGACCATCTACAACCTCATGCACAAGTTGGGACTTGACCATTGCGAGGCCAGCTCTTGCCTCGGCTACTGTCAGTCCTGACCACCACACGAAATCCTGCACGGTCGCCGGTCCGTGGCTTATAAAGTAGCGACTGGTCAAGGTAGCCAGGGCCTCATCATGATCGAACGGCCGGGCCTGTGGCACCCGCTCATCAAGCAAGGCATAGGTGAATTGCTTGCCTTGTCTCGCGCCACTACACACAAGCCCGTCCAATTCAGCGCGCATTATGATATGCGTGAAGCGTCCTACATCATCCTTATCAGTAGTAATACCGGCTTGCTGAAGCACAGACACCAGTTCCAGGCGCGTCAACTGCTTCCCGCCCTGTAGTGCTCTGACCAATGCCGCATTACTGCGCAGAAATACGCTATCATCTAATTCAAGTTGACGATACCTGGAGGCATTTCCTGCATTGACGCGCGGTGCAGTGAGCGCCAGCATCCAGCGAATATCTGCAGGCGCGACAAAATGCCAGGTGGGCCGCATCACATGGGTGCGCAGAATCGCGCCACTGGCGAACGCGTACTCAATATCGTCGTCAGTAGTGCCTGGCAGGCGCAGGCCGAGCGCCCATTTGGCGGCCGCATAATCCTGCGACTGGACAGCGCCCAGCCACTGCACCACATCGGCAGGCGTTTCAAATGTGCGCCGGGTGATGAGTTGGTTGTGAAGTCGCAGGTGCGCAATATCCAATGTTGTCATCATGGCTCAATCTCCTCTAACTAGATTAGCGTCCGCGATAAATCGGGTCCCTACATAATATCGTCTAGAAAGAGGACATAATCGACCCTCCTTGATGCTCCTTTCGTCATCAAGAACCGCGTTGCAACACATCAAGCAGTACGGCGGCATTGCTGTGTTGGGCATCGCGTGCCGCGAAGATGAGCGTAAGCGGACCCTGCTTTGCCAGGTCGCGCAGTTGTTGTAGCGCCTGCTGTCCCTCATCGGAGCGCAGTTCAGCCTGGTAGCGCTGGCGAAACTCGGCGAATTTTTCGGGGTCGTGGGCGAACCACGTACGTAGATCGTTGCTCGGTGCGATATCCTTGAGCCAGAGAGCGATACGCGCGCGTTCCTTCGAGAGACCACGCGGCCAGAGACGGTCCACCAGCACGCGCGTGCCATCGCCGGCCTCAGGCTCATCGTAGGCGCGCTTCATGGTGACAGATACTTTGTGTTTCGTCATGTCTCCTCCTGTTTTCAAGAGAACTCTCGCGTGTAGAGCTGCTGCTGGCGTGTGATAGCGCGGCTATAGATGGCATGGCGCTCTGCATCGGGCGAGATAACCTCGGCAATGTCTGGTGGAACCCGCGTAACATCGGGGATGACGCCCAGGGCTTCAAGGGCCAGCAGCGCCACGCCGCGCGATGATGCCTCGCGCTCGCGCGAGATGGAGAGCGGAATGTTCAGGGCATCGGCCACCACGTGTTGGAGGGTAGGGGAGCTACAGAGCGCGCCACCGCTGCCGATCAACATAGGAGCCTGCTCGCGCAAGGGCAAGACCTTGCCAAGTTGCGCGTAAACCACGCCGATCTGGTAGGCCAGCGCCTCAAAGCCGGCGCGCAAGAGGTCGGCAGGCGAGGTATGGAGCTGGATGCCGCTCACGGTCATGCGCGCCTCCGCGTGCCAGCCAAGGCTGCGCTCGCCCGATGGGAAGGGCAGGATCGTGAGGCCATGACCGTCCGGGGGCAGATCGGCGATGAGCGATTCCGCGTCCGCCAGGGCTGGCAGGCGCAACGTGTTCTCCAGCCAGGCGAAGAGATTCCCGCCCTCGCTCAGCGCGCCGCCCAGCACCCCGCGCCGCGCGTCCAGCAGGTAGAGCCAGAGGCCAGCCGGCGGCACAATACTATCAACCGGTAAGATGGCGCGGATAGCACTCGACGTGCCCACCGAGAGCGCCCACTTATCCGGCGTCGCGCAACCCGACCCCACGTTCGCCGCCACGCCATCGCCGACAGCCGGGAACCAGTGGACATCACGCAGCGCGGGCCAGCGCCTAGCGAACTCTGGCTGCAACCCCTGCACGCTATCGCGCAGGTCTCCCAGCGGGGGCAACTGCTCCGCACGCACCCCTAGAGTCGCCAGCAGCTCACTATCCCAGGCATGGGAGCGCGTGACAAGCAGGCCGGTACCGGAGGCCATCGAGTAGCTACAGACCGAGCGCCCCACGAACTTGCGGTGCAGGTACTCGCCAAAGGAGAGCCACTGTGTTGCACGCTTGAAGACATCAGGTTGCGCACCCGCCAGCCAGCGCAGTTTCGCGGGCCAGTAGCTGGCGTGCAGCAGCGCGCCCGTACGTGTATGGACGGCCTTTTCATCGAGGCGCGCGCGCAGTTCGGCGGCGGCCTGGCGGGGTCGCGTATCCTCCCAGGTAAGCAGCGGCATCAGGGGACGGTTTGCCTCATCCACGCTCATGAGGCTATGCCAGAAGGTATCGGTCGCCACCGCGCCGATCTGCTGCGCGCGCGCGCCCGCCGCCTTCAAGGCATCATCAATCGTGCGGGCCACGGCATCGACGAGCGCGTCGGCATCGACCGAGACCTCGCCATCGTTCGACGTGTTGAGCTTGTAGGTCTGCTGCGCCTTCACATCTGGCACGGCGCTCCCCGCCGCATCAAAGAGCAGCGCCCGCACCGAGGAGGTCCCGATATCGAGCGCCAGGATATATGGTGTTTTCTGTGCCTCCGACCCTTGAAGATCCTCAGTCATATGCCGTTTCTCCTTTTACGCATAATGTATTACCTATGATACACCATGCTTCGGTTACCTGGAGGGGCAATGGAGATATCATCGCCTTCACAAATGAGAGACAGGAACACAACGAGAGGTAGGGGCGCCGTTTACAAGCCCGCCTGATAGGCCGATACGTGTCATGCCTCGCGGGCTTATAAACGGCGCCCCTACCTCTCGTTGCGCATTCTTTGCGAAGTATCATCGGCCCTACGCCGCCTGGATATGTCCGGCGCGCCTGCGATCCAGGAAATCTGAAACCGCGCGATACAGGAAAATGAAGAGCAGCAGCCAGATCGCGCCGGAGAGATAGCCCGCCAGCACATCAGTCAGCCAGTGCTCGCCCTCTTCCAGGCGCGCGAGGCCCACCATCAGAATGTTCAGCACGCCGAAGATTTGCAGCGGCAGCAGGAACCAGTGGTAGCGCCACTCGCGCACGCGTTTGCTGAGGCTCAGGTACAGCAAGAAGCCATAATACACCATCACATGCTCGCTATGGCCCGAGGGAAAGCTATTGAACTGAAGCGAGTTCACGACATGCACTATATGGGGACTGGGCCTGGGACGACTCACGTAATCGCCGATAAGCACATCCATGAAATCTCCCACGCCCACCGCCATGAGCAGGAAGACCGCCTGCCGGTACCAGTACATGATAAGCATGAAAAAGAACCACAGCGCCAGGGTGATCGCCGAGGGGATCGGGTTATTGATCGAACTCATAAAGCTGAAGAACGCCGTTCCTATCGACCCCAGGTTCAGGCTCTGTAACCCATGGCTGAATCCCACATCACCGGGCCAGGGATCATGATGTGAGCGCGTCATTACTGACGCGACGGCTAAAACTACCAGGCCAACGATCCAGAAGATACCTTCTATAATATGCCGGATATGAGCGCTGTGCCGGCCCTCTCCACCTGCCGTGCGCGTACTGGATGGTGGTGGCACCGGCGTCTCCTGAGCGTCAGGCGTCGTGCGCATTGTCTCTCCCTTCTCCTGCTACGAATATCACTATATGTAATTAAGTACACGCAGCCACAACAGCTCAGGATACAGGCCCGTATCCATTTGGCTCAGTTCTCCGTGTTAGGAGTAATTAACCATACAGGTACTGGTAAGCATAACCGTCATGTGTACCGTGTGAAAAAACAATGCACTCTGTACATCGCTATCCTTATTGGAGTTATTGAAAGGAAATACTGACATGAGAGCCGACGTAAAAAGTGCCGCGCGGTCTGCGCACGGTACAGCGCGCAACGCGGCCACCAGCAAAGGCATGACGCTCTTCGCACGCTTTGGCTACGCGATGAAGGGCGTTGTCTACCTGATCATTGGCTTCCTGGCGCTGCAGCTGGCGTTCGGACAGGGTGGTCAGGCAACCGACCAGCGCGGCGCCCTGCATGTGCTCTATGATCAACCCCTGGGCAAGTTCCTCCTGGCGGTCGTCGCCATCGGTTTGATCGCGTATGCCCTCTGGAGCTTCATCCAGGCCATCTTCGATACCGAGGCCAAAGGCAAAGACGCCAAAGGCATCATCGGCCGCATTGGCTACGCGGTTGTGGGCGTGTCATACGCGCTGCTGGCATTTGGAGCCTTGCAACTCGTGTTAGGCTCAGGCAATAGTGGCAAGAGCACGACCACCTCAACGCAGGACTGGACGGCCTCTTTCCTTAAGCAGCCCTACGGTGTCCCGCTGGTGATTCTCCTTGGCCTGGTCGTCATCGGCGTCGCCCTGTACCTGCTTTATAAAAAGGCCTACAAAGCCGACTTCAAGCGGCGGCTCTACCTGACAGGTGCAGGCGCGCGTCTGAGCAAATGGGCTGTCGCCCTTGGCAGACTGGGCTACGGCGCCCTGGGTGTTGTCTTCACCATTATCGGCATCTTCCTGCTTGTCGCCGCCTTCCAGCATAATGCCAGCAAAGCCAAAGGCCTGGATGCGGCTCTTGCAGAGCTGCTCCATCTGCCCTTTGGCCCAATCATCCTGGCCATCGTCGCCCTCGGTCTGTTCGCCTACGGCGTCTATTCGTTCGTAGAGGCACGCTACCGCCGCGTCGGCAGAATTCTCTAAAGGGGATATAATTACATATTGGTCGCCTCACCCGTGTAGGGTAGGGGCGCGATCCGACCGAGGGCAAAAGATGTCGTGTTGGAACAGGGCGCCGCTGGCCTGCGCCCTGTTCCAACACGACAGCGCGCCCCCTGTGGAGGAGCAACGCATGGGGCCAGCGGCGCCCCTACACAGACGGGAACTTTTCACACTCCTCCAGCGTCCCTCCCTCAGATACGTATCATGCTATCCGGGGGAGGAAAAACCCATGCCCACCTATCCAGGGAAAACAGCGCCGATCCTGCTGCTCACGTTGCTCATGCTGGTAAGCATGACGGCCTGTGGCTATAATTCTACCTCAATCACATCCTCTACAAAACCGGGGTTCAGTAACATCCCGCAGGGGAAAGGCACAGATCTGGAGCCTGGCACTGATGGCAAGCCCAGGGCCAGACCCGATGGGCACCTGGAATCTATCGTCGTCGCCAACAGCATCGCGTATACCGGCTCCGACAACGGGACGCTCTACGCGTTCGGAAGCAGGGATGGGACGATCCGCTGGCAGCATACTCTGGGAGGCATGGTGAGCGTCTACGCCGTCGCTCGTAATATTGTCTATGTTACGGCCGGCACTAATGCCACCGTGCTCTATGCTTTTAATGCCGGTAGCGGCGAGTTGATCTGGCAGTTCAGGTCACCCAAAGGTATGGCGGTGCAGGTTCTTGATGGTGTGGCCTATGCCGATACCTTCGCTGAAGGGAATATGTACACGCTCTACGCCCTGGATGCCCTTCATGGCACTCTACGCTGGCAGCGCTCATTCGCCAGCGTGACGCCAGGGCTGCTGGGAGCCAGCAATGGCATTGTCTACGCGCTGCAATCGTCGGGAGACACTGGCAACCCGCAATTTATACAGCATGTCTACGCCCTGCGTACCAGCGACGGCCAGGAACTCTGGCATGCACCTATAGAGGGGAGCGATGGCCTGGCCAACGGCTCAGTTGTGGTCGTCAATAGCATTGTGTATATCGCGACGACTAACAAAGCAATCTACGCGATCCATACCAATAGCGGCACTCTCGTCTGGCATCACTCGACACCAGGCGATCAGCATGGCCCTCCAATCCCTATCACCCCTGTGGTGGCGAATGGTAGCATCTACATAGCCAGTAACCAGGGCGTCTTTGTCTACCGCGCCAGCGATGGTGTGCCGCTCTGGCAATACCGGATCAGCAACTATCCCGGTCCAATTGTAGAGCAGCCAGTTGTCGTCAATGATGTTGTCTACTTTGGCAGCTCCGATGGGCCTATAGTGGCCTTGCGCGCAACGGACGGCCACCTGCTCTGGCAGCATGCTCCCGGATTTTCCTTCAGACCCCTGGTTGTGGCCAATGGTCTTGTGATCAATTATACCGGCCCGGTAACCGTTTTGCGCGCCAGCGATGGCAGCTTACTCTGGCAGAAGGATGTACCCACCTCCGGCGAATCTTCCCTCGCGGGCGCTCCGGACGTGGTGGGCGAAGATGTGGCCTACATGGGTGACGAGGCCGGGCATATCCAGGCACTGCGGGTCAGCGACGGCAAACTACTCTGGCACTATGCCATCGCGGAGCTGCCGCAACCGCTGGACCCCGTCTATACCGCCTGGGTAACCTTTACAGCAGCCACCACCTACCAGCAGGCCTTGGGGATTGCGACCAGCATGGGCCTGAAGACATTCGCCGAGTGTCATTTCTCTGAGTGGGTCCCAGGTGGTAACAAAGATACATATGCCAGCTATCATACCCTGACGGTTGCAGCAACTACCAACTCCGCCCCGCTCTGGTTTGATCGCCTGGGCGCCACCCCCGGCATCGCGAAGGTTGAGGCTCTTAGGACACATAGTTGCCCGATGCAACGCGTTGGGAACGGTCCTCGATTCCTGCCAGCATCGCAGGCAGCTACCTCTATCCAGGTCATCTTCACGAGCGCGACCTCGTACGCGAATGCCCTCGATGCCACCAACAACCTGGGCTTCCGCGTGGCCGATCCCTGCTACGAGCAGGCACGCGCCCAGGGCAGGAAGCCCACCTGGCATCCGATGACCCAGGCCAGCTCTTTTGCACACACCCACACGCTCATACTGGCAACGACTGGCTATAATGCCACCACCTGGCAAAGCCAGCTAAAGAGCCTCACCGGGGTCGTGAAGATAGAGACGCCGTTCACGATGGCATGTTAGATCTTCCCGATTCGCGTAGGGGCACGCACGACGGATCATACGATGGATCATGGCAGGCACGATTTTTGAATGGCCCTGGATGTTAAGATTAACGCGGATGCAAAAAGGAAACGAACTGTAGTACAATGGCGCTATGAGCATTTTGCGCTCCTATTGTGACAGGGTTTAGCAATGATCTTGACGACAAAGCGCCTTGTGCTGCGTGAGTTTGAAGAGCAGGACTGGCCGGTGGTGCTCGCCTACCAGTCCGACCCGCGCTACCTGCGCTACAATCCCTGGACGCAGCGCACAGAGCAGGACGTACGCGCGTTTGTGCGCATGTTCCTCACGCAGCGCACGGAGGAGCCTCGGACGAAATTTCAGCTTGTGATCACGCTGGCACCCAACGGGCCGCTGATTGGCAATTGTGGCATCCGCATGAAAACACGCGATGCCCGCGAGGCCGACATCGGCTACGAACTGGACCCGCGCTACTGGGGTCATGGCTACGCGACTGAGGCCGCCACCAGGCTCCTCACCCTGGGCTTTCGCGATATGGGGCTGCACCGCATCTGGGCCTGGTGCCTGGCAGAGAATGTGGCCTCAGCGCACGTGCTGGAGAAGATCGGCATGCGCCAGGAAGGCCGTTTGCGCGAACATGAATGGCTGAAGGGCTACTGGCGAGATACCCTGCTGTATGCCGTTCTGGAGCACGAATGGCGTAGCCAGCGATGATGCAAGGCTCGTAGCGCGTGGCTTGCCTCGCCGTCCCCATGGT
>JALYTT010000572.1 GCA_030854145.1 Chloroflexota bacterium | reverse complement strand
ACTCGCTTTTCAGCAGTACCGAAGAGAGGGCATAAAGCTGGGCGTTTCCTCACTTCAGGACAAAGGATCGCGATCCTCTCTATTACTGCAAATCCTGTATTTCGGGTACACTCCAAAGCCCTGCGAAATCTCCCAAAAGGCTTGACAGAATGGCGCAATGCCCTTACTCTTAGGGGTATTCCTAAAATAGGAGGTGGAGAGAAGCCTATGAAACCACCGCGTTTTCAGTACTGCGCCCCACGTATACTTGATGAAGCGCTGGCCTTGCTTCAGCACTATGCTGACGAGGCAAAGACGCTGGCGGGCGGTCAGAGTCTGATCCCGTTGCTCAATATGCGCCTGGCGGGACCGGCCTACCTTGTAGACATCAACCGTATTTCGGAACTACACTATATTGAAAGTGAAGATGGCTATGTAGCGATTGGAGCCAGCGTTCGCCAGCGGCAGGCCGAGCGTACCGGGTTGATCCTGGATCAGCACCCTCTGCTGGTTGAGACGATCCAACATATCGGCCATGTCCAGATACGCAACCGGGGCACGGTGGCCGGTAGTATCGCGCATGCTGATCCCGCCTCCGAACTGCCCGCTCTGCTTACCTGTCTCAACGGTGAAGTGGTTGCGCAAAGTGTACGCGGTGAGCGCATACTCAAGGCGGAAGAACTCTTCACGGGCTATCTCAGCACCAGCCTGGAGCCGGATGAATTGATCACAGAGGTGCGCTTCCCCTGGATTCCGCCGCAGGCTGGCTGGGCCTGTATGGAATTCACGCGCCGGGCCGGTGACTTCGCCCTCGTGGGCGCCGTCGCCGTACTCACGCCCGCGCTGGATGATCGCTGTCTCTCCGCCCAGGTGGCCTATTTTGGTGTTGCCGGTTCCCCTGTGCGCGCACGGGCCGTTGAGAACGCGCTCACCGGCAGCGCTGTCGATGAAAAAGTGCTCAATGACGCGGCGGAGCTGGCCCGCGCTGTGGTGAGCGAGGATATGAGCGATGTGCATGCCACGGTCGCCTACCGCCGTGATCTCGCCGTTGAACTTACCAAACGTGTATTGAAAACTGCCTGGGAGCGCCGCACAGCATAAATGCGCTCAGATATAGAAAGGGCATGCGCCACATGCAAGAGCATGAAGAACTTCTTTCTTTCGCCGAAGAATGTCCTCTCTCTGTGACCGTCAACGGCCACCTCTATGAGCAACCGGTCCCGGTGCGCTTGCTGCTCTCAGATTTCCTGCGCCACACGCTTCATCTCACAGGGACCCATGTTGGCTGCGAACACGGAGTCTGCGGCTGCTGCACGGTGTTGCTGAACGGTGAGGCGGTTCGCTCCTGCCTGATGTTCGCGATTCAGGCCGATGGCATGGCGATCACGACGGTCGAGGGGCTGGCCGGTGTCAGTAGCGATCTGCACCCTATCCAGCAGGCATTTCAAGAGAAACATGGTCTGCAATGCGGCTTCTGCACCCCCGGTATCCTGATGACGGTGCATGCCATGTTGCACGAGAACCCTACTCCCAGCGAAGAGGAGATCCGTCATGGCCTCTCTGGTAATCTGTGCCGCTGCACCGGCTATCAGAACATCGTTGAGTCAGTCAAGCTCGCGGCAACATACCTGCACGAGCCGCACACGGAGGTGGACTAATGGCGACACGCTGGTTTGGCGCACCCGTACAACGGACCGAAGATCCCCGCCTGCTGCGCGGGCGCGGCACCTATGTCGATGACATCGACCTGCCCACTACGCTGCATGCCGCCGTGCTGCGCAGCCCCTACGCGCAGGCCCGTGTCGTGTCCATCGACACCACCGCCGCGCTGGCGCTCCCCGGCGTCCACCTGGTGCTGACGGCGCGCGACCTTGGCGATGTACTGGAACCATCCCCGCTGCTGGTGCCCCATGATGCCCTCACGCAGCCGCGCACGCAACTACCCCTGGCGCGCGACGAGGTCCACTATGTTGGTGAGGCGGTGGCCTTTGTGGTGGCCGAGAGCCGCTATATCGCCGAAGATGCGCTCGAACTCATTGATGTCGAGTACGAGCCGCGTCCCGTTGTGCATAACCTGGAGACGGCTGGGGCGGAGAACGGGCCGCTGGTGCATGCAGACGTGCCAGGCAACATTGCCGCGCACTTTGTGCAGGTCACCGGTGACCCCGATACCGTGCTTGCCAGCGCGCCGCATGTGATCCGCGAAACGCTGACGATAGAGCGCGGGTCCTCTATGCCCATGGAGTGCCGGGGCATCGTGGCGCGCTGGGAACCATTCGAGGGCATGCTCACCTGCTGGATATCGACTCAGGGGCCCATCCCCATCCGTAACGGCCTGGCGGCCATCTTCCACCTGCCGGAACACAAGGTCCGGGTGATCGCGCCTGATGTGGGAGGCGGCTTCGGCTCCAAAATTATGATGTTCTATCCTGAAGAGATTCTGGCACCGTTTGCCTCTATCCGGCTTGGCAGACCCGTCAAGTGGATCGAGGATAGGCGCGAGAATTTCATTGCCACAAACCAGGAGCGCGGCCAGGTACACGAGGTCGAGTATGCCTTCGATGATCAGGGGATGCTGCTGGCTGTGTGCGATAGCTTTATCCACGATACCGGGGCCTATATCCCCTATGGCATCATCGTGCCGATCATCGCCGCCTGTACCCTCCCCGGCCCCTATCGCCTGAAGCACTACTCCAGCGAGTTCACGGTGCTCTATACCAATAAGGTGCCCGTCAGCCCCTATCGCGGCGCGGGAAGACCCCAGGCCGTCTTTGTGATGGAGCGCATGATGGATCGTATCGCCAGCGAGCTGCATATGGACCGTCTGGAGGTGCGCGAGCGCAACTTCATCCGGCCCGATGAGTTCCCCTGGGATGTGGGGCTGATCTATCAGGACGGCGGCCCCACCATCTATGATAGTGGAAACTACCAGGCCGGGCTTGACAAGCTGAAGGCCGCGTTGGGGTATGCAGACTTCCCACGCATGCAGGCGGAGGCACGCGCGCAAGGGCGCTACCTCGGCCTGGGCGTTGGCTATTATGTCGAGGGTACGGGTATCGGCCCCTACGAAGGGGCCCAGGTCCGCGTCGAGTCGGATGGGCGCGTGTATGCCGCCACGGGCATTAGCAACCAGGGCCAGGGGCACTATACCACCTTCGCCCAGATCGTGGCAGAGCAGCTAGGCGTGGACCCGCAGGATGTGATGGTAACGACCGGCGACTCACAGGCATTTTACTGGGGCGTTGGCACCTTTGCCAGTCGTGCCGCTACTGTCGCCGGATCGGCGATGCACCTGGCGGCCGTCAAGGTGCGCGAGAAGGCCAAACAGGTCGCCGCCGATCTCTTCGAGGCCGCGCCGGAGGATATCGAGCTGGCCGGTGGTAAGGTGTTTGTCAGGGATGCCCCCCACCGTGCGCTCACGTTGGGCCAGGTGGCGATCTCGGCCAACCCGCTACGCTACGCGTATGGCGAGAACGCACGCAAACTGATGTCTATGAAGCTGGCAGGCTCGCGCCCCGGACCGGCGTTGGCGGAGGGACGAAGCGGGCCAGGGCTTGACGAGACGGCCTTCTATAGTCCCCCGCACGGCAGCTTTGCCAGCGGCGTACATGGGGCGATTATCGAGGTTGACCTCACGACTGGCATGGTGACGTTCGTGAAGTATGTGGCGGTCCATGACTGCGGGCGCGTGATCAATCCTATGGTGGTAGAGGGCCAGGTTCACGGCGGGATCGCCCAGGGGATCGGTGGCGTCTTCTACGAGCGGCTCGTGTATAACGAAGAAGGGCAGCTCACGAATGCCAGCTTTATGGATTACTTGCTGCCAACCACGGGGGAGATTCCGGCTCTCATCGTTGAGCATGTCGAGACGCCTTCTCCGCTCAATCCGCTGGGCGTGAAGGGCGCTGGCGAGGCCGGGGTGATCCCCGTTCCCGCCCTCTTTGCCTCGGCTATCGATGATGCACTCTCCCCCTTTGGTGTGCGCATACGCGAAATGCCGCTTCACCCCTGCCGCTTGCATGAGATCATCAAGGAAGCGCGGGCGGCACAAAACGCATGACCGTTGCTCATGGCGTTTACATCATCTGTGCGCACAGTCCGTGTAGGGGCGCTGGCTTGCCTCGCCCGCGTCGGCCACCACGGGCGAGGCAAGCC
>JALYTT010000119.1 GCA_030854145.1 Chloroflexota bacterium | reverse complement strand
GACGGGAGGTCTCCCGCGATTGTTGGTCTAATTACCGTTCCGACTTTGGGCGCTCGCGGAAGAACATCCTGATGGCGGTACCTGTGAAATCGAAGGTGTCGCGCAGTCGATTTTCCAGGTAGCGCTCATAGGCAAAATGCACGTATTCGGGATGGTTCACGAAGAAGACGAAGGTCGGCGGGTTCACCTGCACCTGGGTCGCGTAGTAGATTTTCAGTTGCCGGCCGCGTACCGTGGTGGGATGATGGTGGCGAATGGCATCCTGCACAGCCTCGTTGAGCCGCGAGGTGGGGATGCGCATGAAGCGCACATCGGCGATACGCAGCGTTGTGTCCAGCAGGGTCTGCACATGGTAGCCGGTTTTAGCGGAGGTGAAGATGATGGGCGCGTAGGGGATGAACTTCAGGCCCTCCGCGATGATCTTGCGGTAGCGCTCGGCATCGGCGATCTCGTCGTCGGGTTTCGGAAAATCCCCCTCGCGGATGGCGCGGCGCTGCTGCTGGGCAAGGTCCCATTTGTTGACCACCACCACTACGCCCTTGGCCTTTTCGTGAACCTCGCCGGCGATATGCGTATCCTGGGCGGCCAGTCCCTCGCTGGCGTCGATCACCATAATGGCCACGTTGCAGCGGTCGATGGCGCGGCTAGCGCGCAGAACGCTGTACTTTTCGATGCCAGGCCCGATGCGACCTCGCCGGCGGATGCCAGCAGTATCGACCAGGATCAGCTTGCGGTCCTGAAACATGACCTCGGTATCGATGACATCGCGCGTCGTGCCAGGCACCTCGCTCACGATCGAACGCTCGAAGCCCAGCACCGCGTTGAGCAACGATGACTTGCCGACGTTGGGGCGGCCAACGATGGCGACGCGCGGGGTGTCCTCTTCCTCTTCGTCGCTTGCAGGCTCCTCGTCCGGAGGCAGGGCCTCTACGATGAGGTCCAGCAAGTCCCCGGTCCCGGTTCCCTGGATGGAAGAGATCTCCACGGGTTCACCCAGGCCCAGCGCGTAGAATTCAACGGCATTCTGGCGCATCGTTATGTTATCGGCTTTGTTCGCCGCCAGGATCACGGTTTTTTTGGTGCGGCGCAGCAGTTGGGCCACCTCTTCATCGGAGGCGGTAATGCCAGAGCGCGCATCGACCATAAAGACGATCACATCGGCCTCGTCGATGGCCAGCCCCGCCTGCGCGCGCACGCGCGCCGTGATGTCCCCCGGTTGCCCGTTCAGGCCCACCTGGCCCACGGGAATGGCGGTCCCCAGTTCGAGGCCGCCGGTATCTATCAAAATGAAATCGCGCCCGTTCCAGTCGCTATCGCCATAGATGCGATCTCTGGTGGTGCCCGGCAGGTCTTCCACGATGGCGCGCCGTTCCCCGATCATACGATTAAAAAATGTGGATTTGCCGACGTTTGGTCGGCCCACAATGGCAACAAGTGGCTTCATAGCCCCTCCACTCTTTCTTTCGGTCTCCCTCACGCGTAGAAGCAACGGCTCACCTCGTCTTTTCATGAGGAATACCGCGTCCGTCCCTGGAGGTTATTGGATAAAATCAGAATTGAGGTTCATTATAACATAAAGCGCGAGGAGTGGTACTGATCTGCTATACTATTCATCATGAACAAGCAATCACGCCTGACATCTATAGGACGGCTGCGCGAGCGCCTGCTGCCACTTAGCACGGATACCGCGTGGGGACGACGAGCGGCGTACTGGCTGGGGAGAACCCTGGGCGGCCTGGAATACCGCTTGAAGCGCATACGTGTATCCGGCGACATTCCCTGGACGCCGCTGAAGCGACCACTCGCCGAGGCCATGGTGGCCCTGGTAAGCACCGGCGGCGTGCATCTCTGCTCCCAGCCGCCGTTCAACCTGCATTCGGACGCATCGTTTCGCGTCATCCCCCGCGGCGCCTCGCGCGAGGAACTGTGTATCACCCACGAACACTACGACCAGCGAGACGCGGGCGCTGACCCAAACCTGGTCTTTCCCCTGGAGCGGCTGCTGGAATTGGAGGCGGCGGGTATCATCGGGCGGGTGGCGGACGCCCATTATGGCTTTGGCTTCGTCGAGTATCCGCAGGAGCTTCAGGCCCCCGGTCAGCAGGTCGGCGCGCTCCTCGCGCAGGCTCACGTCGACCTGGCAATCCTGGTGCCTGCCTGACCCATCTGCACACGGTCCGTGGGACTGATCGCACGCGAAATCGAGGCCTGTGGTGTCACAACCGTCGCGCTGGCACTGGTCCAGGAACTGGCGCTGAAGGTGAAGGCTCCCCGCATGCTCTTCCTCCACTGGCCCTTTGGACACGCCTTCGGAGAGCCGCATAAACGCATCCAGCAAGAGACCGTGTTGCACGATGTGTTGTCTATGGCGCGCCTGGCCCCGCGCCCTGGATTGGTGGTGGAACTGCCCTACCAGTGGAGGCGGCAGGTCTATACACCCATAACCGACTGGACAATCCCAGGCCTGGCGTTCGACGAGGCACTTGCGCGCCACCTATCGTAGGGAGCCGATGTTGTCAACGGCGCTCCTACCTCTCATACATTGCCGAAGATTAAAGCGGCGGTAAAGACCAGCGCGCCCCCGCCGATGACCTGCAATATCGAGAGCCACCAGCGCGTGCCGAAGAAGCGGTGGCGAATGGCGGCGATGACGACGAGTTCCACGGCGACGACGATATAGGCGATCAGCAGCGCGATGTGCAGATCTGACACCAGGAATGGCAGTGTATGCAATGATCCTCCCAAGAATGTCATGCCCCCGGTAATCGCGCCGCGCACGGCCGGTTTACCGCGCCCGGTGAGCGCGCCATCGTCGGAGAGCGCCTCGGAGAACGCCATGCTGATACCCGCCCCGGTGGCCGCCGCCATGCCCACGATAAACGCGATCCACGGACGATGGGTAGCAAAGGCTGCGGCGAAGATAGGCGCCAGCGTCGAGACTGAGCCATCCATCAGGCCGGCCAGCCCTGGCTGCACCACGCGCAGGAGAAAGCGGCGCGACGCCTCGTCGCCATGTGCTGCCCCTATGATGGAGGTCGTCACTTCCGCGACCGGAGAGGCAGCCTCTTGCGGCAAGCTCTCCTGTGTCTGTATATTCTGCGGCCCCACGGGGCGCGTCTCTTTACTCCAGTTTTCGGCCATTGGGAGATGCTCCTTTAAGCTACGTCCTCCTGCTCGCGTATAGTTGCTGAGCGTGATGGCAGCGGCGGCAGCAGACCGGGGGTAACCAGCGGGAGCTGACGATACAGGTCCTCGCCATTGAGAGGTCGCCGCCAGCTTTTGGCGGCCGCCAGGTCGCGCAAGAAATCTTGTTGCAGATCGACGCTGGTGGCCTGCCAGGTCAGACTGATCGCGCGCCGCGCGAAGGCGATATCGTTGCGCGGCTCAATGCGGTCCAGGTCCTCGAAGAAAAAGCCGCAGCTTGTGAAACTGTATTGCTGGTAGTACTGGGCTTCGAGCAGCAACAACGTGTGCCGGGCCTGCTGGGGGTCAGCAGGCGCGCGCCGTCGTTTGCCGTAGCGCGCCCAGAAATTCTCCTGTGTGACCCAGCCATTGCGCAGCGCCAGGTAGACATCGCGCGCCGCCCAGGGATCGCTCAGCGTCTCGCCCGCGTGCTGCTGGAACAACTCATCGCCACGTACAGCCAGATTGTTGAGCGCGCGGCGCAGTCCTGGCTTCCAACTGCTGTCTCCCTCCGTACACGCGCAACCGCTATCCCAGCGCGCCACACCATGCGAGCAGCTCCAGGCGCTCGGCAGGCGCAGTTGCACCTCCTGCGTCGCCGGGTACATCTGCATGTAACGCTCCAGGGTACAGAGTTCGAACCCATATTCGGGCGCGCTATGCTCGACCAGGCGCGCCAGGAACTTATCGCGCCAGGGCCGGTGATGCCCGTACAGCTCACCATCGGTGGCGACCAGCAAGATCTGAGGCTCTTCGGCCGCCAGCTTCTCTAGTGCCAGGTGGCGTGGCAGGTAGGTCGCCGCGAAAAGGTCTGCGTTGCTGGTGGTATCCCAATCGAAGGAGACGCCCCCGGAGAGCGGCGCATTATAGAAGAAGACGGTGATGCTGCGCCCGGCAGGTAGCCGCACCAGGTAAGGCTCGCTGGAATCGACGGGTTCGGCGGCCTGCCAGGGAGCCAGCACCATATAGAGCACGCCATGGCGGGCCATGATATCCAGGCTCTCCAGGTCCACCGCCGTCTCCGCCAGCCACATGCCGTGGGCAGCGTGTCCATAGCGATGGCGAAAATCTTGTAAGCCCCAGATGATCTGCGTCTGCTTATCGCGCGCGCTGGCCAGCGGCAGGATGGTGTGATTGTATGCCTGGGCCAGCGCGTTCCCCACGCCGTACCGCTGCATGTGATGCCGGTCCGCGTCGATGATCAGTTGGTAGACAGCGGGATGGGTGTGCTGCAACCACGCGGCCAGCGTCGGCCCCATATCGTAGCTGATGGCCTCAAAGTTGCCGGCCTCGGCATTGGGTCGATAGCATTCAGCGGTAATTTTTTCGTTGAAGTTTTTAAATGGAGTAGCTTCATGCTCTAGCGGGATCTGCTCTGTGAAGGGATTTTCACGAGGAGGCTGATAGAAATGGCCATGCAGACACAGGTACGTGGGGCCAACCCTCAAAGTAGAGTCCCCTGGCATAGTTTTATTGAATATAGGCATGCATACCTCGAACTGGATCTCCGTTCCTGTAGGCACACGGCGGACCCTCTACAGGGCAAACACCAGTGTATGATGGCTGCCCATCAAGAGCAGCCATGCATATACTGGAACGGGTTCATGCGTTGCCTGGTTTCACATGTTCCCATCCACCGTTCTCCGACCCTGCCACCTTCAGCGTTCCACGCAGGCTGTATTCCATTGCTATCTATCGGCCTACGCGCTTAATCCTTTAAGCTGGCCAGATTGAGCGCTCATCAGGAATTCCTCGTAGGCCTCGCGCAGCTTAGGATAGCGCAGCAGGAAGAACCCGGCGTATTCCTGCGTCAAGGCGTGCGGCTGGCGGATCAGGCGCATATTCACATCTTTGAGAAAACGGTTGCCCTTCTTGCCATTGCACGACTTACAGGAGGCCACGAGATTCTCCCAGGTGCTCCCACCACCACGAGAACGCGGGATAATATGATCAAGCGTCAGATCACGGCCACGCTTGCCGCAGTACTGGCACGTTTCATCGTCGCGCAGCAGGATATTCGAGCGTGTGGGCTGCAAGGCCACGCGCGGCACCCGTACATTGGCCAGCAACTGCACAATAACGGGACGCTCCAGTTCCAGGCGGCGGGCCTCGATACTCTCTTCGATCAACCTGCGCACATCGTCGTCCACGAAGGTCACCTTCTGCTTAGACAGCAAGACGATGAGACGGCGCTCAGGAATAACCGAGAGAGGCTGTAAAGAGGAATTTAGGACAAGAACAGGCATGGTAGCGTTCCTTCCTCTCTGTCAGAGCCTATACCGGTAGCAGACAGCGAGGAGAAGCAACGCGAGAGAACAGGAGTGGGAGGGGAAACAACCCACCGGCCTCTCAGCTTCTAGCGCCACCTGCGACGACGACTGGGCGGATAAGGAGGCAAACGTCTTGCACGTTCAAGTAGACTCGGCAGTGGTCCTGAGTGATAGAGATGACCCGGACACTCCGCCGTCGCGCCGGTACTCTCCGTACCGTCCACCGGTGTAGGCCGGCGGTCCGCGAAAGCGCGTGAGTGCTGCTGGTAGGTCATGTTCACTATATTCTCCTGGGAGATGCCACTCATTTCAAACTGTGCCCAAGAAAGCGAGAGTGCCAATTTGGTCGGGGTGAGAGGACTTGAACCTCCGACCTCAGCGTCCCGAACGCTGCGCGCTAGCCGACTGCGCTACACCCCGGTATACCGACTCGTGCAATGATGCGCTCGCTGGTCTTCCTTATCCAGTATACGAACGAGCTACGCTACTACACTACAACGGACCAGGTTTCCGACCAGCCCGCCGGGCGCTACCCCTGGCGAGACCGCTCATCTCCCCATTTCGCTCCTAGTATACCATACATCATAAAAGTTTGACAATAGATTTTTCCTGGCTGAGAAAATTCTAACCACAAGAAGAGAGATCTTTGTTACTCACGGCATAGATAGGCCGTATATATTGGAGAGAGGTACAAAAGAACAAGCATATTTCACCCGTCTCCACGAAAGGTATCCGCCATGTACCGCTTTCTGCTTTCACGCGCCATTGGCCTGGTCTTCGTCCTGCTGTGCGTCACATTTATCACCTTCATCATGGGCTATATCGCCCCAGGAAACCCGGTTCGCGCTCTGCTGGGGCTGCACTATACACCTGAACTTTACAGCCAGTTGCTCCACACGTATGGATTGGACCTGCCCTGGTGGCAGCAATACTACAACTTCCTGAACAATTGCCTGCATGGCACCTTCGGCCTCTCCTTTCATTATGAGAATCGCCCGGCGTGGGATGTGCTAAAAGATGGCCTTACTGCCTCTGTTGATCTGGGCCTGGAGGTGCTGGCCGTCACAATCCTTATCGGCATTCCCATTGGCATTCTCGCGGCCCTGCGCGCCAATACGCATGTTGATACGTCGCTGTCTACGACTATACTTGTGTTCTATGCCATTCCCGATATCGCGCTGATTGTTGTATTTCAGTTGGCTATGGTCTGGCTCTATGACCAGAACCTGCCATCTCTGCCTGTGGCGGGTTGGGACTCCTGGCAGGCCCATATCGGCCCGGTACTCATCACTGCTACCACCGGGGCCGCCTACTTCTCGCGCATCACCAGGGCCACCATTCTGGAGACATTGGGGCAGGATTATATACGCACAGCACGCGCGAAAGGCCTCAGTGAACGCCGGGTAATCTGGCTGCACGCTATGCGCAATGCCTGCATCCCACTCTTCAGCTATATTGGCTACTCCCTGGCCTTCATCGTGACTGGCCTCTTCATCACTGAGAACCTGTTTAATATTCCTGGTCTCGCCTATATCACTATTAACGCTGTCGGTGACCGCGATTACCCCGTCATCCAGGCTACAACTGTGCTGGTAAGCGTGGCGGTCGTGATCTGCAACGCCCTGGCCGATCTGGGCTACGCTATGATTGATCCGCGCATCAGCATCGAATAAGATAGAGATGAGCTACCTCACCGTTTAGAATGTGTTCTGACCCGCTGCCATATTGTTATAGGAATGGCTACACTCCGAACTTAGCCGGCATTACCGAACAACAAGGATATAATTGCCATAAAAAGCGAGTTCTGCACATTTTTCAATGAGTTGTCCACAATCATGTGGATAACTCAAGACGAGCCGACCTGTTCCACGAGACTTTTTGTCCCTCGCGACACAAAACCATCCCCTTTACCTCACGACACAAAACCATACTTTGCTTCGTAGAAACCTGATTTATTGCGTCCGCTGCGTTTTATAGTCTGGATAGCATTTAGATGGTATAAAATTTTATACATCATCTGAAAACCGTATTCAATCACTTACATACTTACACACGACATCATGCAGATACATCGAGCCAGAAGCAAGCCAAATCTACAGTTATCCACAAAGCAACCAGTGATTTTGAGTTATCCACAATTTGTGTGGATAACTTATCCACATTATCCACAGAGCAAGCGGTAATAGCAAACTCCATCGACATATATAATATTGACTATCTTTCAGTAAGACAGTTATCCACACAAATTGTGGATAACTTATCCACATTATCCACAGAGCAGGCAGTAATAGCAAACTCCATCGACAAGCTTGAAAATGAACACTGTTCAGTAAGACAGTTATCCACACAAATTGTGGATAACTTATCCACATTATCCACAGAGCAGGCGGTAATAGCAAACTCCATCGACATATATAATATTGACTATCTTTCAGTAAGACAGTTATCCACACAAATTGTGGATAACTTATCCACATTATCCACAGAGCAGGCAGTAACAGGTTAAAGCTATCACAGAGATCTCTGTGCATATTATGCATACGATTTTAGCTGTTTTCGCTGAATAGCTTGACATAAAGTTGGCTATGATGGGTTTTTTGCGCAAAAGGTGGATAAATCGGCGCAAATTGTGGATAACCCGGCGAAATTGTGCAAAAGTCCCGCGCCAGACTTCTGCGGCACTTTTTTGGAGTTATCCACATAACAGGCAGTATTAAGAACTTATCCACATTCTCTGTGGATAACTTATCCACATTGTCCACAAAGCAGGCGGCAAGGCTAGACTTATCCACATTCTCTGTGGATAACTTATCCACAATTTCCCGAAGCGGTGGATAAGCCTCAAAACTTATCCACATTCTCTGTGGATAAGTTATCCACATTCTACCTTTGTTGCCCGCAACCCTTTGAAGTTATCCACACTACCTCTCGACTTATCCCCATTGTATCCACCACTCATCCACAGAGCGACCGCTGTTTTTCGGGCCTGTGGATAACTTTTTGCAGGTGGTCTGGGACAGCCTGGGAAGTCCTTGTAAGCTTACAGGGGGTTATCACCAAAAAACACGTTTTTCCCAAGTTATCCACATATCCACAGCCCCTACTACTACTACTGTAATATTTATCTTAATTAAAAAATATATAATAGTAGTACGTAGGGGCTGTGGATATGTGGATAACTCCGAATTCTCTGCGGTTGAGGTGGGATGGCAAGGTTTCACTCATAGGGTGTTGAAAACAAAAGGGAAAAGCGGATTTACAAAGGGGGAAATAGTACCATAGGGATATGTATGCTGCTCATAGCGTGTATTTGGATATGCTGGCGCGACTTTCTGGGATATGGCTCGTTATATCAGTTGTTAAGAAAAACCGGTCAGCCGCATTGAGCGCGGAGTGTCAAGGGTTAAGCAGAATATGTCATCAGTCATCGAGACAATTAAAGCGCGCGTCGATGTGGTGGAGGAGATCGGGCTGGTTGTCAGCTTACAGAAATCGGGGAAGGCCTTCAAGGGTGCCTGCCCGTTTCATAACGAGCGGACACCGTCGTTCTACGTTTTTGGAGAGACGCAGCACTGGTACTGTTTTGGCTGTCATGAGAGCGGGGATATCTTCAGCTTTGTACAGAAGCAGCAGGGGCTGGAATTTCATGATGCCCTGCTGTACCTGGCGGAGAAGGCCGGTGTACAGGTTGAGGATGAGCCGGGGCTGGGTCGCAGCCTCGAAGAGATGCGCGAGACCGGCGCGCACAAGGAGAGACGGCGCAAACTCAACGAAGAGGCGCAACTATGGTTTCACCAGGTATTGTTGCGCTCAAAGGAGGCGACGGAGGCGCGGGCCTATGTGCAGAGCCGTGGGATCTCAACCGATTCTGTGATCACCTTCGGCCTGGGCTACGCCCCCGATAACTGGGATGCGCTCAGTAGCTACCTGCTGGCGCAGGGCTATAGCGAGCACGAACTGGTCGAGGCGAGCCTGGCGAATGCGCGCGAGGAGGACAAAGGTGGCGGGGTCTACGACTACTTCAGGAACCGGCTGATCTTTCCTATCCGTGACCTCCGGGGGCGCGTGATAGGCTTTGGAGGTCGTGCCTTGGGGGAAGACAAACCCAAGTATCTCAACTCCCGGCAGACGCTGCTGTTTGAAAAAAACAGCGTGCTGTATGCGCTCAACCATGCCAAAGATGCTATCAAGTTAGCAAATCAGGTAATCATCGTTGAAGGTTATGTAGATGCAATTATCGCTCACCAGTATGGAACAAGGCAGGTAGTGGCATGCATCGGCAGCGCCATCACAGAAAAGCACATTCAACAAATTAAGAAGCTCACCCGGCAAGTGACGCTGGCTTTGGACCCCGACGCGGCAGGGATCGCCGCCACCGAACACGGGATACAGGAGGCCCAGAAGTCATTCGACCGCACAGTAGTACCCGTGCCACTGTCGGCGCCGGCGAAGGGACGCAAGCGTGGCGGTCCACAGGGGATCATTCGCCTGGAGGAACAGATCGACGCGGAGATCAACGTTCTGCGGCTACCGCCGGGTGAAGATCCCGACGAGGTCATCAGGCGCGACTTCGCGCAGTGGGCCTACGCGGTGGCCCACCCGTTGCCGTTGGTGGACTACTACTTCGTGGCCAAAACCGTGGGGCTCGACCTGCGCCAGCCGCATGGCAAGTCCGAGGCCGCCAAGCGCCTGCTGCCGGTGATAGGCGTGATCTCTGATCGCGTGAAGCGCGATGCCTATATCCGCAAGCTGGCCGGCATGATCACCATCGACGAGCGCAGTTTGCACGCTGAATTACAGCGCGTGCTGCGGGGTCAGCACTCCACAGCGGTCACCGCCGACTTTGGGGGGTCCACCTCAGCGCGCTCTGGCAGGGGAGGACAACAAGGGCGCGACGCGGGCAGCTCTCGTGGAAAGCCGGGGTCAGCCAGCGACATGGAGGACGAGCTGGGAGTCTCTGCCGGGGCTGGCGACAGAGCGGATAGTGGTGGCAGGGGCAAGATCAGCGGGCTTGACAGAGCATTTGATGATAGGGTACAATGGGAGGACTACCTGATTGGGCTACTCGTGCAAAATCCTGGGTTAAGTTCCTATGTTTGTGGTATAATAAACGATGGTGACTTTATCGGGACGGACACGAGAGAGTTGTACCACATTCTCAACTCTGTGTATCAAAAACGTGGCTCTTCCTCCTCTCATCAACCCTTAGAGCAGCACATGCCATCCGCGTTGCTGGAAACGCTTGCCAGGGCGCAAAAGAGTGCTGGGGTAGGAGCATCGCTTGATGGAGCAGGGCTGATCAAAGCCGCCGTCCAGTGTGCCACCCGGCTCAAGCGCATGAGGCTTATACAATTGAATATCGAGTTAGGCTATCTTCTGCGTGAAGCAAAAGAGAGCGGAGATAGTGCGGCAGTGCGGGAATTCAAGCAGCACGTGGCAGCACTCTCCCAACAAATACGGACTATCGATTCGGCGACCCATCTACAGGGATAAGCACCCTTCAAGCTGGTTGTTACTAAGAGTCGTCTCAAGTACCAAGGACCTGGAATTATTCTTATCAAATTGGACAGGAGACAGGACGTTTATTGTCTTTCATTCGTTATACTATATGCCTGTTTTCTGAAGGGGGATGCCAGAATGGTGAATCAGGAACAAGAAGTCATTGATCGCGTACACAATGAGCGTATGAACACGGAGCCATTGAGTGGTGCCTATACGCCCTTCGGGGAAGAGTCGCTACTGGGCGACTCGAAAGATGTCTTTGATATCGAGAATATAGGTCTGCATGCTACCACCGGTGGGAGTTTTGTGACGCCTACCGATGGGGGTGAGTCATACGACCTGTTCGCTAAGCTGCAGGACGAGGAACCTATGGACGCCCTGGATCCGACGAAGGAGCCCCCGGCTGACTGGGAACCCGGACCGGAGGACGAAGTGGATGTTGAAGTCATAGCGGAGACCAAGTGGGAAGATCTGCACGATGGCTTCGGCATCGTCGTCGCTGATCTTGAGAGCAGTCTGGATGATCCCGTGCGCATGTACCTGCGCGAGATCGGGCGTGTTCCCCTGCTGTCCGCGGAGGAAGAGGTACGGCTGGCGCTACGCATGGAGCGTGGCAAGGCCGAACTGCTTAAGCCGCATGCGAGCCGCCGCATCGTTGAAGATGGCGAGGAAGCTCAGCGCCGTCTGACCGAGGCCAATTTGCGCCTGGTCGTCAGTGTAGCGAAGAAGTATATCGGTCGTGGGATGAGCCTGCTGGACCTGATCCAGGAGGGGAACATCGGCCTGATTCGCGCCGTCGAGAAGTTCGATTACACGAAGGGCTTTAAGTTCAGCACCTACGCCACCTGGTGGATTCGCCAGGCGATCACGCGTGCGATCGCCGACCAGGCGCGCACGATCCGTATCCCTGTGCATATGGTGGAGACGATCAATCGCCTGATCCGCATCAGTCGCCGCCTGCTGCAAGACCTTGGCCGCGAACCAACGTCCGAGGAGATTGCCGAGCAGATGGAGATCAGCGCGGAGAAGGTGCGCGAGATCATCAAGGTGAGCCAGGAGCCTGTGAGCCTGGAGACGCCCATCGGCGAGGAAGATGACAGCCACCTCGGCGACTTCCTGGAGGACCACACGGCCCTCGCGCCCGCCGATGCCGCCAGCCACCAACTGCTCAAGGAGCAGGTGGAGGATGTACTCGACAGCCTGACCGAGCGCGAGCGCAAGGTGTTGCAACTGCGCTTCGGCCTTGACGATGGCCGCAGCCGCACGCTGGAGGAGGTGGGCAAAGAGTTCCACGTCACCCGCGAGCGTATCCGCCAGATCGAGGCTAAGGCCCTGCGCAAGCTGCGCCATCCCAGCCGCAGCCGCAAGCTGAAGGACTACCTGGATTAAACGACAGTGCTGAGTAGTCAAGGGGCGTGAATCATCACGCCCCTGCTTTTTTTTGCCCACGCGTGATGGGCCACAACGTAGAGATGGGGCGCAGGCCAGCGCATGCGTTGATACAAAATAGGCGACATTTCGACAGAGGGGCAAGCCACGCGTCGTTGGAACAGAGCGCAGGCCAGCGGCGCCCCTACACGAAAGATCAGGCTTCGTTCTCCCTCTGCTGGCTGGTTTGCCTTGTTTCGTGTAGGGGCGCCGCTGGCCTGCGCCCTGCGAGTCTGTATCACGACGCTAGCCGGGAGCGAACTCTTGCTATGATCACATGTATGCAATGGGAGCACTCTGCTGTCACACAGCAGATGCTGGATGACTACCTGCGCACCCTGGTCGCGCCTATGGATGGCATGTGGGAGAGTGCGGTCATCGCGCAGGCGACTTTCTGGGAGATTCGGGACCAGGGCCAGCACGTGGGCTATTTCTGCACCGATTCCAACAATGATCTGCTACGCTTCCATCTCGTGAAGGACTACCAGGTGCGGGCGCAGGAGATCTTTCACTGGCTTGTCTCGACCCATGCTATCCACTATGCCATTGCCAGCACCATAGAACCCCTGTATTTCTCCCTATGCCTGGATATGCAGCACGGCATCGCGCTTCACAGCTATCTTTTTCGCGATCATACCCGCGTAGAGCCGTCAGCCTCCCTCAACAAAAGCACCTTCAGGAAAGCGCAAAAGAGCGAGCTGGATGATATTGTGCGTTTCTATCGAGCAAATACGGAGGGACCAGGAGACTGGATTGAGGCATTTCTGCATGCACGGCTCAATCGCGAAGAGCTATTTGTCATGGATGATCAGCAGACATTGGTATCTACCGGAGAATGTATTCCCAGCCAGAAACAGGCGCCCTATGCCGATCTGGGTATGGTGGTGGCCCAGGCGTATCGCGGACGAGGCCTGGGCAGTTCTATGCTCATTCACTTGAAGAAGCACTGTTATGCATCTGGCTGGCAACCTATCTGTTCCTGTGCCGCCGGCAACCATGCCTCCAGGAAGGCCATAGAGAAAGCTGGCTTCATCAGCGATCAGAGAATGGTGAAGGTGCTGCTCTCGTGAGATGAGCTTGTCACGCTCGAAGAGGAGAAGTGGAATAGCATCTCCGCTTCTCCTCTCTGCGTGCGATCTTGCGCGTTAAACAAACACCGGAAAGCCGGGAGTACCCTGTCCTGTCTCCAGGTAGGACTTCAGGCTGTCCAGGAAGTATTCCCAATTCCCTTGTATCTTTTTATAGGCCTCATCAACCTGGGCAAACCCATCATGAGTGAAGACCAACTTTGTTCCATTCTGGACAGGCGTGAGGTTCCAGGTGACGCTGGTCCCTGCCCATTGCGGTGGGCCTTGCCTGGAAAGCCAACGAACTTTCTCTCCGGTAGTCAGATTCGGGGAGAGGGGTTGCCTCAATGGAGGCCATTAGGTGTGCAGCGCTCAACCAGCAGCGAGGCAATGCCGTGCCAGGAGAGAAAAAGGGAGGTCGAGAGGCCAATCAGGCTACCGCCCACGATCAGCACTTGTGTGGTTTCATCGCCGGAGCGAGTTCCCTCATTGGTATGTAATCACTGCTCCTTCTGCATGAAGAGAAGCCGTGAGCAGAGAAGCGTGGATGGTATACTTTTGGCTACTATCTGGGAACGACCGCCCAGGTGGCGCACGAGCCTTGCCGAGCGCCGTGTCCCAGGCTGTTGTACCAAACACGCTCGCCTGGAGCGAATCCACTGCCTGGGTTGACGGCGTCGATCGCAACTTCTTGTCGGCCGCTAAGGCAGGCGAGACCTGTTGTCGCTTGACGAACTCACTTGATCGGCCAGGAACTCCTCCCAGGTCCGGGTACCGTCGGCGTGGTCGGGAGTCAGGTTGGCGCCGGCCCGATATGCGCGTGCGGCCTTGCCTGGCAGCCAGACCGGTATGATCAGCCGACGCCGGTGATTGGCGTGCAGGTACCCGTGTAGCAGATCGGCCATTGTGTACGCCCGTGGCCCACCGAGGTCGGGCACCTGGCCGACGGGCTCGCCTAGAGTGAGCTGCACAAGCCGGGCCGCCACTTCGTCGGCGTCGACGGGTTGGAACCGGAAGCCCGCCGGAGCCGGCACGACGGGCAGCTTCGCCATGGCCCGTGCGACCGTGAGGATCGCATCGTGGAACTGGGTAGCCCGCAGGATCGTCCACGGCAGGCCAGAATCGACCACCACG
The DNA here is from genome assembly GCA_030854145.1 of Chloroflexota bacterium. Next base: position 239 of record JALYTT010000119.1, on the reverse strand, counting down.
CGCTCGGCGGCCAGCTTGGACGCGAAGTAGCCGAACATGGCGCGGTCGACGCCGCTGACGACTGGGATGCGGTCGGCGCCAACGACCGAAATGTGAGACTGGACCGTAACATGCTGGCTCTTCCGCAAAGTTGATGAAGAACGCCTGTTCTTCTGCCTAAAATGAGCCGTTTGGCGGCATTTCTTGCCATCTCAATCAGGTGTTGGTATGCTTTCCTCGCACCTGAAGAAGAGATGGAA
>JALYTT010000118.1 GCA_030854145.1 Chloroflexota bacterium | reverse complement strand
CCGCTGGCCTGCGCCCTCCCGCGCGGGAGTCATGTCTCGCCCTCCCTCCCGCGCGGGAGTCATGTCTCATCCCTATGAAACAAGCCACTCTGGCGGCTGGAAGATGGGTGGGGTGACCTCTCCATGCTCCATGGGAGGGAGCTGTTCCTGTGATACAGCCTCTAGAGGTTCGGTCTCCATGATCCGCTCCCAGGTTTGATTATACTGATCTATGGTTACCTGCTGCTCATGGACCTGGCGCCGCAACTGGCGCGTCTGGATGGCGCGATGCAGCGCGGCCACGAAATACACGCGGTCGATGGGCTTCTGGATGAAATCGTAGGCGCCCCCTTGCAGCGCGCGCACGATCAGCGCCTGCTCGACATGGCCGGTAATAAGCAGGGTGGGGATCTCTGGCCGTAGCTCTTGTATCTTTGCCAGCAGTTCCATGCCATCCATGCCGGGCATCTTAATATCGCTCACAATCGCATCGTAATCCCGCTCCTGAATAAGCTCAAGAGCCTTGTCTGCCCGGTCGCATGGATCTACCTCCACGCCATGCATCCGCAGTGCCATCATATGCGGGAGCGCCTGTAGCAGCGCAGTGTCATCATCAACCAGCAGGATACGCGGTGCATTGGTCATTTTTTCTCCCTCCATATTTTTTTAACACGAGTCAGAGTAGAGAAACGGTTTCATATACATGGGTTTTCTGTACACAACACCTCCATTTTTAGCTTTCCCGCTGTACTTCTTCAGCAGGCAGAACAGTGATCCCCATGCCTTGGACAAAGGCCAGAGCTTGATTGGGGTCAATAGTTGCGCCCTTGAGTTCGCGAGGACCCATGCGTGCTCCATCTATCTGTGAGCCACGTAGATCGACGCCCACGAGGTGCGTCCCGCTGAAATCGACGGTTCGCAGGTCGCAGTTGACAAATGTGACGCCGGAGAAATTCGCCTCCTGAAAGCTGGCGTTGCTCAGATCGCAGCCTTCAAACCGCACAGCTTTGAACGTCGCGAAGGCGAACTGCGCGAAACTTCCCCGGCATTCTTTAAAAAGTACATCCTCAAAGCTCGCCTCGCCACATTGCCACCCGGTCAGATGGCAGCCAAACAGTTCTACCCGGTGCAAGCTGGCCTCGTCCCATTCAGCATTCGCGAGGTCGCATACGCTAAACCGGCTATCCAGTACCTGAACCCTCTTGAAATGTGTCTTGCTCAGGTGGACCTGCTGAAACACTATCTGATCGAAGGAGACACGTTCAGCCTCTTGCTCACTCAGGTCCTCGTGCGCGATCAGCAGCCGCTCATAGTATGCGCGCTCGCGAAGTGCTGTTTCAGGGAACCCCTCTTCCAGTGCCGCTTGCTTCGGGATATTTGGCGGACGGATCTGCTTTCTGGACGCGTTACGCTTGTTCATCGCTGCTCCTCATACTCATGCCACACCTGTTGTAAGGCAGGATCGCCTGGGACATTGCCGTAGATGGAGTAGATGGTCATATCATTTTCCCATCCAAGTGATTGCCAGAAGGCCCGGAGTTCCTGCTCCTCTGGACATTCTTTCCCAACACAGATCCTTGTATGGATGCTACTAACTCCCTGGGCCTGCATGAACGTCACTGCTTGCCTCACCAGGTCGGCCCGCACCTCTTGCCTGTGTGGATCGGGTTGTACGTACACTTCCTCGATTTCGCCTGCAAGTCCTGGCATCACAGGATGTGTGGTCACGCTACATGTGATAAAACCGGTGAGGGTGTGCTGCTCTTCAGCTACGAAGCAGTGGACGGCTTGATGGGTGGCATACTGCTTGAGGTTAGCAAGGATGAGCTGCGCAGATGATGCTGGAAGCGGCGTTCCTGCTTCCGCACACATCTGTAGCCATAAGTCACGGACGCGCTCGGCTTCGTGTTCGTGCATGTTTCGGGTCTGAGCCATAGTAGCAAGTCTCCTTTGTGTAACATGAACATGTTTGATTGGTAGTGAAAACGGATTGATGTGAGGGACCAGGCCCTGCAAGATCAACAAAGGAGGTGCGCGAGCGCGCGAAAGAATAACAGTCCTCGCTGGAACTGGAAAGTTCGGTGCAATTCTATCATCATTGGTACTGGTGAGAAAACACCAGGCGTGAATAATCTAGATGGTTCAAGTGTGCTTGTACATACTGCGACCTTCAGATAGTTGTGGACAGGTTCTTTCCGTGTTCTTCAGAGAGTATGCCATGATCGCTTTCCACCTGTCAAGATACGGACATGGACACACCTCCCGTCAAGGGGGCCTGTGACTACGCAACTCGCGGCGCTTCGCGCGCAAGGCTGTGCGCTTCTCCACCTCCAGGCGCTCGGCCGCCGCCGAGAAGGCGATACTATATATTGAGGCCAGGTGCTCCTCGATATATGCACTAATATCGGCAGGGTACGTGTAGCCCGTTTCGCGTAACACCCAGCCAACCGCCTTCTGCACATAGGGGCGCGTATCGTCGAGACAGTTGGTCACCAGCGGCAGGACAGCATCGAGCGGCATGAACATGGCTTTCTTTCCGCTGTAGTGGATGAGGCTCACAATAGAGAGGCGCCGCTGCCATTGGTTGTCCGAGACATTCCACGCGCGCAACTGGCGGTATACCTCGTCTGTGCGTTATGCCAGCAGGTAAGAATAGATGCTCGACAGCGAGTCGCAGCGCGCCCAGTTTTCGACGCGTTGCTGCCAGGTCGAGAGTGTGGGCCATGTCTCCGGCACGATCTTCGCACCCTGGTTCCCATAATATATAAGCGCAGCCCCCATGACCTCGAAATAAGTAGACGTGCGCCAGATAGCGTCCCAGATGGCGAGCACCTCGTCAGCCGATCGCGTGTAGAATGAGAAGCCTGCGCGCACGGTGTTCCTCAACACCGGCACCTTGATCGCCAGGAACTCCAGGCCGGATTTCTTATCGTTCCTGGCCTCCTCAACGCGCTGCGGGTCACCCAGCAGTTGCAGGTGCGCGAGAATCTCATCGTGATAGGCGGCGGCATCAATGGTAGGCAAGATGGGTATGTCCTTTTGTGTATGCTCAACTTCAGGTAGAGTAGAAGGGGTTTAGTACTATCACATCTCAAGCTTTCCAGATCCATTGTTGCATTCTTATGATAGCTTTCATCTTTTCAAGATCATCAAGGAATACATGCCATTGCTTACCAAGCGTCACATCATCCATCCCGGCCCTCTCGGTGCATGCCGGGCTGAGGCTGGATATCAATGAGTTGAAAGCCCGCCTGAGAGATCCGCTCGCCCAGGTCAAACGCCAGCGGGGAAGAAAAAAGCGGACCGGCATAGACAAAGGTATGGTACTCGCCATATTCACCGCAAGGATCAATCCCTGCCTGCTCGCACGCCTGGATCAGGTCCTCTGTGAGTGGCGCACCCAGCCAGGTGGGGTTCGCACGCGCCTCCTCAATACAGGTGAGAATGGCGGCGTATCCACGAGCCAGAAATTCACGCACCAGCCTGGCGGGAGGCTGGCCCCACAGCGGCTCAACGTGAATCAGCCCGGCCGCAGTGGTGCGTTCCTCGTACCATGCTCGCACATCGGCAAGATGGATATTGCCAAAAATCAGCGTGGTGATGCCACGCTGGCGGAGATCGTGCAGCGACTGCAAAAAGACGGCCTCAAACGTGTCTGGCGCTGTGGGATAAGACAGTAGCATAAGGCCCAGCGCGTTCGCCTGCTCTTGAATGAGCGCGATGGGCACACCATGGAAGCGAACACGCTGGCTGGCTTCATCGTACATCGTGACGAGGGTGTCCACAGCGAGCCCCTGCTGGAGAGCACGGTCCAGAGCCAGAAAGGAATCTTTGCCCCCGCTGAAACTGACAGCGCACCGCTGAAGATGTTCCATGTGATTCATCCTTCTGAATAGTCAAACAAGACCCTTATCTTCTTTGCGGATTATGCTCCTCACCAGGAGGTTGCTGGGATGCAGGCGGCTGAAGAGAAGGCTGCGGAGGCGCATAATATGGCTGGAATGGCTGCTGTGTTTGCGTTGGCCCAGAGGACTGGGGCTGATAAGCGCCTGGTGGATAAGGGGCAGCAGGCACGCCCTGTCCCGCGTTGCGGGATGCGAGCCTCTGCGCGCGTATTCTCCTGGCGGAAAGCATCGTTACAAGTACCAGGAAGAGCAGGCCCGGCAACGCACCAATCACCATCGGGATGACGATTTCTATCGCCAGGAAGCTACTGCGAAAGGCCGTATAGTAATAGGTGGCGATGAGCATACCAGGTCCGATCAATATGCCGGCAATCCCCCCTACATACCAGTATCGCAAGTTAGGCGTCATCAAGCCGCCACCCAGGGCGCCGCCAAGCAGCGCAACGATGATCCAGAGAGGAAAGCTGCCACGCAGGATGCCGAAACTGGGAAAAAAGCCAGTGAGCAGCAATGCAGGAAGCACCGAAGTAAAGACGAGTGCAGCTAATCCCACCGTCTGGCGTGTACTCATCGTCTGAGAACGTGTTGTATTTCTTCTAGAATGCATAGGTTCCCTCCTTCATAATACAAGGATATAGTTAGAGTCTTGTAGCGCAACCCCCCCGCAGAGAATGCATTATACCATAGTGTAGGCGGCCGCAACCCATCCTTGTTTTCAGGCATGGGCATAGTGTCGTCGCGCCGGGCAGCTTTCAAAAACCCCGGCAGTTGGCGATGAGTAGTTGTACAGATGAGCCGCTTGTGATATGCTACCGTGCAAGATGAGACAGTTGTTCGCATACGCCGTGTGCCCGCTCGCAGGCGTCGCCGGTGTGTGCGGTCTGGCCTGACTGGAGACGTGAGGAGCACTGCATGCCTACAGCGATATGGGGCGAGCTGGAATCGCAGGACGATGAAGCTTACCCGCTGGTATTGCTTAAACATCTCTTACAGCAGATGATGACGCAATTTGCGGCCAGGGGCGGCTGTATTGCCCTGTTCGATGAAGGCCTCAGCCAGATGGTGATCCGGCTGCATGTGCGCATGTGCGATGCGAATCCGGTGGCGCAGAGCAATACTGCTTCCGAAGGGGTACCCGCGCCGGCTGTACGTCGCGCTACGATAAACTTGCAGGACCCCTCGGCATCGGCTGTCGGGCGCTTGAAGAGTTCGCTGGAGACGCCGGAGGAACTTGAGGACATCGCGCCGCAGGAGAGCGACCTCTTCCCCGTCGGGACCGCGTATCCACTGGGGCAGGACCTGATCGGCTATACATGGCGCGAGGGCCGGTCGTGTATTATGCAGCATGAGAGCTACATCGCCTCGTTTCGACGCGGCCGCCAGATATGCCAGCAGGCCGATTTACCTCTCCCTACCTGGTATTTCGCCCTGCCTATTCAAGATCCCGACCAGACTCTCGGCACGCAGGGCAAAAAACGCCAGCCGCGTGCGCTGGGCGTGGTTGTGCTCTACCAGACCACGCAGATGCCGGGCTTCCACCTGAAGCAGCGCCAGGAGGCTCCGATCTTTAGCGAGCGTATGGCGCTCTACCTGCAAAATCATACCCTGCGTCGCGCCCGCCGCCGCACCAGCGCCTCCATGCAGCGCCTCCAGCAGATCACTGCCTCGTTTCCAGCGACGGTCAACCTGGCGGACCTGATGGAGCAGGCCTATCAGTTTGTCACCGAGGTGCTGACGGTATCGTCCATGCTGGTCACCCTCTTTGATCGCGACAGCGTCAAAATCTATGATGTCTTCGCGATCCGCGATAGCCAACGCGTGGAGGGACTGCCCGCCCAGGCACTTGCACCGCAGGAGCGGCCGGTGTGGTGGCGCATCACGCAGCAGGAGAAGCGCTCGCTGTTGTTCAATCCAACTCAACTGGAGAGCGGAGACTATGACGAACTGCTGCAAGGCATCTGGGGCGACCAGCGCAAAACCGAGTCGTTCCTGCTGCTGCCCTTGAAGATGTTTACCCGTGTCCTCGGCTCTCTCTGCCTTACCTGCACCTATCCGCATGCCTTCAGTCACGAGGAGGTCCAGGTGCTGGAGACGATGGTGCAGATTATGACGGTAAGCATGGAGAACGCGCGGCTCTATGAGCGCTCGCGCCTGATGCTGCGCAAAGCCAGGCAACGCGAAGAGTCGCTGGCGGCCATGAATAGTGCGCTGCAAGCGGTAAGTGCGGTGCTGAACCTGGGGGAGATGCTGGATAACTTTGTGAAGGTGGTGGCGAACCTGGTGCAGGCAGAAATGTGCGTCTTCTTCCAGCTCTCGGCCGATAAGGCGGAACTGGTGGCGCAGGCCCTCTATGCTCCCAAGAGCAAAGGCAAGGTGGATGAGATCCTGCTCTTTCAATCCGACGATAAGGAGAAACACGCCGAACTCATTGAGATGATCCACCTGCCGTTCAAAGGCTCGCTGCTGGAGCGCCTGGTGAACGAAGGCTCCTTCTTCTACCTGGATGCGCCGATGGTTGACGAGCTGGCCCAGGTGAGCAGCGAGGGTGGGGTGATCTTCCTGCGCGAGACCCATATCCAGAAGATGATTATGATCCCGGTGCAGTACCAGACAGAACTGGTGGGCATCCTGGCGATCCACACGCCCAGGCAGAACCGCGTTTTTCGTCCCGAAGAGATCGGCATGTTGCTGGCCATCTGTAGTCAGACGGCCAGCGCGATGCGCAACGGGCAGCTTTTCGAGCAGATCAACGAGGCCAACGCCGAACTCCAGCATATGAACAAACTCAAAGATGAGTTTATCGTCACGGCCTCGCACGAACTGCGCACGCCGTTAAGCGCTATCAGCGGCTATGCCTCGCTGCTCAAGCGCCAGAGTGCGCGCGCCACGCCGGAGCAGGTGCTGCGCTTCGCTACCAGGATCATGGCCTCCACGCAGCAGTTGAGCGCGCTGGTGGCCAATATGACCGACGCGGCCAATATGGACGCGCTGGGCAAGAAGCTCGATGTGAATATCAGCAGCGTGCAGGTGTGGGCGGCGGCCCAGGTGGCAGTCAGCATGGTGAGCATCAATATTGAACAGAAGGTCACTATGGAGATCCCCGCCGACCTGTGGGTGCAATGCGACCCCGTACTGCTGCGCCAGGTGATTATCAACCTGCTGGATAACGCGGCCAAATATTCGCCGCCGGATGGAGCTATCAAGTTCATTGCCCGGCCAACGACACTGGCCGAGGTGCCGCTACCAGAGGAACTGATCGACCACGCCTCGTTGATCGAGCAGGGCGGCGATCTGCCGGTGGTGCTGGTGAGCGTCCACGACGAGGGCGAGGGCGTCCAGCCGGAGGAGCAGCAGCGGATCTTTGAGAAGTTTGTGCGCGCCACACGTTCGCTGACTACGCCTGTGCGCGGGTCCGGCCTGGGCCTCTACATCTGCCGCCGCTATATGGAGGCCATGGGCGGCAAACTATGGCTGGAACAGAGTATTCCAGGCGAGGGTTCGGTCTTTAGTTTCTATCTCCCTCGCAGTAGTCCTCCTCCTGAAACAGGTGATGAGCAGTATGAGCCAGAACCCGATATATCGTAACGTCCTGATCGTGGATGATGATCCCGTAATTCGTGATATGATGGTGGATATCCTCGAATTCGAGGGCTTCTCCATCACCACGGTACGCAATGGGCAGGAAGCGCTTGCCCGTATGCGCGAGGAGGGTCACCACCTGGTCTTCCTCGATCTGATGATGCCCGTCATGACTGGCTCGGAGGTCTGCCAGGCCCTGGAGGCGGAGCCGGAAGTGCGCCGGCGCCACGTCATCATCCTGATGTCGGCCATGGATCACCTGGAGGAGGCCACCTCCCTCAACGCGGACGCGCTCATGCCCAAGCCTTTCTCGGTGGACGATGTGCTGGCGGCGATTGCACCATATATTTAAATATCTAAAGCAATACGGAGAAGATATCATGCATCACGAATGGCGGCGCGGCGCCTACCTCATCAGCACCAACAGGCAGCGGCTCGACCTCACGGTAATTCACGGCTTTCTCACGAGAGCCTACTGGTCGACGGGTATCCCGCTTGAAACTGTGCAGCGCGCGATTGAGCACGCGCTCAACTTCGGGGTCTACCTGGAGGAGCAGCAGGTCGGCTTCGCGCGTGTGGTTACCGACACCGCCAGTTTCGCCTACCTCGCCGACGTGTTCATCCTGGAGGCCTATCGCGGCCAGGGACTTGGCGTCTGGCTTGTCGAGACCATCATGGCCCATCCCGACCTGCAAGGCCTGCGCCGCTGGACCCTGGCCACCAGAGACGCGCATACCCTCTATCAGAAGGTCGGCTTCACCCCCCTGAAGCAGCCCGAGCGCTGGCTGGAGAAGGTTGACTTTGATATATATACTCGCGGTACATAATATATGCCTGCAATACGTATCGCGTGGCTCCGACCCGCGTAGAGCGAGGCAAGCCCTGTCCTCCAGCACAACCGGCCTCCCTTTTCTCTCATAGGTGATTGTTGGGGTTTTCAATCTGTAATCCCTCGACATCAGCACAATCAAGAAGGCCAATGTCAGCGCAAACAAAGATGGGCGCGAGCACTTGATTGGCTAAGGTGTATTGATGGAGAGCAAGTATGCAAGCGAGTTGTACCGCATCATAAGCACGTAAGCGATGAGAGCGACAAAGGTCGCCTGCTTGAGTATAGAGATCAGTAGTTACAGGCCAGATGTTGTAGCTCTCCGTGCTGTCCTGTCGGAACACTGTAATGAGTCTATCCCGTTCAGTAATGCTAATGCTTTGCTCTCGCGCTCTGCGGCAGATAGCTGCGACTACCTCAACAAGTGCGGCTTGTGAAATATACAGATCGTGCCCCTCTACTGGATTGCAGAGCGAGAGAATCTATGCCTGACCGGGTTCGGAGATATACTGTTTGATGATGGCTGAGGTATCCAGAAAGTAGGTAGCCATTAATATGGGCCTCGGTCTTCAATCACCATTTCAGAGGCAGGCGTATCACTGGCGAATAAACGCGCAAGTCGTTCCCTTTCGGTCTGTTCATCTGGAGTCAATTGTCGTGGTGTGGCCAGATTGAGGAGTACCCCTTCACGATACAACTTCTCAGCAAGCTCTCGCCCAGTCATAAGATGTTGTTCTTTGGAAGTTGCTTGTAAACTGCGTATCATATCACGTAGAAGCATTTCAGGTTGCTTCCCGCTTTTTGATGCCTCTAAGGCTAGCAATTGATATTCCTGATCGCTCAATGTGACAGTCATTTGAGATGCCATAGAGCTTTCCTCCTCTCCTTCTCATTTTTTATATGAAGGATGCATCACCTTAATACTTCTGGTAACTCAGCACCATTATAGCATATTTTAGTTTTTGGGTTATCTCCTCAACAGAAGGTAAGACTACGCTCAGAGCCATAACCGGCTACATATTGACATTGCCCTTTGCCTTCCGTATACTGTTCATATGGCCGAACACATTATTCGTCATACAGAACGAGCCGGCGTGGACAACGGGCCGGTCGCTCCTGCGCCGATGGTTGAGCGCGCGTTTCGCCTGCTGGAACTGTTGAGCGCTTCGGAGGAGGGGCTGACACTCTCGGATCTGGCGCGGGCGTTGGATATGAGCAAGGGGAGCATTCACGGATTGCTCAAGACGCTGGAGAGCAGTCAGGTGATCGAGCAATCCGAGGAGCGCCTGTACGTGCTGGGGCCGCGCATCTATGATCTCGCGCAGGGATATATCCAGCGCGCGGGCCTGCGCCGCTTCGCGCTTCCGGCTATGCGCCGCCTGGCCGCTGCCAGCGGTGAGACGGTGTTTCTGGGCCTGGTCGAGCAGAAGAGCGTGCGCATCATTGAGCGTATCGAGGATGAGAGCGAGATTGGCTCCCTGCGCATCTCGGCCCGGCGCGGCACGCGTATCCCCTTGTTAGCCGGAGCCACCGGGCGCTTGGTGCTCGCGCATGTGCCGGAGCCAGGGCGCGCAGAGTTCCTACGAACCTGTCCCTTGCAGCGCTTCACAGAACACTCGATCACCGACCCCGCACAATTCCTGGCTGCGGCCGAGGAGAGTGCGCGCGTCGGCATCAGCATCGATCACGAGGAGTACTTGCCTGGTGTGAACGCGGTGGCCGCGCCCATTTACGGCCTTGGCCGGACGCTGGTCGCCTTGCTCTGGATCGTGGGTTTCTCCTCGCACTTCGACGACGCAGCTATCGCTCGCGCTGTTCCGCAGTTGCGCGCCGAGAGCGAAACGATTTCACGCTCACTGGGCGCGAAGTAAGAAAGGGCCGGGCGCAGGCGAGCGGCGCCCCTACACGAAAGACGGAGGTGGCTATGCGCGAACTGATAACGCTGCATGTGAATGGTGAAGATCATGAATTAGCTGTGCTGCCGCACCGCACCTTGTTGGAGGTGCTGCGCGAGGACATGGGTTTGAGCGGGACCAAGCATGGCTGCGAGCTAGGCGAGTGCGGCGCCTGCACTGTGCTCATCGATGGGCTGCCGGTGCTCTCCTGCCTGACGCTACCGCTTGAGGTGCTGGATTGCGAGATCACTACCATTGAGGGCCTGGAGCGCAATGGCACTCTGCATCCCCTGCAAGAAACCTTTGCCGAGTTAGGCGCGGCCCAGTGTGGCTATTGCACGCCGGGGATGCTGCTGGCCGGCGCCGCGCTGCTGCGCGATACCCCGCAGCCGACGCGGGAGCAGGTGAAGGAGGCGCTGGCCGGGAACCTCTGTCGCTGTACCGGCTATACCAAGATCTATGAAGCCGTCGATGCCGCCTCAGAGCGCCTTGTGAAGAGCGGAGGGAAGTCATGAGCGAACAACAACACTACCAGGTGGTTGGCACACCCCGGCCCAAAGTGGATGCCTATGGCAAGGTCACCGGGCGCGCGCTCTATGCCGACGATATGCACCTGCCGCGTATGCTCTACGGGGCCTTGCTGCGTTCTCCCCATGCCCACGCGCGCGTCCTCTCCATCGATACGCGTCGCGCCCTGGAACTGCCGGGCGTGCTCGCGGTCCTCACCGGCGAAGATCTGCCGACGAAGTTTGGTATCCTGCCCTCCAGCCAGGACGAATATGCCCTGGCCATCGACAAAGTGCGCTACGTCGGTGACCCTGTGGCCGCCGTGGCCGCGCTTGACCCTGATATTCTTGAGCAGGCCTTGAAGCTGATCGAGGTAGAGTACGAGGTGCTACCGGCGCTCATGAGCATCGACGAGGCGCTGGCGCATCCCGAAGTCAAGATCAACGACGAGGCGCGCGTCGGCAATATTCACAAAGCCGTCAACTACGAGTTCGGCGCGGTCGAGGCCGGCTTTGCCGCCGCCGATTATGTGCGCGAGGACTGGTTCTATTACGAGGGCAACAACCATGCTCCCCTGGAGGCGCACGCCTGTGCCGCGCGCTGGGAGCCGAATCCCAGCGATCCCGTGGGCGGCAAGATGACGCTGTGGTCCTCCACGCAGACGCCGCACTATGTGCATCGCGAACTGAGCAAGGTGCTGCACATCCCGGCGTCGCATGTGCGCGTCATCGCGCCAAACGTAGGTGGCGGCTTCGGCGGCAAGACCGATCCCTTCTCGCACGAGATCTGCGCCTGCGAACTCTCGCGCCGCACGGGCCGGCCCGTCAAGATTACCTGCACGCGCGAGGAGGTCTTTCTGATTCACCGGGGCCGCCATCCTGTCAAGATGTGGATCAGGACCGGCGTCAAGCGCGATGGCACGATTACCGCGCTGCACTTCCGCTCGTTCCTTGATGGCGGCGCCTATGGCTCGTACGGCGTGGCCTCGACCTACTACACCGGAGTGCTCCAGACGGTAACCTACAAGGTGCCGGCCTATAAGTTCGAGGGCATGCGCCTCTTTACAAACAAGCCTCCCTGTGGTCCCAAGCGTGGCCACGGCACACCGCAGCCGCGTTTCGCCGTCGAGGTCCACCTTGATAAGATCGCCCATGACCTGGGCCTCGACCCGCTTGAGATACGCCGCCGCAATCTCGTCGAGCCGTATACCTATACCGTGAACGGCCTGCGCATCACCTCCTGCGCGCTTGGTGAGTGTCTCGATAAGGTGACCGAACGTTCTGGCTGGCAGGAGTTCCAGGCCGCTCACCGGATTGGAGCAGACAGCGGGCAGAGGACGGCGAGGCAAGCCACGCGCTACACCCCGTTCAAAAAGGGTATGGGCCTGGCTGCCTCCACCTATATCTGCGGCGCCGGCAAGCCCATCTACTGGAACGATATGCCGCACTCGGCCGTGCAGATCCGCCTGGATCGTGGGGGCGGCGTCGTGGTCTACTGCGGCGCCACCGATATCGGGCAAGGCTCGACCTCGATGCTGGCCTACGTTGTGGCGGAAGAGCTGGGCGTCCACCCTGAGACGATCCACGTTGAGACCGCCGATACCACGCTCACGCCAGTCGATCTTGGCTCGTACTCCAGTCGCGTGACCTTCATGGCCGGCAACGCCGCCATTGCCGCCGCGCGCACGCTCAAAGAGCAACTCTTCACCGTCGCCAGTGAGCACCTGCGCGTGCCTGCCGAGCGCCTGCAAGCGGCGGGCGGCGTGATTTATCACGAGGACGATCCTGGTGTCTCAATGTCCTTTGTGCAGGCGGTGCAGCGCGCGGAGGCACGCTTCGGTGCCCTGGTGGCCGCCGGCTCCTATACCCCACCTGACGATATTCATGGCGACTACAAAGGGGCTGGCGTTGGTCCCTCGCCCGCTTACTCTTACTCTGCCTGCGTGGCCGCGGTGACGGTTGACGAGGAGACCGGCGAGGTTGTCGTCGACAAGCTGTGGCTGGCGCACGATGTCGGGCGTGCCATCAATCCCCTGCTTGTGGCCGGCCAGGTCGAGGGCAGCGGCTACATGGGCTACAGCGAGGGCGTCATGGAGCAGCAGATCTTCCGCAAGGGCCAGCACAAGATCCCTTCCCTGCTGGACTACAAGCTCGCGACCACCCTTGACACGCCTGAGATCGAGACGATCCTGGTCGAGGTACCCGACCGCGAGGGTCCCTTCGGCGCTAAAGAGGCGGGCCAGGGGCCGATCAACCCCGTCATGCCGGCCATCGCCAATGCCGTCTACAACGCGGTTGGCGTGCGCATCGACGAGATCCCGATCACGCCCGACAAGGTGCTCAGGGCTTTGAGAGCCAGGACGCAAACCACTGCGGCTGCCCAGCGCCCGCAAGTCCCACCGGTCAAGGTCCCGTCTCCCTGGCCCTCGCGTCTGATCGCCTGGAGTCCCACCATAACGCAGGTGCCGCTGCCCAACGGCAATGGAAACGGGCACGCAGGCGAGACGCGCCCCTATGTAGAAACGAAGAGAGGGCAGGCCTGATGTTGCGACTTCCCCCATTCCGCTATCTGGGTCCGCGCAGTCTGGCCGACGCTGCCAGCATGCTGGCTCAGGAGGGTGAGCAGGCTATGCTGGTAGCCGGCGGTACGGACCTCTATCCAAACATGAAGCGTCGCCAGTTTACGCCACCCGTCCTGATTGGGCTACGCGGCATCGCGGCGTTGAAGAATATTAGCGGCTCGCCCGAAACTGGCCTGCGCCTCGGTTCCGGCGTCACGCTCACTAACCTGGCAGCGCATCCTCTGGTGCAGGCGCACTACCCGGCGCTGGCGCAGGCGGCCGGCTCGGTCTCGACGCCGCAACTGCGCAACGTTGGCACCATCGGTGGCAACCTCTTCCTGGATACGCGCTGCAACTACTACAACCAGACCGAGTTCTGGCGGCACTCGATTGGCTACTGCATGAAGAAGGACGGCGATATCTGCCTGGTCGCTCCTGGCAGCCCGCGCTGCTGGGCCATTGCCTCGGCGGATACCGCCCCGGTGCTGGTTAGTCTGGGGGCGCAGGCGCGTCTGGTCAGCGCGGAGGGCGAGCGCGTGGTACCTGTGCGCGAGCTGTTCCGCGACGATGGCATGGACCCCTATGTGAAGGCGCCCAACGAGATCCTCAGCGAGATCCTCCTGCCGTCCGCGACTGGCTGGCGTAGCACCTATGCCAAGTTGCGCCGGCGCGGCTCGTTCGACTTCCCCATCCTGGGTGTTGCCGTGGCCCTGCGCACCGCCAGCGACGGCACCATCACCGACGCGCGCATCACGCTGGGGGCCGTAGCCTCCTACCCGGTCGAAGCCATCGAAGCCGCCGCCCTGCTGGTAGGCCAGCGACTCACGCCGGACCTGATGGAGACGGTAGCCACGGCCGCCGCCAAACGCGCGAAACCGCTCGATAACGCCGACCTGACCATCAACTTCCGCAAGCAAGTCACGCCCGTGTATATCCGCCGCGCGCTCGCCACGCTCGCCGGGCGAGATACAGGCGAATCATAATATAATAATGGAAAGGCGATGTGCAAAGATGACCTGCGCCTCATCCGCGTAGTGCTCTGTCAAGCTTCAATTAACGGGTATCAGGGCACTTCCCCACCCGCGTAGGGATTCGGCTTGCCGCATCCGTGGGGCAGGCCCGTGAGCCTGGGAGGCCCCTCCCGCCCTCGCAAGCGAGGCCGCACGCGGATGCGGCAAGCCGAATCCCTACGCGGGAGAGGGCCGGCTCACCCGTGCCATGACGTTTGACAGAGCAGTAGGGACCGGGGCGCACGTGTCCTGGCATGTCGCGTGTGGTTGGAGCAGGGCGCAGGCCAGCGGCGCCCGTACATGAAAGAGGATCGCGTTTCCCAGGGAGACTACAGTAAGGCCCCCATCCGGAGAGTGGCTGGCCTCGTTGTCCCCGTGACGGACACGGCAACGTCCCCTTTTTCGTGTACGGGCGCCGCTGGCCTGCGCCCTGCCGCGTCCGTGTGATATGAAATCCGTTTACGTAGTGTCTAAAGATGGCCACCAATGAAAGCGGGTGTGAGCACGCACCACCTCTGGATGATTTTGGAGCCAGCAACACCGCTCGGCTTGAACCCCCTCTAGCTCATCTAA
>JALYTT010000571.1 GCA_030854145.1 Chloroflexota bacterium | reverse complement strand
CCTACCTCTCGCGTCCCTACGTGTTTGGCGCTGGCCTGCGCCTGATCATCTTATTTCGCGCGTCGCAGCGCCACGATAGGATCGAGCCGCGCCGCGCGGAGGGCCGGGTAGAGGCCGAAGACGATACCGATGGCGGCCGAGACGGCGAAGGGCAGGATCAGGGTTGTCGGCGTGATGACGAGCGGCACGGCACCGCCACTCGCGCCGGTGATGGCTCCGATGAGCACGCCGACCATCAGCCAGCCGACGAGCACGCCCAGCAGCAGACCGATGATGCCGCCGAGCAGGCACAGGAAGAGCGCCTCGGCCAGGAACTGGTTGCGGATATCGCGCCGTCGCGCCCCCAGAGACATGCGGATGCCGATCTCGCGCACGCGCTCCGTGACGGAGACGAGCATGATGTTCATCACGCCGATGCCCCCGACCGTCAGCGAGATCGCCGCGATACTCGTCAGGATGAACGTAATGACCTGGGTGGCCTGGTCTACCTGCTGCAAAATCTGCACAGAGGTCCGCGTCTGGAAATCATCTTGAACGCCTGGGCGAAGACGGTGGTTCGTTCTCAGGACCGTGCTAACTTCCTGTACCACCAGATCAAGGCTGCTCCGGCTGTCGGCCTGGATATCGATCTCATTGAAGACGGTGTTGCCGCTCAAACGGTCCTGGAGCGCTTTGTAGGGCACAAAGATGATGTCATCGCTCCTGAACCCTCCTTTGGCTGCCAGCACGCCGACCACGCGAAAGATCTCGTTGCCGATGTGGATCTTCTTGCCGATGGGGTCGATACCCGAAACAGCGAACAGATGCTGCTTGACGGTATCGCCGATGACCGCCACCGGCTCGCCGTCGGCCTCCTGGACGCTGTTGAACCAGATGCCCTCGGCCATCTGCCAGTTCTGGATCGTCTGAACAGATGCGCTGCTGCCATCGACCTCGGTGCGCCAGTTATTGTTGCCGTACACGATCTGCCCCCCTGAGTAGATGAAGGGGCTGATGGCTGTGACGTGCGCGAGCCGTTTCAGGGACTGGAGATCGCGCGCGGTGAGCGAACTGGGAACGGGGCCATCGTGTCCGCGAATGAAGACGCTGGTAGCTCCCTGGCCCAGAATCAGGTTATCGATATACGCGCCGACCCCCTGGGTCAGGGTAAGCGCGCCGATCACGGCGGCGATGCCGATGACGATGCCCAGCATGGTCAGTAGCGAGCGCAAGCGGTTGGCCCAGAGCGAGTCCAGGGCGCTGCCAACGCTTGCACCGAGCAGACTGCCGTGCCCTGTGTCTCTTACACGTAATTCCTGGAGCATGTTGCTCAGCGGTGTATGCTGTGTATGCTGTGGCGGCGGAATTATGCGGCTCACGTGGGTTCCTCCTTCTATATCCCTATTCATCGGTGCGTATCGCCACGATGGGGTCGAGCCGCGCGGCCTGGATGGCCGGGTAGAGGCCAAAGACGATGGCGATGGCGGCCGAGACGGCGAAGGGCAGGATCAGGGTTGCCGGGGTCACCAGGAACGGGAGCTGGGTAGTGCTGGTCAGCACGTTGCCGATGAGCAGGCCAATCAGCAGGCCGATGGCGCCACCCACCAGGCACAGCAGCAGCGCCTCGATCAGGAACTGGTTGCGAATATCGCGACGGCGCGCCCCCATGGACATGCGAATGCCGATCTCCCACGTGCGCTCGGTGACGGAGACGAGCATGATATTCATGATGCCGATACCCCCGACCGTCAGCGAGATGGCGGCGATGCCCACCAGCAGGAACTCCAGCACCAGGCTGCTCTGATTGGCTGTCTGTAGATTTTGCGCAAAGTTAAACGTGTCGAAGTCGGAGGCCCGACTACCGCTGATATGGTGGTTGCTGCGCAGGAGCGTCGTAATGTCCTGCTGGGCCTGGTTGACGTTACTGGTGCTATCGACCTGGACCTGAATCTGGTTAACCGTATTCGTATTTTGCAGGCGCACCTGGGCCGTTTTGAGCGGGATATAGATCACATCGTCCTGTGAGAACCCGCCGCCAACGGGGGCCACCACGCCCACGACGCGGAAACGCTGGCCGCTAATGATGATCGTCTGCCCAAGCGGGTCGGTGCCTGAGGCGTCGAAGAGGTTGTGGCGCACGGTATCGCCAAGCACCGCGACCTGTGTGCCATTGTCCTCATCGCTCTGCGTGAGCCAGGAACCTTCGGCCATCTGTAAGCTCTGGATCGTCAGGAGGTTTGCATATATGCCCTCGGTCGTGGTTGACCAGCTCTGCCGGCCGTATACAGCCTGGGTGCCTGTCGTAACGAAGGGACTGACGGTAGTGACATGCGATACATGTTGCAGGGACTGCACATCGTTTAGCGTCAGCGTACTGAGGGTAGCGCCCCCCTGAGAAACACCGCCCTTGCTGCTTGCGCCCGGAAAAACGATGATCGAGGTCGCGAAGCCGGATAACTGGTGCTCGAAGTAGGCGTTCGCGCCCTGGGTCAAGATGAGCGCGCCCATCACGGCCGCGATGCCGATGACGATGCCGAGCGCCGTCAGGAACGAGCGGCCCTTGTTGGCCCACAGCGCCTCTACCGCGCTGCCGACGCTCGCGCCGAGTGTAGTCCCTGGCCGGCGCGGGCGCACGCGCAGTTCCGCGAGGATGCTCTCCAGGGACGATGCCTGTGGCGTGGGAGATGCGGGCGGCGCTAATGCGGCGTTATTCAGTTGTGGCGGGGTGGGAGTGCTCACAGCGTCTCCTCCTTCACGACAGTCTGGCCCTCGACGGTCTCCGCATCCACCAGCGCGGCCCATTCTTCTTGCGCCGAGCGCGGGTCGACTACAGGTTCGTCGCGCACAACGCGGCCATCGAGGAAGGTCACCTGGCGCCTGGCATAGCGTGCGATATTGGGATCGTGGGTCACGAGTACGATGGTCAGGCCCTGGTCGTTAAGCGCCTGCAACACGCCCATGATCTCCACGCTGGTCGTGCTATCCAGGTTCCCCGTGGGTTCGTCCGCCAGCAGCAAGGCCGGACCGTTGATCAGCGCGCGGGCGATGGCCACGCGCTGCTGCTGGCCGCCGGAGAGTTCGGAGGGTTTGTGGTGCATGCGCCCGCCCAGCCCCACGAGTTGCAGCACCTTGCGGGCGCGCCGCTCGCGCTCGCGCCTGGGCAGCCCCGCGTAGATCATCGGTAGCGCCACGTTTTTGACCGCGTCGGCGCGGCCAAGCAGGTTAAAGCCCTGGAACACAAAGCCGATCAGCCGGTTGCGCACGCTGGCCAGCCTATCGTTCGACAGGCGGCTAACAAGGTTGCCCGCCAGCCAGTACTCGCCCTGCGTCGGCCGGTCCAGGCAGCCAATCAGGTTCATAAAGGTTGACTTGCCCGAACCGGATGGCCCCATGATCGCCACGAACTCGCCTGGATAGACCTCCAGCGAGACATCGCGCAGGGCCGGCACCTGCGTCTTCTTGCCCAGTATATAGGTCTTTTTCAGATTGCGCGCGGCGATCACCGGGATAGGTGCCGGGCTGCTCTCCTGCTCCTCCACAGTGGCCAGCGCTGTCTGCGGCTGCCCTACCGGGGTTGTGATCGTCGTATCATCATCCTGTTTTGCCATAGCTAGCTCTCTCAATCTTATGTGTACCGCCCGGACGCGGCCAGCCGGGTCCCTACGCGGAAGACGCCCGGATGCGGCCAGCCGGGTCCCTACGCGGAAGACGCCTAACCTTTGCTTCCGCCGCCATTGCCGCCAGGAGCCGGGTTCGGGCCGCCGCCGGTGCCGGTAACGATGGTCTCCTGGCTGGAGAGTCCCTGCAGGACCTCATACGATGTGCCATCGGTGATTCCCAGCACAACGGGTCGCGCCACAAACGCATTCGGTCCCCGCTGCTCGATTACAAAGGCCGGAATGGGGCTCAGCGCGGCGAGGCTCGGATCCTGGTTTTGCATGCTGGTGAGCATCTGGCGCGCCTGATTCACTGCGGTATTGGCATCCTGCTGGCTGATAAGCTGGGGGGAGCCGCCGGTGGCCTGGGGATCGCTCGCCAGGCGCGCGAAGTTGATCGCGTCCACCGGGATAAGCAGGACATTGTTATGCTGGACCACGGTAATCGTGATGCTGGCCGTCATGTCCGGCAAGAGATTCGCGTTCTGCACGCTCTGCTGATCAACGGCGATGATCACCGGGTA
>JALYTT010000570.1 GCA_030854145.1 Chloroflexota bacterium | reverse complement strand
TCACCTGGAGTCTATTTGCCAAGCTCGACAGTGCTGAGAATGCACTCAGACACGGGCATGCTTCCAGAGCGATCACCATGCTCAACGCGTTTATCTCTGAAGTCAGAGCGCAATCTGGCAAGCATATCGTGCCAATGCATGCCATGCATCTGGTGATGCATGCACAATTAGTAATTGATGCACTGAAAAGTTAGACTACCGAAATGGTAGAAAGGCGTGTTTAGATTGAGGTCATGGCGGGGTCTTGCTCGGTGGTCTGGTGCATGCCCTCGCCTTTCTGTCTGCGTGAAGTGCAAGCGGATCGTTTGCTCAGTGTTTTCTCTTTTCGAGAAACCTCCCTCTTTATGATCTTTCACTTTTTCATCTGGTATAAAATACGTGGTCTCTCCTCTAGATGGAGACCATTCCAGAACGGGGTGCGCCATTGAGGCGCGTCTACGCTTGTTGCAGGAGCGCAACACCACTGGTGTCGAAGTGGTTAAAGCAGCATCTGACCTTCTCTCGAAAGAGGTGAGGGACAAGAGCATGATGTGAGGAAGGCCAAACGGGTTACGTACCTAAACCGTGTTGGTCAGCTAGGCCGTATAAGGTTAGAGCAGCATTGCCCGAACCCCAGCTGTGCGTTCATGTGGATGTTCCACGCATGCATGGTACGAGAGAGCGTGCGAGGTGGTCTCTACGCCTCCCCCGTTGACGGAGAGAAGACACCCCACCTCGGCTACCCGAAATGATCGGGGAACCCAGCGAAAAGGGAACCTACGTACGGACCAGCGTAGACACGAGACGATGGGACCGCCTACCAGGGGAGACCCTCATGGCGGCAGAGCGGTCGTAGGAATCACATGCCTGGGGTAATGCCCAGGACACGGTGAAGGGCCGCAGGGGAGGGTGGACAGAACCCAACGGGTGCGGTGGAGACCGCAGAAGCCCAATGACAGGTGGAGCCACCTCCCTGGAGAGCCGTGTGCGCTGAAAGGTGCCAGCACGGTTCGGGAAGGGGTAGTTGGAAACGTACCGAATTCGGACGAGTTTGCACGTCTAAGAGACTGGCAACCTGTTAGAAACGGCATTCCGGGTCGATAGCTGAGGCAACGCACTGGCTACCTACTTCATGGCTACCACCCGAAATTTTTATGACTGATGGGGCGCCCAACTGAGACCAGGGATTCTTTCGACGAGAGAAACCCAGCAATGAGCCCCCGTTCTGGAATGGTCTCATGGCCTACCGATACGCCGCAGCCTGCAAATTGAATAGCTCGGCATAGTGGCCATCCAACTCCAGCAGTTCCTCGTGACTGCCCTGCTCAATGATACGCCCGTTCTCCAGTACCAGGATGCAATCCGCGAGGCGCACCGTCGAGAAGCGATGTGAGATAAAGATCGCGGTCCGGCCATAGGTGAGTTCGCGCATACGCGCAAAGAGTTCGTACTCGGCCTTAGCATCCAGCGCGGAGGTGGGTTCGTCGAGGATCAGGATCTGGGCATCGCGCATGAAGCCGCGCGCCAACGCAACCTTCTGCCACTCGCCACCAGAGAGCTGGTGGCCCTCGTCGAACCAGCGACCCAGCATAGTCTCGTAGCCCTTGGGAAGTTTGGCGATGACATCGTCGGCCCCACTTTTGGCCGCCGCTACCTCAATCTTTGGCAGATCATCGAAGAAAGCCACGCGCCCAACGCCAACATTTTCCTGTGCCGTGAACTGGTAGTGAACATAATCCTGGAAGATCACACCAATTTCAGAGCGCAGGTCGGCGGGGTCGTACTCGCGGATATCATGCCCATTCACTAAGATCTGCCCCTTCTGGGGGTCATAGAGGCGCGCCAGCAGCTTCACCAGGGTTGTTTTGCCCGCTCCGTTGCGCCCGACCACGGCTAGCGTCTCACCGGCATTGAGCGTAAAGCTCACGTTGTCGAGTGTAGGTGCGTCGCTACCCTCATAGCCGAAGGTCACATTCCGAAACTCAATGCCCTGTTCGAAGGGCCGTTTCAATGGAATAGGATGCTCAGACCTGGGAATCTCCGGCTTCTCCTCCAGGAACTCGAAGAGCGTGTTGAGGTAGAGATTGTTCTCATACATCGATGAGAGGCCGGTGAGCACGCTCTGGAAGTTACTCTGCACCGAGTTGGCCGCCTGGGTATACAGTGTCAGGTCACCAATCGTGATGCGTCCGTAGACCGCCTGGACCGCTACGTACAGGAATGTGCCGCTGCTGGCCAGAGTTGTCAGCGAGCCCCACAGGAAGCCCGCCATGTAGCGCTTCGTCACCAGGTCGCGGCTCTCCTTCAAAAAGCGCGTCGCCAGCACGCTGAAGCGCTCCACGAAGAAGGTGCCAAGGGTAAAGATCTTGATCTCCTTATGGTATTCATCGGTGGTAAGCAGGTTGACAAGATAGCTCATCATGCGCCGCGCCGGGGACTGGCGCCTCATCATCTGGAAGCCACGCCAGCCATACTTTGAGCTGGAGATGAACGCGGGCACAGGGGCCAGCAGGGCGATGGCGGCCAGAAACCACTGCAGGCGCACCAGCAGGCCGATCATTGACAGGAATGTGAGCAGGTTGCGCACCAGGCCGAAGGTGTTTGATATCATCGTGGCGGGTCGATATGTCGCCTCGCTCTGCACCTCGCGCAATTTATCGTAGGATTTCGAGCGCTCGAAGAAGGCCATATCAAGTGTGTTAGCGTGCCGGATCAGCAGATATTGCACATGGTTGGCAATGACATCCTGTAACAATTGCTGGTAGGTGTTGGCCAGCGTACTCAGCAGGCTGATCAGCACATTGAGTATCAACTGCACAACAGCCAGCACAATGATCGTGCGGACAGACTGGTCAATGTCGCGAGGATGCTTGATAGTGTTCTGCACGGTGTCAATGAGCAGCTTGTTCACATAGATGGTGGCGGCCGGCAGCGCAGCTTGCAGGATTGTGACGAGACCCAGGCCCAGGGTCAGCCAACGATTGACATCCCACGCGAGGCGCAGCACACGCCATAGGCCCACCGCCGAGCCGCGCGTGCTCTGCCAGAGCTTCACCAGCCGCTCTTTGAAGGTGAGCTTCTCTTCATCCTCGCTGGCCTGAAATGGCGAAAGATAGATCATGGTAGTGAGATCACATTTCTAGCCCTATAATGGGGGAGTTATGCATAACGACGTGGAACCTATAGTTACAAACAATGCGTACAGCAGAAAGCGCGACAACATAAGTACCCGTTAGTCTATCACACACCAGCAAAAGAAAACATAGCCCTACAGACAGGAGACCGATGCTGACCGCTTTGATAATCTTTGAGCCAGGGTAATTCTTTATGATACGCTATGGTATGATAATAACTGGATGAGATAACGATATATCTAGCTATAAGCAATGGATCAGCATTGATAGGGGATGGAAACCATGGCAATTGAAAAAATATATGTCTCTGGCGCCTATCTGGAGAAAAATCCCACCTGGCACGTTGAAGAGTCTCCGTGGAAAGCCAGGCAGATTATGCGCATGCTGGCCCAAAATCACATTGCCCCTGAAACAATCTGCGAAGTCGGGTGTGGGGCCGGCGAGGTGCTGCGGCAGCTACAGGAACAAATGGATGCTGATTGCACGTTCTGGGGCTATGATGTCTCTCCGCAAGCTCTCGAAATTGCCCAAGGGCGAGCAAATGAGAAATTGCATTTTGGACTCCTGGATGTTCGGCAGGAACAAAGTCTATTTTACGATCTTATGCTCGTTCTGGATGTCGCTGAGCACTTAGAGGATTACTACGGTTTTTTGCGGGATATAAGGCCGAGAAGTGACTACAAGCTCTTCCATATACCACTCGATCTATCAGTACAAACCGTCTTGCGCCGCAACGGGCTGCTGAAAGTTCGTGCGTCCTACGGCCACCTGCACTACTTTACAAAGGAGACCGCTCTCCAGATAGTCAAGGATAGTGGCTACGATGTGCTCGACTGCTTCTATACGCCCAGAGCAATTGAAGTTCCATCGCATGAATTCAGCAGAAGATTCCTCAAACTGCCAAGAAAGTTGTTGTTTGCGATCAATAAGGATATGGCGGTTCGCATCCTGGGGGGATGGAGCCTGTTGATCCTGGCCAGGTGAAGGATAGCCAACATCCGTAGCGCGTGGCTTGCCTCGCCGTCCTGATGCTCACAGGACGGCGAGGC
>JALYTT010000569.1 GCA_030854145.1 Chloroflexota bacterium | reverse complement strand
TGCTATCTGTCCCGCTATGGATCACGTTTGACTGCGACAGTGGTCGGCCACATAGGCATGAACGGAAGCCGAATCGTGCCGTCGTTCCGTAGGGCGTGGCTTGCCTCGCCAGTCCGTCCACCCCGCCCTGCGGGCGGACTGGCGAGGCAAGCCACGCCCTACGGTCACACTCGGCGGTAAGCGCGACAGATGGTGAGATCCATGCAACTAGCTCGTGCGGCCTTTGCGCTGAAACTCAGCCTTCACCACAGTGGTCCCTACGGCGCGCCCGATGACGACCGGCGTCTCCAGCACATCGGCGGCGGAAGCGCCGATATCGGGTCGCGCAGCAATAACTTTGCGCGCCTCAAACTCTATGCGGCGCGAGCTGCGTCCAATTTTGGTGATGCGCCCTGTGGCCTCCACAAAATCGCCAGCATACACAGGAGCCAGAAACTCCACGCTCTCGTAGCCAACCAGCAGGCCCTCGTCGCCATCGCACATAATCGCCAGCTCGGTTGCTATGTCGCCGAAGAGCGAGAGCATATGCGCCCCGTTGACCAGGGTGCCTCCATAGTGGGCATCGCTGGCACTCATACGCACCCGTAGCTTCGAAGTATACTCTTTCGTCTCAGACATGGGTACCGGTCACCCTTTCTTACCTTGTTCATCTCCCGCGCATGCAAGGAGGGGGGATTTCACAACGATCTGTAGATATAACCCACACAATCTCATACATGGGCCTGGTACCAGTATGCAACGCCGGTATGAGAAAAGCAAACGCGCCACGCCTTCATATTCAGTAGGCCTTTATGCAACTCGCTGCATACGCCACACGAACCACACTGCCAGCAAGACCATCGGGACGCCCGCCACTAGCAGCGAGGGTGTGTAGCCCGACGCGTTAATCAGTATGCCTAGCAGCGCCGCACCTATCCCCTGGCCAATAAATAGGCTGAAGGCGAAGAGCGAGACAGCGGTGCCGCGCGCCTCCGGGGCAAGCTCGGTCGCCTTTGTCTGGAGCGTGTTATGGATCATATAAAAGCTGAGACCAAATATTATATTGATGCATACAAATGCAGGCCAGCTATTGAGCAGGGCGATGGCCAGGTAACAGGCACAGGTGAGCGCACCACCAACGATAATCATGCCATTCTCGCCCAGGCGCAGTACAAACCAGCGCACCGAACGACTGTAGATCAGGTTGCCCAGGCCGAAGCCGCTCAGCATCAAGCCAATGGCGATGTAGGGCAGGTGATAGCGATCTCTGAGGAAGGCGCCCAGGTACGTGAATTCCCCGTAGAAGAAGATTCCTTCGATAAAGACCGCGATAATTACCAGGCGTGGAGCAGGGCGGGTGAGCAACTGGGCATACGGCTTAAGCGAAGCAAGCAGACCTATGTGCCGGGCCTCTGGTGCAGGAGTATGAGGCATGCGGCGCGTGAGACGCCAGAACAGGATGACGACGACGATAGAGAGCAATCCATATCCCAGGAAGATATAGCGCCAGCTCAGGTAATCGCCCACGATGCCACCCATGCTGGTGCTGAGGATCTGGCCAAGCGCGATGGCCGTCAGATAGTGAGCGATGGCGATCTGGCGCTCCTGGTACGGGAAGGTGTCACCAATATAGGCCAGCGAGAGCGGGATCATCGCCGCCGCCGCTGCCCCCGTCAGGAAACGCAAGAGATCGAGCAGCAGCAGGCTCGGTACCAGTGCGCAGGCGGCGGTGCCCACAGCGAAGACCGCCATCGCGCCCGTCATCACGCGCAGTTTGCCGATACGGTCGCCCAGCGGGCCGTAGAGCAATTGGAACAGGCCATACGGCAGCGCATACGCGGTCACGATGACGCCCACCGCCCCGATGTTTGTCTTGAATTCACCAGCAATGATGGGGAGCAGCGGCGTGACGACACGCGCATCGGCGGTCACGATAAAGGCCGCCGTCCCCAGCAGCATAACCACCAGGCGCGTTGCTGCCTGTTTCTGCTGGAGCGCGCTGTCGAGCGGTGGTATAGATGGACCTGTCTGAGCGGTCCCCTGCAATTCATCTGTACTCATAGCTGCCTCCCTATCCCAGGTAGTCTTTCATGTGCCGCGTGATCTGTGCAATGCGCTCGTCTCCCCATTCTTGCACGCTGGCATTGCTGGAGCCAAGAATGAAGTTCACAGTGGTCATATCCCGCATGACCAGGAATGTCGCCAATTGGGCGTCGAGCTGGTCTGGTAAACGGCGTACCCGGTCATAGCCTGTCAGATAAGCTTCTCGCCATGCAGGATAATCCCTGGGATCAGCCAGGACACGACGACGAAATGAGTCCAACACGGAAGCCACATCGAACAGGTAGTGTCCCCAGCCACAGTCATCAAAATCGATGACCCCCACCTGCCCATCTTCGATCAGGATGTTATCGCGATGCAGGTCAGCGTGGATCAATCCCCAGTGCGCCGGCGTCGTTTCCAGGGCCTGCAATTCATCCCGTACGCATACACTTACAGCCGCCAGGAGTTCGCGCTGGCCGGGTGTAAGCAAGGCGGCCGATTTCTCAGGACCCATGATCGACGAAGGGCCAAACAGCCGCTGCCAATCCCAACAGGGACGGGCAAAACCGGCAGGGGGAACAAACTGCTCGACATGCAGATGCAAGGAGGCGATACACGCTCCAATGTGCTCCATCATCTGTACGGGTACACCAGGTGCAGGTGGGGCCCCTGGGAGCCAGCCAAAGAGGGCACAGTGCCGGGGCTCCGCTACCCCAGAGACCTCAACGGTGGTGATCAGCACTCCATCAAGCGTGGGTACAGGTTCTGGCACCAGCACATTCGTCTCGCGCCGCAGCGCGAGCAGCCACTGCATCTCCGAGCATTGCTCTGCTCTATCATAGCCAGTGGCAGCGCTGACACGAAGCACATACTGCGCTCCTGTGGGAATCGTGATATGATAGACGGCGTTGTCCTCGTACTGCAAAAGGACAACCTGGACTTCACGAAGGCCGTAACGGGGCAAGACGCTCTCTACCAGAGGATTCAGGCGACGCAGTTGTTCCTGGTACGAAAGGGTTTCAAAGGCTTGTGTCAAGTACTAACGCTCCTTCAGCATGTTGTGTGCCTTCTATTGTACATTTTTTTACTATCGTTCCAACCTGGGAGAATTATACAATTGTTACCTCTTCCCGGCGAAAGCGTATTCACTATAGAAGACGCCTGATACTAGAAGAGCAAGGAGCGTCAAGGAGGATTTTTATGACGAACGTAACAGGCAAGGTTGCCATCGTAACCGGAGCGGCCTCCGGCATCGGGCTGGCGATTGCCCAGGATTTCGCGCGTCACGGCATACGCGTAACCCTCGCCGATATCGACGAGCAACGCGGGCGCGCCGCGGCTGGCGAACTGGCGGGCGCGCGCTTCCAGGCGGCGGACATGACGAACAGCGCCGACCTGCAGCGGCTGGTAGACGAGACTATAGCTGCCGAGGGCCGCGTGGACATCCTGGTGAACAACGCCGGCTTGCAATATGTCTCCCCGATCACCGAATTTCCCGAAGAAAAGTGGCGGCAACTCATCGAGATCATGCTCACCGCGCCCTTCCTGCTCACCAGGGCCGTGCTGCCAGGCATGTACGAGCGCAAGTGGGGGCGCATCATCAATATGGGCTCGGTCCACTCGCTGCGCGCATCGGCCTTCAAATCGGCCTATGTGGCCGCCAAGCACGGCATACTGGGATTGACGCGCGTCACCGCTCTTGAGGCGGCGCAGTACGGGGTGACCTGCAACGCCATCTGCCCATCCTACGTGCGCACGCCGCTGGTCGAGAAGCAGATCGCCGATCAGGCGAAGATGCATGGCATCCCAGAGTCGGAGGTCGTTGAGAAGGTCATGGTCGCCGAGGGGGCCATTCGCCGCCTGCTAGAGCCTGAAGAGGTGGCGGCGCTGGCAACCTACCTCTGCAGCGAGGTCGCCAGCGCCATTACCGGCAGCGCGCAGATGATCGATTGCGGGTGGACGGCGCACTAGGAGACAGACGCGCAAAGCATGGTATACCTGGTGCCTGCCTTGCAAGGCAGGTGAGATAAGAAAAATGGGTGGCGGGTGCCCGTCACTTTTTTGCAGGCTCAGCCGTAGGAGAACGAGGGCTCCAACGCCGTCGCCAGGGATGGTGAGCAGTCGGTTTCCCATCAGCCATAC
>JALYTT010000568.1 GCA_030854145.1 Chloroflexota bacterium | reverse complement strand
CTGCGGTCGGCTCGCAACCCCGCAGTTGAAGCAGAAGAGAGGTGTTGATACCATGATGAATTATGATTTCTTCCTTCAGTTCATTGATACATTTACTTTTTCTGCTTCATTAAGATAGCAGCTTTGCGCCTGCGCATGCAGCATAGCAGCGACTCACATGGATGTCAACCATTAATTTAGATATTTAGCTATCGCCATATCTAGCCTACGCTTTCACCTGCTCCCACACACCCACCAGCTCCCACACATGAATCGTCTTATCGCTGCTGCCCGACGCGATGTACTTTCCATCGGGCGACCAGGCCACTGCCCTGACACCGGCTTGATGGTGATGGCCGGTATACGCGGTGACCTGGGCATCATTCATGGAGTTCCAGACCTGGACTCGCCTGCTTCTGCCTGCTACGACGATATGCTTCCCATCGGGGGACCAGGCTAGCGTCAGAACCGATCTGCGGTGCCTCTGAAGGGTGGTCGGCGGCACTCCGGGCGTGGTGTTCCAGACCCAGACCGAGGTATTGCCGGCAGAGGCGAGGACAACCCCAAAGGGCGACCAGGCCACCGCATTCACAACACCTTGATGGTGCTGAAACGTGAGGACCAGTTTGCCCTCTCGCCAGTTCCATACCTGGACAGTGCCATCCTCTCCTCCTGAAGCAATGTGTCTCCCATCAGATGACCAGGCCACCGTGCGGACGCGACCAGTATGGCCCCAGCCGGTCAGCAGCGAGAGGCGGCGGCGAGCATAGGTGAAGATAGGCTCGCCATTGGACGCGTTCCAGATCTGCACGGTCCTATCATCACCACCGGAAACAACCATTTCGTTGTCAGGGGACCAGGCCACCGTATAGACCGCCCCCACGTGCCCGCTAAAGGTGGCAAGCGGTTGCCCGCTTTGCGCATCCCACACCTGCGCGGTGCCATCTCTGCCCGCCGATACCAGCGCCTGGCCATCCGGTGACCACGTGACGCTATAGACCGGACCTTTATGCCCCCGGTACATGAAAAGGTGCTTGCCATCCTGAGCACGCCATACCTGGACGCTGCCATCGCTGCTTGCGGAGGCGATCTTCTGGCTATCAGGCGACCACGTGACGGCCGTCACTACTCCGCTATGTCCCATGTAGATCATCCTGCATACTGTGTGTATCTGTTTGTTGAGCACAGGATATACGGGGCGGGCTGATGCAGGCATCGCATTTATAGGCGCGGTGTTTCTAGGGAACGAGGCGGTTTTTTCGAGGGTGGCGAGCCGCTCCAGTTCTTGCTTGATCACACGAGCGCTGACCGGCCGGGCGCCAGGATTCATGGTAAGCATCTGCTCAAGCAACATGCGCAAGGGGATCTCCAGGGGATGCGCCGGGCGATCGTACATCTCCAACGGGGGGAAGTCAAACGGAGTCGGGCTGTTCAGCGAAGGATCGTTGCCAGAGAGGCATTGATGCAGTAAGGCGCCCAGGCTGTAGAGGTCGGAGCGCGTAGTCGTCTGCGACTTGCCGTATTGTTCGGGAGCGGCGTAGCCACTGGAGCCAAAAGAGACAGTGTCTTTGGCCTGACCCGGTTTGAAGTGCCGGGCGATGCCGAAATCAATCAGGAACAGCCGTCCCTGCGGCGTTTGCAGGATATTAGCAGGTTTGAGGTCGCGGAAGATAATCGGCGGCTGGCGCGTGTGCAGGTAGTCAAGCACACCACACAGCTCGATGCCCAACGCCAGCGTCTCTTCGAGCGGCAGGCAATGACCATCGGCTTTATCCAGGCGCTCTTCTAGCGTCTGGCCCTCGATAAAATCCATCACCAGGTACCAGCGCCCACCCTCGGAGAAGTAGTCATGGATGGCCGGCAGGTTGGGATGAGACAGCCCGACCAGCATATGGGCTTCACGCTTAAAGTTGTTGACCGCCTCCGCGCTTTGCTGCGTATTCAAGCCGCCCAGGCTAATCTCTTTCACCGCTACAGGTCGGTTATTAAACAACGTATCTGCGGCCCGGTACACCGTGCCCATACCGCCCTGCCCAAGCTGCCTGAGGATATGGTAGCGATCCTTCAACAAAGCATTGGGAACAAGATGGCCTGCCAAAGTCAGAACCGAGCTGGATGCGTTAGAAAATGACAGCGCGTCAGGCGCCTGTAATGTGTGCCCGCAGGCGAAGCAGAATCTCGCCTGCTGCTGGTTCGCGGCCCCACAGTTGGTGCAGAAGAGAGGCGCCAATGCCTTAACCATCTTCTCGCTAGATCCTCCTTGTATCGTTAGAAGAGGAGTGCCTGATGTGCGCTGGCTCCCCCAGGCAGCCCTTATTATACACTAAAGCCAGCGTCCCTACGCTCAAGCAGGCAGGCAGCATATATGAACCCGATACAGCGCCTCAATTTTGGACAGAGGGCCTTACGATCGCATATAATAGAGGGCGTAGACCCATACGGTCGCACTAACTCTTACACCAGCAAACCGCTCTACGTCGCTGTTCGATAGACGTGCAGCTTTGCGTCTTCACTGCCGGTGATACTGGCCAGAGGAGTGAGAGGGTGAGCGCGAGTTGTAGTTCATTGAGAAGAGGAAAATAGGGAAAAATTTCTATGAGCGACGAAACTAAAAATAGGCAGGACCAGGGACAGACCAACGGCGCCAGCGGGCAAGAGCAGTCCACCTTGACCACGCGCCAGGGGCATCCCGTTGTTGATAACCAGGACCTGCGTACCGTGGGTGAGCGTGGACCCGCGACGCTTGAAAATTATCAGTTCATCGAAAAGCTCTCGCATTTTGACCGCGAGCGCGTCCCGGAGCGCGTAGTGCATGCGCGCGGCGCCGGCGCCCACGGGTATTTCGAGGCCTATGGCACGGTCGGCGACCAGCCGATCAGCAAGTACACCAGGGCGAAGCTGTTCCAGGAGAAGGGCAAACGCACCCCCTTGTTCGTGCGCTTCTCGACGGTGATTCACGGCAACCACTCTCCAGAGACGCTGCGCGACCCGCGCGGCTTCGCGGTGAAGTTCTATACCGAGGACGGCAACTGGGACCTGGTTGGCAATAACCTGAAGGTGTTCTTCATCCGCGACGCCATCAAGTTCCCAGACTTTATCCACGCCTTTAAGCCCGATCCGGTCACCAACCGCCAGGACCCCAACCGCCAATTCGACTTCGTCAGCCTCAAGCCGGAGTCAATCCATATGATCACCTGGCTGTTCAGTCCCTGGGGTATTCCGGCAGACTACCGGCATATGCAGGGGTCAGGCGTCAATACCTATAAATGGATCAACGCCCAGGGCCAGGCCGTGCTGGTGAAGTACCATTGGGTGCCGGACCAGGGCGTGAAGAATCTGACGCAGGCACAGGCCAATGAGATCCAGGCCAAAAGCTTTGGCCATGCTACCCAGGATCTCTATGAGGCTATCGAACGCGGCGATTTCCCCGCCTGGGAACTGCGCGTGCAGATTATGCCCGACGGCGAGCATCCCGAACTGGATTTTGATCCGCTTGACGATACCAAGATCTGGCCCGAAGAGCAGTTCCCACAGTTGCCGGTTGGGCGCATGGTCCTGGATCGCAACCCGCAGAACTTCTTCGCCGAGGTTGAGCAAGCAGCCTTTGGGACAGGTGTACTGGTCGATGGACTGGATTTCTCGGATGATAAGATGCTGCAGGGCCGCTCCTTCTCCTACTCCGATACGCAGCGCCATCGCGTCGGCATAAACTATCTACAATTGCCGATCAATCAGCCCAAAACCCATGTCGCGACCAACCAGCGCGACGGCTCGATGGCCTATTACGTCGATGGCGTCTCCGCCGGCGAGAATCCGCATGTCAACTATGAGCCGAGCGCCCTCGGTGGCTTGCAGGAGGCTCCCCAGGTTGGCGCGCCCTATACACCCGCGGTCGCCGGAGAACTGGTACGCCAGCCCATCAGCCGCACCAACGATTACAAACAGGCCGGCGAACGCTATCGCTCCTTCGAGGAATGGGAGCGCGAGGACCTGATCAACAACCTGGTGACCAACCTGAAACAGTGCCGCCAGGATATTCAGGAGCGCATGGTGCAGCACTTCTTCAAAGCTGATCCCAATTATGGCACCCGCGTGGCGCAGGGCCTGGGCCTCCCGCTCCCAGCCGAAACTTCTGCCGCCCACTAGTCCGCCCTCTCCCGCGTAGGGATCCGGCTTGCCGCATCCGTGGGGC
>JALYTT010000567.1 GCA_030854145.1 Chloroflexota bacterium | reverse complement strand
CGTGAGGGGGGTCTTTTCCATGGGGTCACCTCCTGCTTTGACTCCTATTCCTGTGCTCCTTCTCATACCATCTCTTGCTCTGCTGAGTCGCCCAATTCTTGAGCTTGCAAAAATATGAACTGCACCCTGGGGCGGCGTAAGGCTAGACAATACAGATTTCATATGGTATAATTGCTTCAATCTGAAGGCGTAGATATCCAGAGAGATCTGTATTCACGAGGGTTGTCGCTTATGCACTCAGACACAACAGCATCACGAATTACATCGTCGCGAACGGCGGTGACGGTTCGTAGCAATATTCGAGGAAAACCACACTAGGGAGATTTTGCCCTGGTGTTTTTTATTATTTTCAACCTTCATAACGCGCATTTATTGCCGGGCTCATTGATCATTCTTCACTACGCTTGATCAGTGTATCCAGCCTCCGTATCCGTACGGATTGGAATGGGCCACTCATTACCCTCACGCTCGCACTGGTACGAGCCGATTGCTAACTGAAAGGAGGAAAATAGGGACCCAATTTGTTGTGTCCTCTCATGTGAGCTGTCGGCGCACGACGATGGTGACTGACAGAAAAATGCGCGACTACGCTACGTAAGCTTTGCCTGAATGTAAGGCTTCCTGAATGAGAAGTGGACGCGGAGTGGTTGCTAGATTTGAAGGAGAGTACCGATCATGAACTCGAGTATGATCAACAAGATCGCAAAAGCCAAGCGTTACGCGGAAGAACCGGAGCGGATACAGTTCACACGCTTTGAGGCGACGTTCCGGGGTGAAAACGACGTTCATACCACTAATTATGACGATGGTGAGTGGAACTGCACCTGTCACTTCTTTCATGACTGGGGGAACTGCTGCCACACCATGGCCATGCAACGTGTCCTGGGCGTGACTATTCCCGCGGAACACCGCCACGGTATTCCTGCTGGCATAGGCACCGGCCCCTTGATGCACTAACCCGAATACGTATTACGCGCGGCTGGCGGATACCTATCTGCCTCTACAAAAGCCACCCGAAACAATAGATAAAGCACTGAGAGCAATCTCAGTGCTTTCCATTCTCTGCGCGATCCAGTGCATAGGCCGGCGGACGCGATCCAGTGCGTCTCTACGGATAGTGTGCCATTTCTCTGCGCGATCCAGTGCAGAGGCTGGCGGACGCGATCAAGCGTGCAGGTTATCCGCCGATGGCAGGCACGAAATGCAGAATAATGAGCACCGTGAACATAAGGATGGCCAGGATGGCGATGAAGATCAGGTCTCTGCGCACATACCTGTAATGCTCAGACGTAACCAGAGTTGCCGCTGCACGCTGCTGAGATTTCTGACCCCCCTGACGACGCGCTGCCAGGCGTGCTGAAGCGTTGCCCCTGGGTGCGCTTGTCATGCTTTCCCTGCCCGTGCTCGCCGCGGCCACTTCCTTGATGGCGGTGGTCTCTTCCCTGGCAGTGATCACAGCCTTCCTGGCGGCAAGCCTTCTGGTAGCGCGCGTCTCAATTACTGGCGCTTTTTCCATGCTATCGGCAGCTTCGCTATCGGCCTCTAGCGTGTCCGTGGTCGCTGACCCATTTTCCATGGTATCTGAAGTATCCATGGTAGATACGCTGCTGCTCAGCGGCTCAGAGCCATTCTCAAGCTCTTCCGCCTGCCTGGAAGACTGGCGCACAAGTTCGATGTTCTTCTGTACTTTTGCCTTATGGCGTTGCGCTCCGCTACGCGCAGATGCTGACTTTTTAGGCATGCTTGGTCACTCCCTGCCCGGCAGCCCTGGATCGATGCTGCGATCTATCCAGGCTCTGCGGCCCTAGTCTATTCTCAGGTCGTATGCTGTGTGCCATACTTGCGTTGTTTCCAGCGCTCTGCTGGCCCTGGCTGTAAGATGGCAGATGACGCTTATGAAATAATCTAAGAACTGAGTACAAAAACGTGTTGGCGCTATTATACACGACAGGACGGTTTCCGTCGAGTCCCCGTATTCACTCAGGACCCCGTTTCGCATAGGGACGATCCGAGGGGCTTCCCCGTTTCGCGAAACGGGCGTCCGCCGGTTTTATCTGCATTTGACAAGCCTGCTCTCCTGTGCTACCCTTAGCATGGTAATACAGGGCATAATTTCATACTATCAGGCAAGAAAAACAGGCGCGAATGATGAGGCTAGCCCATGAAGAAGGCTAGTCCTTTTTTCTCTCTATTCTCATCATAGCCATAGATAGAAGCTGAACGAGAGCAAGGGAAGAACACGTCTGATGCGGACGGTGTTGCAGAGATTGGGTCTCGCCTGAGATTGAAATTGAGATTGAAACGATGGAAAAGGAGCAGAAGCATGGCGCGAATTGTCGTCGCGATGAGTGGCGGTGTGGATAGCTCGGTAGCCGCCGCGCTCCTCAAGGAACAGGGGCACGAGGTGATCGGCATGATGCTGCGCCTCTGGTCGGAGCCGGGTACAATTGAAGATGATGGTGTTGAGCGCGTTGTGCAGAATAAGTGTTGCTCGCTTGAAGCCGTCGATGATGCCAGGCGGGTGGCGCGCATGCTGGATATGCCGTTTTACCTGGTGAATGTCGAGCAAGAATTCAAAAATACCGTCGTCGATTACTTTTATCAGGAGTATGTCGCCGGCCATACGCCGAACCCCTGCCTGGTCTGCAACCGGCATATTCGCTTCACCGTGCTGCTTAAGCGCGCCCTGGCGCTGGACGCGGAGTACCTGGCGACGGGCCATTATGTGCGCGTGGATGACCATCCTCTCACCGGCAAGCGCCGGCTGCGCCGGGGCGTTGACCCCGACAAGGATCAGTCCTACGTGCTACATGTCCTCAATCAGCAACAGCTCGCGCACGCCTGCTTCCCGCTGGGTGCATACACCAAGCCCCAGGTGCGGGCCATGGCGGCGGAGCGTGGCATGAGCGTGGCGACGAAGGCGGAGAGCCAGGAGATCTGCTTTGTGGCCCAGAACGACTATCGTGGCTTCATCAATCGCTATACCGAGACCCGCGCCGTAGAGTTCGCCGCTGTCGGGCTGGCCATGAGCGCCGCTCCTGTGATCACCATTCCCAGGCCGGGACCGATCTACGATCAGGAGGGGCAGGTCCTGGGGCGGCACCGGGGGCTGGCCTACTATACCATCGGCCAGCGTAAGGGCCTGGGCCTCACCTCGCGCGATCCGCTGCATGTCCTCAAAATCGATGCGGCCGAGAACGCGCTGGTGGTGGGTCCGGCGCAGGCGCTGGACAGGACGACGTTTACCGTCGGCCAGATGCATTATGTCAGTGGCGAGATACCGCCGGCGCCGTTTGAGGCGGCCGTGCGCGTACGCTACAAGGCGACGGAGCAGCCGGCACTGGTCACGCCTCTAGAGGGAAAGCGCGCGCTGGTGACACTTTCAAATCCACTGCGCGCCATCACTCCTGGACAGGGAGCGGTCTTCTATGGTGGTGAAGATGGCGATGAAGCGTTGTGCGGAGGCATCATAGAATGACTGACCAGGCTCATATCAGGAACTTTTGTATTATCGCGCATATCGATCATGGCAAGTCCACGCTTGCCGATCGCTTGCTTGAATATACCGGCACCGTCTCCAAGCGCGAAGTGACGGAACAGATGCTCGATCAGATGGACCTGGAGCGCGAGAAGGGCATTACCATCAAGGCGCAGGCTGTACGCATGCTCTATACGGCGCTCAACGGGGAAGAGTACGAACTCAATCTGATCGATACGCCGGGACATGTGGACTTTACCTACGAGGTATCACGCAGCCTGGCGGCCTGCGAGGGCGCGCTGCTGGTCATCGACGCGACCCAGGGCATCGAGGCGCAGACGCTGGCAAACCTCTACCTGGCGCTTGAAGCCGACCTGAATATTATCCCCGTCATCAACAAGATCGACCTGCCCAGCGCCGATCCAGAGCACGTGCGCCAGGAGGTCGAGGAGGTGATCGGCATACCGGGGGAAGAGTGTATCCTGGCCTCGGCCAAAGAGGGCATCGGCACCCAGGATATCCTGGAGGCCATTATCGCGCACATCCCGCCGCCCAGCGGCGAAGACCAGCAGCCGTTCCGCGCGCTGGTGTTCGACTCGCATTATGATGCCTACAAGGGCGTGATCGCGTATGTGCGCGTCGTCGATGGGCAGATTCGCGCGGGTGAGCACATTGTGATGATGGCGGCGGGGAGCA
>JALYTT010000566.1 GCA_030854145.1 Chloroflexota bacterium | reverse complement strand
ATGTCAATAGGGTGCGCTTGAGCGTACCCTTCACCAAGGAGAAACCCATGATGTTCAAAAAGATCAGTATCAGTTTGGCTGCCCTGGGAGCCGTTTCATTCGGAGTCTATCTGCGCTTCATCCGTCCCTGGCAACTCCGCTGGGGAGCCACCGACGAAGAGCTGGAGCGTCGCATGTCCGGTGATGAGGTGGTGAAGCATCCCACGTCGAACGCCACCCGTGCCGTGACCATTCAGGCGCGACCAGAGGAGATCTGGCCCTGGCTGGTGCAGATCGGCCAGGGGAAAGCGGGCTACTACAGCTACGAGCGGATGGAGAACCTGTTCGGCCTGAAAATGAAGAACGCCGAAGGCATCAATCCCGCCTGGCAGAGCCTTCAGGTCGGTGACATCATTCCAGCCGAACCCAGTGGCAAAGGCTTCAAGGTCTACGCACGTGAGCCTGAGCGAGCATTGGTGCTTGGCGGTCGCGAAGGAGAAGCAGGCGTGTTTGAAGGGTTCACGCAGATGTTTCCCACATTGAGCTGGGCTTTCGTCCTGGTTCCGCTCGATAGCGAACACACCCGGCTGATCTCTCGCTTGCGCGGCCAGAACCGGCCTTCTTTCTGGAACAGGGTCACTGGCATCTTCTTTGAACCCATCGAGTTCTTGATGACGAGCAGGATGCTGCTGGGCATCAAGCAGCAGGCAGAGCATCCGAGCAGACAGACCGCTGAACCCATCGGAACACCAGGGCGCAGCATGCCTGGATCAAGCGAGTTCGTTGCTCAGGAAATGGAGGGTGCATAGGAGGAGAGGGTGGTATGGAAAACGTCACATGGTTGGTCAGAGAGCCGGCAGTCTCTGGGGATGAGTTGGGCTGACATTGGCGCGGCGAGAGAGCGATGCAAGCCTCTCCGATGAGATGGTCCTCATACTTCCTTCGCTCAGACTCAGATTTTGGCGAGCAAACGCGATCTCTGCACGATCACCCTCCTTTCACGGCATTGGACCTGCTTGACAAGCAGATTTCACGCCGTAGAAGGTGCGTAACAGGAACGTGGGTATCTCGTCCCACAGACACACCCGCTCTATCGTGATGTCCCTGTGATGTGGATCGTGGTGCTGTGACTCCGGTGTGATGTCGAGATGGTACGCTCTCAGTGATGGAAAAAGAGATGCTCATCGAAAGCATATGGAAGTATGCGGGAGCAAGAAAGACCGAACAGTCCATCAGAAAGAATGAGCACGTATGGATATCACACATGTGAGCCAAGCACAGGCAGCCACAGAGTCAACCACCTCAAAGACAACCCGCTATTTGTGGGCCCTCACCCGGCTGTGCATGGGGTGGGTCTTCCTGTGGCCTTTTCTAGACAAGCTGTTCGGATTGGGTCACCAGACCACCGCTGCCCACGCCTGGATCAACGGAGGGTCCCCTAGCATGGGCTTCCTCAGCGGCTCCACCGGCCCATTCGCGGCCTTCTACCAGGCGATCGCGGGTGCGGGCCTGGTGAACTGGCTCTTTATGGTCGGTCTGCTGGGGATCGCTGTGGCCTTGCTGCTTGGCATCGGGGTGCGGATCGCTGCCGTGTCCGGGGCGGTGATGGTTCTCCTGATGTGGAGCGCGTCGTTGCCACCCCAGGACGACGTGTTCATGGATAACCACATCATCTATGCCCTCGTGCTCATCGGACTCGCTCTGGTGGGTGCAGGCAACACCCTCGGGCTGGGCCGCTGGTGGACCCAGACCAACCTTGTGCGCCGCTTTCCCTGGCTCACTTGAGGCAGCACGTACCCGCCTGAGATGACACCAGTGACACGACCTCCCGCCAGCACGAGCAGGAGGGGACAAGAAGAATGCATTGAGGACATGATCTCAAACAACGGCGGTGAAGGTGCTCAGGAAGAAAAGGATGGAGGTTTTCGAAACTTCGAAAACCTCCATCCTTTTCTTCCTGAGCCCGTCCTTCGACAATCACCTCAAGAACGCGGGAATGAGGATACCTCCTGAGGAGTGAGCATTCCTGTGTCGCCTCGGTGTTCCAAAAGGAGTTCCACCCATGTCTCCCATTCAAGATCCAATCGATACGCATGATCAGGAAGAGAGGCCCATAGCCCATCTCGACACTGCTCATGTTGGCAATATTGAAGGTGCCTGGGG
Source organism: Chloroflexota bacterium (assembly GCA_030854145.1). Next base: position 2,057 of record JALYTT010000566.1, on the reverse strand, counting down.
AACCATCACCGTCAATGACCGTGCTCCGCGCAAGACGTGGCTCAAGCGACTCATCACACTGCTTGTGATTATGGGACCTGGCCTCATCACCATGGTCGGCGACAATGACGCGGGCGGCGAGGCGAAGGTCTTCTATGGTTCCTACGCCGCACTCGTTATAGGAGCCGGTGCAATCGTCCTGATTCCCAAGGCGCCGCTTGGGCTGCTGACCTTTGCGGTTCAGGCTCTGGCCGGGATTTTGCTGCCAAGCGCGACGGTCTTCCTGGTGCTGCTGTGCAATGACCGCACGGTGCTGGGTCCCTGACACCATCCCGTGTTTTGTGTATTGAAGAAGAGCAAGAAACAAACAAGCAAAGAAAGAAGAACAAGATCCCCTTGTAACCCAATCTGACAGAACAGAAGCATGCGACATAGGCCTACAAAAGCCATCCGCAAAAAGGTTCTCGAAAGCTTTTGTTACACAGGATAGAGCAGAAACACCACCTCCCTCTAGCCCGGCCTTTCTTTCTGGCTGGTTGCTTGTTATCCCACAACGATTGGCATTCGGATGGTAGTTGACGGGAATCTTGGGTACATGGATATCCTGCATCACGGCCCACACGATCGTCAGGCAACTGGTTTCCGTGGTGAAGGTATCAATCTGGTCAGTTCGTTGCCGAACAGTGCTGAAAAAGCTTTCAATCGCATTGGTCGTGCGAATGGAGCGATGCATGACTGGTGGGAAAGCATACAATGTCAGCAGATGTTCTTCATCTTCACACAGGCGACGGATGGCTTCGGGATAGCGCTTCTGATATTTGCCTTGAAAGGCCGCCACATTGAGCAGCGCATCCTCTTTCTTTTCCAGTTTGAAGATGCCAGCCAATTCCGCGCTGACCTCTTTGCGCTCGCGATGGGGAATGGCATTGACACAGTGCGCTGTGTATGCACGACGCAGCGTTGGCGTGCCGTCGCGGTAAAGAGAGCCGAGACGGCGGCAAGCAGGCCTTCATGCCCATCGGTGACGATGAGATCCACCTGGGTAGCTCCACGGCGGCGCACATCTTGTAAGAGACACCTCCATCCATCTTTGTCTTCCTCCGCACACGCTCGTAATGCCAGCACGTCTTTGTTCCCTTCCAGGCCCACACCAAGGGCGGTTACAATGATGGTCGAGTCCGTTTGTTCTCCATGCCGAATTGTAAAATGGACTCCATCGAGGGAGACGATGCGATAGTGGGTGAGGAGTGGGCGCTCTCGCCAGGCTTCAAACTGCTCAGTCAACGTTTGATTGAGACGACTGACTGCACTGGCGCTGGGAGCGACTCCCATCAGCGTTTGAGTCACGTCTCCCACTTTTTGCGTACTGACTCCTGCCACAAACATCTGCGTGATCCCTTCGGCCACCTGCGGTTCATAGTGACTGGAGCGATCAAAGACCTGGGTATGGAAGCGTCCTTCGTGATCTCTGGGGACTTCAAGGTCTTCGATGGGACCCGACGCGGTCGCCAGATCGCGGGTGTACGTCCCATTGCCCACGTGATGCGCAACGAGATACAAGCAAGCAGTCAGAAAAGGGAACTCATGAATAGACGTGTATCGATACTGAAGTGCACCCAGGTAGAACGTCATCGGTGAGGGGAAGATGGAAGCTCGTTGATCAGCGCTTAAGCGGCTTCGAGGAGACCAAATCCATAGTCGTGGGCAAACGTGGCTGGAAAACCGTGGAGAGTGAGAGTCAGTGAGGGAGCGGTCGCGGGGCGAGCGTTGCGAGCCAACCGTTGCTGCCATGAGAAGCGCCAATGAGCCCGTTGTGCGCGGGTGATCATCGGTTCGTCGAGTGCCTCGGTTTGATCTTGCCTTGGATCCATTGCCACCACCACGGTTTCAGATCGTACCACTTGCATCCAACGCCGCCGAAGGTGGCAGCGGGGCCAATCTTGCCAAAGACCAGGGAAACGTCCGAGGGTCGGAGATGGCAGAGGAAACGGCTCAGGCGGTCCGAGGATGGGAGCAGAGGGGACCGCTTGAGGAGAAGGGAGAGGCCAAAACACCGCGCTGACTTGTCGCGGTTTGAG
>JALYTT010000565.1 GCA_030854145.1 Chloroflexota bacterium | reverse complement strand
GGCTTGCCTCGCAGGGTAGCCACAAGGACGGCGAGGCAAGCCACGCGCTACGGGACCGGCGGGAGAAAAAGCAATGGCAAGTGGAGCAAAACAGCGCATCCGTATTCGCTTGAAGGCCTACGATCATCGTATTCTGGACCAGTCGGCGATGCAGATTGTCGATACGGCGCAGCAGACAGGCGCCAGGGTCTCTGGCCCTGTGCCTCTGCCCACGGAGATCGAAAAGTTCACCGTGATGAGCTCGCCCTTTGTGCATAAAGACGCGCGAGATCAATTTGAAATTCGTACGCATAAACGCCTGATTGATATTGTTGAGCCAACGAACAAGACGGTCGAGGCCCTGACACGGTTAAATCTGCCCGCAGGCGTGGACATCGAGATCAAGCTGTAGGGAGCGTGGACGACCCCGCGTGTGGGTTTTGGACGCCTATCCCTCCAGAGGAGAGAAGAGAAATGCTTAGTGGATTGTTGGGCAGAAAGGTCGGCATGACCCAGGTGTTTGGGCCGAATGGCACAGCTATTCCGGTCACTGTGATTGAGGCCGGCCCCTGCATCGTCACACAGGTAAGGACCGCTGCCCACGACGGCTATGAAGCCGTCCAGATTGGTTTTGAACAAAAGCTGACCAAGCGCGCCAACCGGCCCGCGCTGGGGCACCTGGGACACAACCTGCCACTTTTGAAGGGGCAGCGCCGGCGTCTACAAAAGTACCAGCAGGAACAGCGCGCGAAAAATAAAGAGAAGGCCGAGGGCGAGTCTGCCAAAGAGAGCGCGGAGAAGCCTGGCAAGCAGGTTCAGAAGTTGCTCAAAGTGCAAGAAAACCGGCAGCGGCGCCCTGGACCCGAGGTTGGCCCATTCAAGGTATTGCGTGAAGTCGACCTGCAAGATGGCAGCGACGGGGTAGAACTCGGTGCCAGCTTCGACGTGAGCCTGTTTACCGTTGGTGAGGAGGTCGATATCGTCGGCACATCTAAGGGCAAAGGCTTCCAGGGAGGCGTCAAGCGCCATGGTTTCGCCGGTGGCCCCAAGACCCACGGCCAGTCAGATCGTCACCGTGCCCCAGGCTCCATTGGCTCTGGTACAACTCCAGGGCGTGTGCAGAAGGGCAGACGTATGGCCGGTCACATGGGGCATGATCGCGTCACGATAAAAAAACTGCAAGTGATTCAGTCTGATCCTGAGCGAAACCTGCTGTTGGTGAAGGGTTCGGTACCCGGCGCCAATGGGGGCCTGCTCATGGTGAAGAAGCATGTGAAGAGGTAACCGCAATGCCCTCGACTACAGTATATAATTTGGCCGGAGAGGCCTTAGAGAAGCTCGAACTGAGCGAGCAGGTGTTCGGCATCGCCCCTAACATGGCGGTCCTGCACCAGGTTGTAACGGCGCAACTGGTGAATCGACGCCAGGGAACCGCTTCAACGAAAACGCGCAGTGAAGTATCGGGCGGAAACAAAAAGCCCTACCGGCAAAAAGGCACTGGGCGCGCCCGCCAGGGAAGCACCCGCGCGCCGCAGTTCCGTCACGGCGGCGTGGTATTTGGTCCCAGGCCGCGTGAGTACCATCATGATGTGCCGCGCAAGATGCGCCGGCTGGCCATCAGGTCGGCGCTCTCCGACAAGGTCGCTACCAAGAGCCTGATCGTGGTGAATGACCTGGCCCTGGAGGCTCCACGCACCAGGGATATGCTGGCCATTCTGGAGAAGCTGCCTGTGGACGGCAAACGCGTGCTGATGATGCTGCCCCAGCGCGACGAGAACATTGTGCTCTCGACGCGCAACATCCCCAGCGCCAAAGTCCAGCACGTCTCCTCCATCAATGTGGTGGAACTGCTGAAACACGATTATATAATTATGCCGGTGAAGACGGTGCGCTGGATCGAGCTGGTGTTTGGCGAAGGCATCAGCGCGGAGGAAGCCAGCCGCAAGATCGTTGAAGAGACCGGGGAGCCAGTAATTGCCAGCGACGCCGACCTGGAAGGGCCGAGCGACACGATGGCGGAGGCCGCCGAGAACGAAGAGACGCCCGCCGAGGAGCTATCTCTGGCTGAAGAGACCGGGGATGAGTCAGAGGCGGCAACTGACGACCAGGAGCTGTAAGAGCGACGCGAGGGGTGAGCCAGGGTCACACCTGGCCTGATCTACGTTCCACTCATACGGCGAGGAGGAAAAGACTGTGGAAATCACAGAAGTGCTGCGCCACGGTGTGGTCACTGAAAAATCAGTCAGGCTGCAACAGCAGAATCAATATACGTTTAAAGTGGCGCTGAATGCCAATAAAATCGATGTCCGCCGGGCGGTCGAGGTGCTGTTCAAAGTCAAGGTTATCTCGGTCAACATTATTCGCCTGCCTGGCAAGGCGCGCATGATCCGGCGGCGAGGGTCGATGCCTCGTAAAGTAGAGGCCCGCGAGTGGAAAAAGGCGATTGTCACCATTCAGGAAGGCCAGACGATCGATGCATTAAAGGCGTAAGGGGTTAGATAGATGCCAATTAGACAGTATCGACCAACGTCTCCTGGCCGTCGCGGCATGTCGGTTTCGACGTTCGAGGAGATCACCAAGACAAAGCCGGAGAAATCCCTGACGGTGAAGCTGAAGAGGCACTCCGGGCGCAATAACCAGGGCAAGATCACCACTCGCCATCGCGGCGGTGGAGCGAAGCGCGCCTATCGTATCATCGATTTTAAGCGTAATAAGCTGGGTGTGCCTGCCAGGGTCGCGGCGATTGAGTATGATCCCAACCGCTCCGCGCGTATCGCGCTGCTGCACTACCTGGATGGCGAGAAGCGCTATATCATTGCGCCGCTAGGGCTGAAAGTGGGCGACCGCGTGGAGGCCGGGCCGGAGGCTGATATCAGGACCGGCAATGCGCTGCCCTTGAAGAATATTCCGACCGGCACCACGATCCACAACATCGAGTTGGAGCGCGGTCGCGGTGGGCAGATGGTGCGCGGCGCCGGTACGGGCGCGCAACTGATGGCCAAAGAGGGCGATTACGCCCTGGTGCGCCTGCCTTCGGGCGAGCAACGCCGTGTGCATATTCTCTGCATGGCGACCATCGGCCAGGTGGGCAATGTCGACCATGAGAACATCAGCCTGGGCAAGGCCGGGCGTTCGCGCCACCTGGGTCGCCGCCCCACGGTTCGCGGTTCGGCTATGAACCCGCGCGACCATCCTCATGGTGGTGGCGAGGGACGCGCCCCCATTGGTGGACAGCCGCAGACACCCTGGGGCAAGCCTGCGATGGGCTTTAAGACTCGTAAGAACAAGAGAACCGATCACTTTATTGTCCGGCGTCGCAATGCTGGTAGGAGGAAGAAGTAGAGATGTCGCGCTCAAGAAAAAAGGGGCCATACATTCATGAGTCGCTCAGGAAGAAGATCCTGAGCATGCGGCGAAGCGGCGACCGCCGGGTGATCAAAACGTGGTCACGCGCTTCAACGATCTTCCCTGAGATGGTGGGTATGACCATCGGCGTGCATAATGGCAAGACGCATATACCCATCTATATCCAGGAGAACATGGTGGGCCATAAGTTGGGCGAGTTTGCCCCTACGCGACACTTCAGGGGTCACGCGGGCGGCAGGAGCGAGCGAACCACATCGGTTCGTTAAGGTCCGCCAGGGCAGGGACATACAGGCCTTGTCCACACAGATGAGAGGGATAAGATGCAAGTCAGGGCTATTGCAAGAAATATTGGGATTTCGCCGCGTAAAATGCGTCTGGTCGTGAATGCGGTCAGGGGGATGCGCGTGAATGAGGCTCTGCCTATTCTCCAGTTTCTGCCCAACGCTGGCGCGAAACCGGTCAGTAAGGTTGTGGCTTCGGCGGCGGCCAACGCGGAAAACAACTATAATCTCAATCCAGATGATCTCTATATTCTTAACATTGTAGCTGACGACGCGAGTCGGCTGCCTCGTATGAAGGCCCGCTCCCATGGGCGCGCGTCGTATATTATCCGACGCTCCTGCCATGTTACGGTGATTGTCTCGGATGATCCAGCGGATACGGGGCGCTAATTTGAAGGAGGACACTCTTGGGGCATAAAGTGCATCCCGTTGGATTTAGACTCGGCGTCGTCAAAGGCTGGCAGTCTCGCTGGTATGCCGAGCGCGATTACAAAGACGTGTTTGCTGAGGATCTACTGATTCGCCGCGAGATCCAGAGGGATCTCTCCAATGCCTCGGTCTCGCGCATCGAGATCGAGC
>JALYTT010000564.1 GCA_030854145.1 Chloroflexota bacterium | reverse complement strand
GGTGCAGGAGAAATTGGTGGACATCTGGCTGGAGCATTTTCGCACGGAGATGCAACCGCAGGTGCAAGCCGAACTCGAGCAGCAACGGAAACGTCAACTCAAGCGTCGAGGCCGTCCCAAACAGCCCCTGGTGACCGGGTATGTGATTGGGGATGATTCGACGATGAGCAAGCCGAAAGGTCGCAAAATGGAAGGATTGGGCAAACACCATTCGACCACCTATGACCAACGCATCGTTGGTCACAGTTTGGTGCAAGGACTCTATGTGCTCTTGGATCGTCGGTGTCCCTTGGCTCCGCAGCTGTACCGTCAGGCCAAGGTGTGCGAAGCCGAAGCGGTCCCGTTTCAGAGCAAAATCGAGCTGATGGAAACCCTCATGCGCGCATTTGAGCCAGTGGCAGGGACGCAAACGCACATTTTGCTCGATAGTTGGTATTGTGCCAAATGCTTGTGGCATGCCGCCCGCGAACGGGACTTTCTGATCACCACGGGTCTCAAAAGCAATCGCTGGCTGCGCGTCCCTGACGACACCACTGCTCAGGGCTGGCGTTGGCAAAAGCTCAGCGAGTATCTGGCGAGCTTGACTGAGCAGGATTTTGTGCCAACGTCCTGGCCCCGTGGCGGCCAGAAGGTGTACGTCCATGTCCTGACGACGAGTGTGCGCAAGCTCTACCGCTGTCAGATCGTGATCGTGCGCCACTCGTTGCAGGCCCCGCTCTCTCAGGCTCGCTACTGGGCATCCAGTGATCTGGAAGCAAGCACTGAGGTCTTGCTCGCACATATCTCGGCACGCTGGGACATCGAAGTTCTCTTCGGCGATGGCAAAGAGGAACTGGGCTTGGACCACTATCAGCTGATGAGTGCTTCGGCCATTCTGCGGTTTTGGACGGTGGCTCTGCTCGCTTACGTCTTTCTTGAAGAAGAACAGCAGCGCTTGCAGGTCTCGTGGCACCGTCCCGTGACCATTGGCGAAGCTCGACGTGAGATCCAGCGTCGTCATCGTCGTCATGTGCTTGAGTGGCTCCATCACCAGTTCCTTTCTGGGGTTCACCCAGAGACGTTATTTGAGCTGTTTGCCGCCTGAGTCGGCTCAACCAAAAAGTGCAAAGATAGTGATTGGTGTTGAATGTACCTTTTTTCACATTTCTAGCATAGCAGGTATGTGTCTGATTTTACACTCAACTCAGTATACTGCCGTTGACAGTCTGCACAGTGTTCGGGCAGTCGTCTTTCTCTACCGCTTTAACGGGATGCGGATTAATGTATCAGAGAAATTGAAAGATGAAACTGCAAAACCTCAGAAAATTGAGTAAGATTTGATAAGGTATCACTTTCCAAAGAACCGTTGCGTGAAGGTTGCGATAAAGCTAATTTCGATAATCAAACCAATAACAGCTTCAATTGCGGCCGTAGCTGATTGAGGAGCACCAGGGCTAAATTGTTCAACAAAAAAACCTCGTCCATGAAAGGATGTTAAACTAATGATCAGTGCCTCGTTCCATGTAGTAGGAGGATCATATATTATTGCTTGTATTGAGTAGATTAACGCAAATGCTATAATCTGTAGGGTAGGCACCCAGCGAGGTACATTGCTGCCCTGTTCCGAATGCCCCCCTCCAAACGCAGCATGCGACTTTCATCGCACTGCGCTTTCCAGCATCATCGGTGTGTTTCCGTCCGAGAACGTGATACCTTTTTTTCGGAGAGGCCGTCCAGCGTGGAGTTCTCTGTGACAGACCTGACAGAGAACCAGGGTTTTGCGTCGCCGGGCAGCCATGATCTTGACCCACTCCGGTTTCTCTCTCCCATCATATTTCCCCAAATCTTTGAGCGCACGAATATGGTGTACCTCAAGTTTGTCGGTCATAGAGGTTGCATCGCAGACTTCACAGACTTGGGCTAAGAGACGCTTTTCTAGCTCCGTCCGGTTGTTCCAGGGGACCTGATGGGGTCTATCCTGGATCGTGGCGTTCCTATCCCATCTGAGTGGGATACCGCCCCAGGTGGCGATCAGCGGCTTCTTCCCTTCTCGTGTGACAGCCACATGCAGCCCTTTGTACCGTTTTCCCTCGATGAGGAGGGTTGCGTGATACGTGCGATACACCGCTTTCACTGAGATTTGGTGTTTGGCCGCGAGTGTTTTGGTGAGAGAGGTTTCCATGACCCATTTCAGCAGTCGGAACGTATGCAAGTTGTACGCTAATCGATAGTAGTTCACCATCCCTCGGTACTCCAATTGATAGGTGGCGATGATGGTGTAGTCACTTTCATTCAGCAACTCAGCCCGGTGGCACGGTTTTCCGTATCGTCGATAGCGATTGCATTTTTCGACGAGAGTGGCTCGTGGAACACGTAATCCTGTTTTGCCATTGATACTTCTGCGTTTCACCCCTCCTCTGGTGATGCTTTGTTTCGTATCGGCTTGCAGGATGGTGATTTCGTATCCCAAGAACTTGGCGGCTTCGCTTCTTGCATGGGTGATCAGTGTCTTTTCTGGGGAGAGCAGAAGGTTGAGTTCTTCTCGCAGAAAGGTACTGAGGTGGTATTTGATTTCCTCGGCTTCTGATTTTGGCCCGGTAAATCCCAGCACAAAATCATCGGCGTAGCGACAATAGCGAAGCCGTCGATAAGCTGGGTCGTGGGTGGCGATGGAAGGTAGTTGACGCATGCGTTTTCTCAGGACACGGGCAGCCTCCTTCTGCCCTTTTTGCTGGAGGCGATTGGCCTGCTTCATGAGTCTCGCATGCTCATTGTTGTGCTTTCTTCGTTCCCCTGTTGTGTAGCGTGGAATGAGCGTTGTTTCGACGTATTTGTCCAGCTTGTCGAGCAGGATGTTGGAAAGCAAGGGACTGAGCACTGACCCTTGCGGAACTCCGCTCAAGGTGCGATTGAATTTCCAATCTTCGAGATATCCTGCATCGAGGAGCTTTTTGAGCAGGTGGAGGAAACGCCCATCCTGAATCTTTTCTGACACGATTTGCATGAGCAGTTCGTGCGAGAGTGAGCCAAAGCAGTCGGAAATATCGCCTTCGATAATCCACGTACTCCCTTTCCACGTAGAGGAAATCTCCCGTAGAGCCGTATGACAGCCGCGTCCCTCGCGGAAGCCATGCGAGTGGTCGCTAAATTGGCAGTCATAGTAGGCAGAGAGTATCATGCGGATGACTTCCGCGAGGAGTTTGTCACTCCAAACTGGCAAGCCAAGTGGCCGTTTTTTCCCATTCCGCTTCAAGATGTAGATGCGTTTCGCTGGCTTCCACTGATACCGTTCGGTACGAAGCGTCTCGATGATCGTCTTGATCTTCTCGACGGACATCGCATCAACGGTCTCGCTGGTTATCCCTCTGGTCATCGCTCCTGCGTTCCTGTAGAGCTTTCCGTAAGCCGTCAGGTACAGGTGGGAGTTGAACAGTTGTCGATAGACGCGTTGGAGTGGCAAGCCTTTCTTGCCACGTTCTCGGAGAAGTCCCAGGTACGTTTCGGTGCTTTGCATTGCGCATGCCTCCGCGTGTATGAACTTCTTGATACCTTCCCTGCACACCTGTATCAAGGGTGCGCTCTGGCTCTTTTTCAAGAGCTGCCCCTTCCTTCAAAAAAAAGCGTTTGTCGTCTCTTTCTTTCCGTACTATGGGGGTTCCGTCACCATGAGGGTCTCCCCTGGTAGGCGATCCCGTATTTACCCTCTATCAACGTGAAGAACGGGTAGGTGCCCTTCTGTTCCTTCTCAGTTTCCTTAACTGCTACTCACCGGAGAGAGTAATCCCGGAGTTGGTTTTTCTTCGGGTGGCTTTTCACATTTCACCATACCAAATGTGTATCCGGTGTCGTCACCTTTTGCGTGGAGTGACGGGTCGTGGGTGTGACCGTGCGGAACTCGGGTTCGACAGTCTCAGTCTCACCATACGTTCAGGACTTGCGGAACGCGAACATACACGCCTTCTGTTCCCTTCCGCTTTCACAGCATGCTTCTGTCCTCTTTGAGTTTCCTCGCCAAGTAAGCCGGTGTCCTGGAGGATGTTGTACTCTCTTCCTCCCCCGCCTTTCGCGGGAATTGATAATGGGTCGAAACGGCGCACATAGTGGTCCCAAAAGTCAAGACAGTTTTTGGTCAAAAATAAGATAAAACGCAACTGTTCGAGAAGACTCGTTTTACCTGTCGGTATACACCTGAGCTGGTGTTTGATAGTCGAGTGACTGATGAAGTCGTTC
>JALYTT010000563.1 GCA_030854145.1 Chloroflexota bacterium | reverse complement strand
CGCCCGCTCCACAGCGTCCTTCGAGTGGCGATAGCGCTCATGAAGCTCTTCTGCTGTCAGTTCTGTTTGCACCGATACTCTTTTTCCCATCCCTCTAGTATACACTATCTGAACGGTCTTCATATTACTCGAGGGAAAGAAGCGCCCCACCTTTACCACCTGCCCGCCACGTTGCTCCACCTTGCTTGTCAAGAGATTCAAAAGGGTGCCAAGCGCGGCGTCGGAGAACGAGCGAGACACGCGCCGATTCTTGAGCAGACCTTTCAGGTTGAGGTCTTCGATGCCAACAATTCCATAACAGTCAGCCAGTCGGGTGGTCAGCTTGTGGAGCACGTCATCACGCATGCAGGTGATGCGGTAATGCAGCCGGGCGACGTGCCTGCGCGCTTTCTCCCGGTTCTTTGATCCCAGTTTCCTGCGATGCAGTCGCTTATTGGCCTGACGCAGCTTTTTGAGTGTCATTTTGAGGAAGGCTTGGTTCTCGTATCCCTCTCCAGTACTCAACGTTGCCAGTCGATTCAGCCCTACATCGATGCCCACGGCTGCTTGCCTTTTCTGTGGGAGTGTCTCTGGAATTTCTACGGTGAGGCTCACAAACCACCAATCCGCCGTTTTCGTGATCCGTGCGCCTGTCACCTTGCCTGTAAAACGCAGCTTCTCCGCCATGTTGACCCATCCGAGCTTGGGAATCCAGATGCGATGATCGCCAAGCTCCAATTGGTCGTTGGCCAGATAAAAGCTCGGTTTGCTTCGCTTCTTGCTCTTGAAGCGAGGGCGACGAGCCTTGCCTTCAAAGAAGGCCGTAAACGCCTTGCCCAGGTCCAAAAACGGCTGATCCGACGCATTCTTAGTAACGTCCCAGGTCCAGGGAAATTGCTCCCGCCTGATCTGGTTGAACTGCTTTTTGAGTTGTAACGCGGTGGGTTTCTCGCCTGCTTGATACTGTCGGTTCCATTCCGCTAGCGCCCAGTTCCACACAAAGCGGCTGGTTCCTGCGGCACGAGCAAAGTAATGGGCTTGCTCCGGGGTGGGATGCAGGCGGATCTTGTGCGCCTTGATCATCGCTTCCCATCCTTTCTTAGAGCCGCCGCTCGGATGGCGTTTTTCTGTGAACGCAAACCATGTAAGCGGGCAGAAAAAACGGTCACAATGGCAAGCAAGTCTCTGACCAGTTCTTCTTCTGGAGAGAAGGACTCCCCATTCATCACGAGAATCTCAGTTCCATGTCGCTCGCAGAATGCTTCAAACCACTCGTAGCTAAAGCGCACCAGGCGATCCTGGGAGCCAATCACCAGCCGTTTGACGTGACCAAGTTCGATCTGCTCAATGACGTGATTGAAGCCCTTCCGTTTGTAATCCAGCGCTGATCCGATATCTTCCACCCATTCATCGACCGTGATCCCATGCTCCAGACAATACGCACGCAGCGCTGCCTTCTGGAGAGCAAGGTCTTTCCTCTGGGACAGTGAGGACACACGAGCATACGCAATGACTCTCCCTTGCTCGGAGGAAATCAATCCGCGATACTGCAAGTATTGTTCATGCGTGTAGTAGCGACGATTCGTCGGGCTACGGAACGCAGGCAGGATGCTCTTGCGATCCCATTTTTGCAAGGTGTTGACGGATTTCCCAATCAACTTCCCGAATTGTTTTGGTGAGTACGTATGCTCCATGCATACATTCTAACATATCATCATAGCTTTTTCAATACTGTTGAATGCTCTAATGCTCTCTTCTCGCTACTTTACGCCGTAGGTGTCGCCAGCATCCAGCCAGCATCTCCGCTGCGTTCCACCAGGCCCTCGCGCTCCAACTTCAGCAGGTGCGCCTCAACCGAATGGGCGGCCAGGGCGTGCAGTTTTGGATCAACGTCCGCGTAGATGAAAGGCACCATCTGCGGGATCTGCGCGCCCGGCGGCAGGCTCTCCAACGTTTGCAACACTTGCTGCTCACGGAGCATACGATGGGCGATGTACTCGCGCAGTTTGGCCGCCGGGTCCTTAATGGTGGGGCCATGCGCTGGCACGATCTCCCGCAGGTCGATTTCTAGCAGGCGTTGCAGCGAGTCGAGGTAATCCAGCAGGTCGCCGTCTGGCGGCGAGATGACCACGGTGCCCACACCCGCCACAATATCGCCCGCGAAGAGCGTGCGCCGCTTTTCCAGCAAGAAGCAGAGGTGATCAAAGCGGTGTCCGGGGGTATGGATGGCGCGGAGCGTATCATCATCCCCCGCTGGAAATATTGTGCCGGCGCCAATCTCCTCGTCGGCCATAGGCGTGCCCCGGCGGCTGAACGCCAGGATCGGGACCTGCAAGCGCTCGCGCAGGGCAGCGGCTCCGCCAATATGATCGGGATGGCCATGCGTGATCAGGATACGGCGAATCCCACCGCGCTCCTCGCCTGCCTGGATCAGGGCAGCGAGATAGTCGCGATCATCAAGCGCGGGGTCGATCACCGTCGCGCCCTCTGTGCCTCCGCCCAGCACAATGCTGTTCGTGCCTGGTCCCGTCATCATGGAGGGATTGGGGGCCAGGATGATCGTATAGGGGTCTAGCTGTGGCATATATATCCTCCCATAGTTACATCCGGGTCATACGCTCCGGCACGTCCCAGCCGTCATCTTCTTTACCCGGCAGGTGGACGCGATTTTTCCCACCCTCCTGCACCAGGACGGGCACGCGGACCTCGACATGCTGGGTGGCGGCGAAATCCAGCGCCTCCGCCACGCTGCCGAAAATCGCCAACTCGCGCAACTGGTGCAAGGTAGCGAAGACGAGCGGAAACTCGCCGCTCTGGCTGCGTTCAAGGGCCTCGGCGGGACGCACCCAGAGGCCCTCGCTCGTTTCCAGGCGATCATGCGCCGCCTGTTGCTGGGCAGGCGCGCTGGTCAGGAAGAAGTGGGTATCGAAGCGTTTGGGCATGCCCTCCGGTGTGATCCAGTGGGCAAAATAGGCCAGGCGGTCGGTCGCCAACACAAACTGCCCCTGGCGCGCCAGCTCTACCAGCGAGCCTGTGCGCTGGTGAAAGGCCGCACGGTAGCCCTCGAATTCAGGCAGATCCTGCTCGGTGAGCGCCAGGATCTGCCCATCGCGATAGGCCAGGAGCACGCCCGCCTCCTCGAACAGCTCGCGGATCGCGGCGGCCCTGGTGCCATTCCCCAGCGCCGCCCGCCCCTCCGGGTCAGCCACCGAGTCCGCGAGCACAGGCCGGCATATGCCTTCGGCCTGCTCAGCCGCGCGGTCATCCGCCGAGACAGAGCCACCCGGAAAGACATACACATCCGGCATAAAATCGCTCTGAATGACACGCCGCACCATAAAGACTTCCATGCCCTGCATCGAGTCCCTCAGCAACATGACCGCTGAGGCCTGACGAGGCTGCACTGCCATAGCAATTATCTCCGTTCTTGTGATAAATCTGCTGAATTTCGCTCCGGGTAGCGCACGCCCGGCAAAATTCATGCGAGGGCCACCCCGGCCCTCTAGAATCGTGTGTGTGCCGCGTTTGTATAGTACCACATGCCAGCGGACACGCGATGCAGCACACGCCAGCCGCATGCGAAACTCGCGGTCCCTTTACGTGCCCGCTGGCATATGGTACTCTGAATAATGCCAGGCTCATACACAGAGCGCGTGCTATGTCACATGCGGAGAAGAGCACCTACATGTTGCCAAGGAATGAACAGCTAGCGACTTCGGCCCCGCCGCTGCGGGTCGGGCTTATCGGTGATCCCGTGGCTCACTCCTACTCGCCACGTTTACAGCAGGCCGCCCTGGATGCGCTGAGCATCAACGCCGTCTATGAGCTATGGCAAACCGCCAGCAAAGAGCTATCAACCCGCGTCGCGGCTCTACTCGATCCATTATACCTGGGGGCAAACGTCACCATTCCCCATAAAGTGGCCGTCCTGCCGCTGCTGGACATCGTTGACCCACTGGCGGAGCGTATCAAGGCCGTCAACACGATCGTATGCCGCGACGGGTACCTGCATGGCTACAATACTGACGCGCCGGGACTTGTGCGCGCCCTGCTGGAAGAAGGCATCGGCGAACAGGCGGGTGATGGCGAGTCTATCTCGCTCAAAGGCTACACAGCGTTCATCCTGGGCGCAGGAGGCGCGGCACGCAGCGCGACCTTCGCGTTAGCCAGCGCGGGGATTACGCGCATGATTATCATCAACCACCACCTGGAGCGCGCGCAACGACTGGCG
>JALYTT010000562.1 GCA_030854145.1 Chloroflexota bacterium | reverse complement strand
GGAAGTTATTGGAGCATTCAGGATTACTTTGTGAACGAGGTACTGCATACACTGCCAGCTGACCAGCAGGAGTTTCTGTTGCAGACGAGCATCCTTCCCCGCATCACTGCTTCGCTCTGCCAGGCCATAACGGGCCGCGCGGACAGCGCGCGGCTGATCGAAGCGCTACGCGGAGGCGATCTCTTTCTGATCCCACTGGATGGCACGGGTGAATGGGCACGCTATTATTCCCTCTTCGCTGAGGCAATGCAGCAAGAGGCGCGCAGGCGACTGGGAAGTGAGCGCTTGCGCCAACTCGCGGCGCGAGCCAGTACCTGGTACGAGGAACATGGTCTCCCCGCCGAAGCGATCGAGACCGCGCTGGACGCCTCTGAATTTACACGTGCCGCCACTCTGATCCAGCAGCTTCTAGAGAACAATCAGCAAAACAACACGCCCACCATCACGGAGTTGTACAGCTTGAAGCGCTGGTCGGAACGCCTGCCACAGGAAGAACTGGAGCGCCACCCGGACCTGTGTATACACTATGCCATGACCCTGCTCTTTCTCCTGATGGATGGGCCGCATCCTCTGGATGGGAAAGAGTATATACACTATCTACTCCAGGTGGCGGAGCGGAGATGGCGCGATGCCAACAATACTGTTAAGCTGGCTGAAGTTTTCGCCTTCCGGGCGCTTCTGACACGTCAGGAGGGAAATATACTCCAGGCAGTGACCTGGGCCAAACAGGCGCTGGCCTGGCTACCCCCGGAGGACCGCACCTGGCGGAGTCTGGCCCTCTCTGTTGTAGGCGTCGGGGAGATACTCGAGGGCCATCTCGATACAGCACGCGCATTCCTCCTTGAGGCGCGCCTCCTCAGCGAACAGCAAGGCAATCTCGCCTATGCACGTGCCACCAGGGGCATGCTCAGTTGGGCAAGCTTTGAACAGGGAGAACTACACCACGTTGCCGAGTCGTTTCGCCAGATGCAGGCCGAGGCCAGGGTACAGGAGGATCACGACGACATTGCCCATAGCCAGTTGGGGCTGGCGGAGATTGCCTATCAGTGGAACGACCTGGAGGAAGCGGCACAGGCCGCGCACGAGGCGCTCCAGATCGGTGAGCAGATGAACGTGGAGGAGTTTCAGGCCCTGGCGACGGCTCGTCTGGCCTGTATTGAGCACGCGCTCGGCCAGACTGCACTGGCGTGCCAGCGTCTCACCACCTGGCTAGCACGGGGACAGGTGCCTCTCTCGCCTCATAGCTATCAGCTCTATCGCCAGGTAGAGGCCACGCTAGCACGCATCCAGCTTGCAGACAACGATCTTGTGGCCGTAGAACGCTGGTTGACCAGTATCGAGCGGCACAAAGAGGTCCTGCCCCTGCTTCAACGCCAACGCGAACAGTTATTGAGAACACGGCTCCTCCTGGCTCAGGGAGAAACCGCTGTAGCAATAGAGCAGTTAGAGAGCTTATCTACAGCCGCTCTGCATACGGGCCATATCTACTTCGGGCGGGAGATCCAGGTGGTGCTGGTGCTGGCTTATTCACGGCAGGGAACACACGAAAAAGCACGCGAGCAGCTACACAAACTACTGGAAACGACACGCAGTGAGGGATACCTGCGTCTTTTCCTTGACGAAGGCGAGGAGTTGGCCTCCTTGCTACGCGGACTTCTGCCCCGTCTGCGCGAGCAAGCGCTGCTCACTTACGCACGGCATATCCTTAACGCTTTTAGCTCCAAAACCGGAGCGCCAGCCCCGGAGTTACCCCCTGGTGTAGCACTATTACTGGAGCCGTTGAGCATACAGGAGCAGAAAGTCCTGCGCCTGCTGGCCGCGGGCAACTCCAATGCCGGGATCGCCCGCGAACTGGTGGTCTCGGTCAATACGGTGCGCACACAGGTACAGAGCATCTATCGTAAGCTGAACGTCAATAATCGTGTCGAGGCGAGCGCCGCCGCCCATCAACTAGACCTGACATAATCCTCTTTCACTCTTCTCCGCGACATCTTTATCATCCAGAGAATCATCCAGGTAGATGATGCTGGCTCATCCGTCTGACGGTTACAGTAGGGACAGTTATGAGAGAACAATCAGATTGGAGCATATCGTATGAGTACACCAGAAGTCCTTACAGCACAAGCAGAGAATGTGAGCGCCATACCACCAACGTCGAACCGCAAAGCCATCTTCTTTCTGGCGATGGTCTCGTTCTTAAACACCATGGGCATGACCATCATCAGTCCTGTGGTGCCGTTTATGACGCAGCAGCACCTGAGCAATCCAAACGACCTGGCCATCGCGGTGGCCTGGATGGTCTCAATATATGGCATCTGCCAGCTCATCGCCGCGCCGGGGCTGGGTTTGTTGAGCGACCGCTTTGGGCGGCGCCCGATCCTGTTTATCTGCCTGCTAGGCTCGGCAGTTGGGTACCTGCTCTTTGGTCTGGGCGGCTCGCTCTGGATACTCTTCCTGGGCCGCATCATCGATGGCCTGACCGGAGGCAACTTTAGCGTGCTCTTCGCCTATATCGCGGATATCACCAGGCCAGAGGAGCGCGGCAAGTACTTTGGCATCCTGGGCGGCGTCTCAGGCGCCGGCTTTATCATTGGTCCCAGCATCGGTGGTCTGCTGGCGACTATCAATTACAGCATCCCGTTTCTCGTTGCCGCGGCGGTCATTCTGCTCACTATCGTCGGGGGCTTCTTCTTCCTGCCAGAGAGCCTGAGCAAGGAGCATCGTGTCACCTCGGTCCGCCTGCGTGACCTGAATCCGCTCAAACAGATGGGCAATATACTAACGATGACCCAATTACGCTGGGTCCTGCTGGCAGGTTTCTTCTATGGCTTCCCGTTCGCGATTGTCATATCAAACCTGACTATTCTACTGAAGGACAGCCTGGGTTGGGGTGTCACTGAGGCCGGCATCATCTCGACGGTGGTTGGTGTGGTCGATATTGTGACGCAGGGCCTGCTGGTGGGCAAGCTACTGCCGATCTTTGGCGAAGTGAAACTGGGCATCGGCTCACTGATCCTGGTTGCGATCAGCTATATTCTACTGGGAGCAGTTGCACTGATTGCTTCGCCATTCCTGTTGATTGCCGGGGTGTTCCTCTTCGCAGGTTCGGGCGGCCTGGTGGAGAACGCGTTGCGCGGCATGCTCTCGCGCCTGGCCGGGCCACGCCAGCAGGGACTGGTAGGAGGCGCCAGCCAGTCAATGCAGTCGCTGGCGATGATCCTGGGCCCGTTGTTCGGCGGCCTGCTGTACACGCAGTTCGGACACGCCCTACTGGTCAGGCGCACTGATCATCGCCCTGGCCATCGCCTCGATGGTGCTGGCTATTCCGGCCCTGCGCACCCATGCAACCGAAGCGGAGATGGAGACGAAAGTCTGAATTACATTGAAGAATATCACACCCTGTGAGATACTGGTTCTAGCAATTGCTGAAAAGCAGATCCCCGACACATTGAAAGGCAGATAGAATAACACACATGACCCACCATGTACTGCTAAAAAACAACCTCCGGCTGACGCTGCGTCGTGCGGAGCCGCGTGACGCTGAACATGTGCTGGCTTTTCTCGACCAGGTAGCGGGCGAGAGCGAGAATATCACGTTTGGTCCTGGCGAGTTTGAGATGAGCGTGGAGGAAGAACGGGCGTTTCTTCAGAAAGGCGCGGAATCGCCCACAAGCCTCTATGTCATCGCCGAAATTGATGGTGAGATCGCCGGAACCCTGACCTTCAACGCGGGCAAGCGGCCTCGCATCCAGCATGCCGGCGAGTTTGGGACAACCGTCTTACGCAAATACTGGAATCTTGGCATCGGGAACCATTTACTGGCCTATCTCATCGAGTGGGCCAGACAAAGCGGTACAATTCGCAAGATCAACCTGCGTGTGCGCGTCGATAATCTTCCCGCCATCCACCTCTACGAGAAATATGGTTTCATCCACGAGGGTCGCATTACGCGCGAGTTTTACCTGCATGGGCAGTTCGTTGATGCGTATATGATGGGCCTGCAACTTGATCCACCCCCGACAGCGCCTGCCGACGCATAACAAAAATAGAGATCGCCCCAGGCGGAGTAATTTGTACACACCCACAGGACTGCGATATGATTAGATGAAAGGACATCACAACCAAAGGAGGATATTTTTTTGGGAACCTACACCATCACAGTCCTGGCGGGAGATGGCATCGGCCCGGAAGTCACCGAGCAGGCCTTGCGGGTAC
>JALYTT010000561.1 GCA_030854145.1 Chloroflexota bacterium | reverse complement strand
GAAGCGATGGAGGCAACGCTTCCCCCGGACGATACCAAGGGCAGGCAACGCCTCTCGCGGGTGGGTCGGATCGCTCGCGAGAATCTGGCGGAGGCGCGCAGTCTGCTCTGGGCCTTGCAGCCCGAAGCGTCTCCACGAGCCTCGCTGCCCGAAATGCTGCGGCCACTGGCTCTGCGTTGGGCAGAGGAAAGTGAGGTAAGCATGCGTGTGACGATCACCGGGCAGGCCACTTCCCTGCGCCCAGAGATCGAAGTAACCCTGCTGCGCGCCACCCAGGAAGCCCTCGCCAATATCCGCAAACATGGCCAGGCCAACTCCGTGGTGCTGACGCTTTCCTACATGGAGGAGATCGTGGCGCTGGATATTGCCGATGATGGCATTGGCTTTGATCCGCACGGTCTGCCTGCTCCCTTGCTGGGAGAGACAAGCGGCGGATTCGGACTCAAAGCGCTTCGTGAACGGATCGAGCAGTTGGAAGGGACATTCACCCTTGAGAGTACCCCGGGCTCAGGGACGACGATCGCTGTGGCGCTGCCTTCTGTGGAGGCCAGCACACAGCCTGGCAATCTTCGCATTGAGGAGGAGTGCTAATGGGCCGCATTCGTATTGTGATCGCTGATGACCATCCGGTCGTGCGAGCAGGTCTTGCAGACCTGCTCGGAAGCCAGCCCGATTTCGAGATCGTAGGCGAGGCGAGCAACGGGGTCGAGGCGGTCACCCTGGTTTCACAAGTGCAGCCTGATGTGGTGCTGATGGACCTGCGCATGACGCTGCTCGATGGGGCTACGGCCACTGCCCAGATTCACACCCAGCAAGCGAAAACGGCGGTGCTGGTCCTGACGAGCTATGAGAGCCATACGGATATTCTGCGTGCCATCGAAGCGGGCGCGATGGGCTACCTGCTCAAAGATGCTCAGAGAGAAGAACTCTTCACCGCTGTGCGCACCGTGGCTCAGGGGAAAGCTGTCTTCGCGCCGACCGTCGCCACTCGCCTGCTTCACCAGGTGCGCAAACCGAGTGGAGAAGCGCTCAGCGCCCGCGAGGGAGAAGTCCTGACGCTGGTCGCGCGCGGAGCCAGTAACAAAGAGATTGCGCGGGCGATGTATCTCTCGGAGGCAACCGTCAAATCCCACTTGCTCCACGTGTTTGCAAAGCTCGCGGTCTCTGATCGAACCGCCGCCGTGACTGCCGCTCTTGAACGAGGCTTGCTCCACCTGGGTTGATACAAAATCGGGTGCGGTGCCTTCACATCGTCCTCTCCCGTCAGAAAAACAAGAAAGGGGACATCCCAGGATTCTGTGGGAGAAGGTGGGACTCGCATCTGAGTGGGCACGTGGTTTCTGCAAGACGGACATTCGGCAGGAATGCCCCCAGCATCCTGGCCCTACCTCAGATTGTCAAGTACCTGTTAAAATGGTTCTCCCGCACTTAGCGTGCTCAGCAATATGGCAGAGAAGGAAGAAACCGGCTCTGGCATATTGCTGAGCACGTTAAGTGCGGGAGAACCGTTAAAAATGGTTCTCCGTCATCTTCCGTGCTAAACTCATGCACTTCGAGCAAGCACACGGTGTCGTAACAAGTCAAATCCAGCACGTCCATAGGACACTAAGCCGTATGATGCTGGACAAGGGTGGTCAGTCCCCGTGACGGAAAAATCGAGGCCAGCTTGTAATGGCTGAGGAGAACATGTGAGAAGAAAATCAAGTGGAAACGAGGGCATCCTCCCAAGGGTCACTTGGAGAGGGATGTCATCTCAAATGTTGTAGAGGACACCGACGCATGTGCGTCGGTGTCGTTGTGGAGGAATGGCATCCTGATGACGACACAGGGATAAAAAACGTAGAGGGCATTTCCAAACGCAGCCAAGTGAGGAAGCGCCTTTCAAGGTGCTCATCCATGAGCAGCAAAATGCGGAACAGATCTGACCGCTTTTCGTGAGATCCTTTTAGCAGAGAATGTATCGTTGCGCACATAAGAAAGGACCCTTTCAATGACCGAACAGCAAACCAATCTTCTGCTTTTCTACAAGGGGTGGGATGACTATCAGGCTCTCTTGATTAAAGCGATCGCCCCACTCTCATCCGCACAACTCGGCCTGAGAGTCGCTCCCCATCTCCGCTCAATCGGGGAAAATGTGGCCCATATTATTAGTGGCCGGGTGAGCAATTTCCACATAGTCATGGGCGAAGGGGGAGCTGAGATGGCTCCCTTGGAAACATGGGACGTACCGGGTGCCCCCCCGAGAAGTGCCGCCGAGTTGGTACGTGGGCTTGAGTTCACCTGGAAGATGATTCAGACGGCTCTCGTGCGCTGGACACCTGCCAACCTGGACAACGTTTTCACGGAAGTGGAGGACGAGCAAACGTTGAGCTACACACGCCAATCGCTCATCTGGGGCATTATCAAACATGACCTTCACCACGGCGGCGAGATCTCTTTCACGTTGGGGACACACCAGGTAGAAGCACTCGATCTCTAAGGGGGTATGTTTTCAGAGCAGTTCCAGACCAGGACTCGTGCTCCTCGGTTTGGAACTGCTCTCAACTTACTCAATAATTTCTGCTTCAAATCTTGGGTCCCAGACCACTTCCCACAAGTGACCATCGAGATCTTGGAAATAGCCCGAATAAATCCCCCAGGGGCGATCATGTGCTTGATCAGTGATAGTAGCTCCCGCTTGCCTAGCTTGCTCCATCACCACATCAACCTCTGCCCTGCTTTTCAGATAATGACCAATGGTGCATTCTGTAGCGTTCGGTGCATTCAAAGGGACTTTTGCATCAAGAGCAAGATCACTTCGGGGGAAAATTGCCAGTTTCAAGCCATGTTGTAAGTCCCACGGGATGCGCAACGAGTTACCCAAAACGCGAGTTGTACACGCTTCAGGTTCTTTCTGTGTTCCCTGTGGCCCATGTCAGATTCTTGACACAAGATGTCAGGATGAGGCGCTTATACTAGAGGAAATCAAGCGAATGTGAAGTCTCTCGAAAGGAACCGCATATGACATCAAACACCTGGAGAGTACGAGCCTGTCAAGCTGAGTGTGAGACGAATCCTGAGCCGCTCACGATGCACGTCGGCGATCAGATAGCGATTGTGGGAAAAGAGGAGGATGGATGGGTCTGGTGCAGAAATGAGGCAGGCAAAGAGGATGGGGTGCCGCTGAGCTATCTGACCGCAGAAGGCGAAGGAGCCACACGAACTGCCCTGGTTGAGTATGATTCCACGGTTTTTCCGGTCGCAGTGGGAGAAGAATTCCGGGTCGAACTGGAAGAACATGGCTGGTTGTGGTGTGAGAATGCGCAGGGAAAATGGGGCTGGGTTCGCCTGGCCCATGTGGAGCGTATTGACTAGGCGTGAGCGACGCGGCGGCGTGATGCGAGGGGCTGCTCACCTGACCTGCGTTCGAAAGCCGCTTCTCCTGGTTCTGGCTCGTTGCTCTCAGCTCGTTGCGCATCCCGTGGGCTTTAGATCAGATCAATGGCCTGTATGATCACAAAGTGGTATATGAGTTGGCGGCTCTGTACACTGAACGCGTTGCCAGGCGGCACCTGGGCGATGTGCCTGTCATCGCGGGGGCGGCGGCGGGTGTCGCGACGCTCTTTAAGAAGTGGGATGAGTCCGGTTCTACGGCGCGCTCTGTCGCGCGTTTCATTTGTAGTGGCCTGGTGCAGTACAGCTTCTTTGAAGCGTTGCGGCGGCGCATCATCAAGGCTATGGCTGTATACTGTTCCCGAAAGTCGCGAGGCGGCCATGAGCAACCTGCGCAATATGCAGCGCGTCATTTTCCGCGAAGATGACGAAGGGATGATCCCGCGCTATATCCAGCAGGTGCAATCGGGAGCGCTCGACCTGGCAGGCCCGGTTCCCGGCGATGTGCTGGACCTGCTGAAGACGGCGACGCCGGCCGACTTCAACAATAACGCGAACCTGGAGTGGCGCTATATCATCCGCAAAGGCGTGGTCTGGCGCATCGATGAGGCCCCCACCGGCTATCAACCGCAGGATGAAAACGAAGCGAATGTGCTGGAACTGCTCAGGCCAGAGCACCGGTCATAGCATGCCGAGTAAGACAGTGGTGGTTAGAAGGCGCTATCCCTTCTCAGATCAAATGAAGCGGTTAGAGACTCGCTCTCTTGACTCAAACCTCTTCTCTGAAGGATAATATACATCGATAAGTTGAAGTCACTATCTTTGCACTTTTTAGCTGAGCCGGTTTAA
>JALYTT010000117.1 GCA_030854145.1 Chloroflexota bacterium | reverse complement strand
ACTGGAAGCAGTCGAGGCTTAAACATTCGTTCTCAAAATTCGGGGTAACTCATGCTCGCCCTCTCATCAGCGCATCACCTCGCCACCATCCACCACCAGCACCTGGCCTGTGATGAAGGAGGCGGCGGGCGAGGCCAGGAAGAGCGCGGCGGCCGCGATATCGCCGGGCATGCCCCAGCGGCCCAGGGGAATACTCTGCGCGACGCGTTCACGGAAGGCTGGTGGACGCGACCGCGCCCACTCGTTCTCGATCCAGCCTGGCGCGATACAGTTGACGCGCACACGCGGGGCCAGCTCGCGCGCGAAGCAGTGCGTCATCGCGATGACCGCGCCTTTGCTGGTGGCATACGCCTGGTTGGCGAAGCCTGGCGCGCCATCGAAGACATGGTTCCAGCCGGTGTTGAGAATGCAGCCGCCCTCGCGCATCGCGCCAGCCACCGCGCGGCAGCACAGCCAAGCGCCCATCACATCTACCGCCAGCATACGTGCGAAGATCTGCTCCTCGCTCAATCCCTGGCTCTCCTCGCTATTGGCGCTGGCGCCCGCGTTATTGATCCACACATCGATCGGTCCCAACGTCTCACAGGCTCGCGTCACGAAACCGCTGACCTCACTTGCCACGCTCAAATCGGCCTGCATCGCGGTTGCCTGTCCGCCCATGGCCTCAATCTGCCGTACGACCTCCTCCGCCTGGTCGCGGGCATGGCCGTAATGCACCAGAACCGCCGCGCCCTGAGCGGCGAAAGCCAGCGCTAACTCGCGCCCAATCCCGCGACCCGCCCCCGTGACAACAACGTTTTTATTGTGGAACATGGTATCCTCCAGGTTAACGCGGGTGGGGTAGGGGTTTACAAGCCCAATAGTGCTCCGTCAGGCTTCATTTGACGGGTATCGGGGCGCTTCCCCCTCCCGCGTAGGGATCCGGCTTGCCGCATCCGTGGGGCAGGCCCTGGGGCCTGGGAGGCCTCTCCCGCCCTCGCAAGCGAGGCCGCACGCGGATGCGGCAAGCCGAATCCCTACGCGTGATCGGGGCCATTGTACCCACCAAATGACCTTTGACGGAACACTATGGGGTAAGGGTTGACAAGCCTGCTCGTACCTGATGGCATCACGATCTCACCGGCGAACAGGCGGGCTTGTCAACCACGCCCCTACCCCACCCACTCCTTCCTTTTTCAAGAAAGATAACAATGTTTCACGTGAAACATTGTGCTCTGCCAATTTATCTATAGCAGCCAGACATGATAGCCGTATCCATTTCGCTTATGTTTCACGTGAAACATATAGGGGTAGCCTGCCTCGCAAACTTGTTTTACCCTGTGTGATATGCTACACTGCTATATAGAACTAGTCAATGATGACTATGTGCTTCTCTAGAGAAGATGCGCCATGTGGCGCGAACGAAGGGAGTAACGCCGGTGATTACCCATAACGCACCTGGGAACTCGCCTCATGTTTCTACCATCTCACCACTCTCGCTCCAGGAACAACACGCTGCCCTCAAACGCCTACGCCAGCAACTGCTGATCCGCTATCGCCCCGTCCTTCAGCAGGGGGCGGGACCTATCCGCGTGATGGCGCGTATGGTGGCGGACCTGGAGAACTGCTGCCGCGAACTTGCTATCTCCGAAGATGTGATACAGGCAGAGATTGTGAACCGCACTATCGGCGATGTGGACCTGCGCCGTGTGACTGAATGTGAGGGCCAGCCAGGGGGTTCCGGCGACTATCGTATGCTGGCTGATGAGCTGGGGGTGGCGCTGCCGGGCGAGCAATTGCACGGGTATATCGCCTCGGGCCAGACCTACCTGTGGCTACGTGAGCAGATGCTGGAGAACGAACGCCTCCTGCTGTCTGAGCATATCGACCTGCGCATCTACGATATCCTGGGCGTTGGTAATCGCGTCCTGCGCGGCTGGCTGGCCGAGGATTGGCAAAACCACTGGGATCTCACTGTTACCCCTGAGCAGGTCTACCTGAGCCTAGGGGCTATGGATGGCATCGATAAGACGCTGCGCGGCCTGCGCCAGTTGTACTACGAACGCGGCGTGTCGGGCGCTGCTGTGCTCTTCCCATCGCCAGGCTTCGGCGTACCCGAGTTGCAGGCACGCTCCTATGGCTACCGGCTGCATTATGTCAAAACCCAGCCCGAGGATCACTTCAAGCTCACCGCCGCGCAACTGGACGTGGCCCTGCACCAGGACCCCGATATTCGTATCATCTACCTCACCGTCACTAACAATCCTACCACCTTCGCCTTCACGCCCACAGAGTTCAACGCCCTCCATGAGGTGCTGCGCCAGCATAGAGCGCGCGGACGCGAGGTCTTTATGCTCGCCGACCTGGCCTACGTGGGAACCGGCAAACCTGAGGAGGACCAGGCGCGCATGGAGACCTTCGCCGCCCCCGATGTGCTGCGCAACACTATCTTCGTCAGCAGCTTCTCAAAAACCCTCTCGCTGACAGGCGAGCGCCTGGGCTGGGTCACCATCGGTGACCCCAATCTGGCGCCCTCCCTCGCGCCCGGCTGGTCGAACAGCATGGCCTCGCTGCCATCCGAGTGGCAGTTGCGTTTCATGGCCTATATGCGCCTGATCCAGAAAAACCCCTACCTGCTTGAGAAGATGCGCGCTTTTTATCGCCTGCGCCGTCAGCGCTTTAGCGCCCAACTGCGGCAGATCAACGCGGACCAGAACCTGTTCGACGACATCTACCTCGACGACGATGCCACGGTCTACAACTGGAGCAAGCTGCGCGCGGGCGAGGACGCCTTCTCGATCTTCGAGAAGACCGGCATCGCCGGTGTTCCCGGCTCCGGCTTCGGCTACACCGATGACTACGTGCGCTTCTCAATCGGGGTGATCCCCGTGCCGGATGTTACCTGGGGGTAGGGCGCCCAGACAAATCACCTATGTAATGATGTAATGTGTAGTGGCGACCCTCGCGGTCGCCATGATACGGCCGGTCGCCACGCTGCTGGCGGTCGCCACTCTCCCTGGCATTCCTGCTTTTTGACCGCTATGCCTCTTTAACGCGCACCTCAACCCAGGCGTCATACGCTGCCTGTCCTCCGGGGACGCCAGGGACAATGTTGTTCGCGGCAAGGGAGACAATAGGCGCTCCGCTGGTGACCCGGTTGACGCCGCTCCAACCGTCGCGCATCCAGACGACGCCTGCTAAGATGTCATCCGTCACGTGCGCTCTGGCTTCGAATTGGCCACGCTGGTTGGCAATCACAATGGAAGTACCGCTGGCTATGTGCCGTTTTTGCGCATCCTGAGGATGCATCCAGAGCTGCGGCTCCGGGTTGGCTCTGGCAAGCGTTGGGAGCGCCTGGCCTTCGTCAAAGAAAGCGTGAAAGGCCGTGAGTGTGCGCCCCTGACAGAAACGCAGGGGATAGCCTGCCTCGGCTGGAGCAGTATAGGATGGTAGAGGAGAGAGTCCGGCCTGGAGGGCACGCTCACTCCAGAATTCGATTTTTTTAGAGGGCGTGGCAAAGGTGTGGTTCTGGTAGGCGATATGTGAGAGACCATTCTTCTGCCAGTAGCCTCCACAGCGGCGGAGTTCAGCGACTGTCAGCGGCCGGCCGCCGGCTGTCTTTTGCGCGGCCAGCAGGGCATTCACGTAGTCTTCTTCGTCCTGCCAGGGGAAGAAGTTCTCTATAGCAAGTTGCTGTGCTAGCTGGCGTAGAAGCGTGGTAAGAGAACGGCACTCGCCCGCTGGCGCAAGTGCGCGCTCCATCAGATAGATATGCGTGGCTGTCTGCTTCAGGCCAATATCTTCCAACCAGGCGGTCGCCGGCAAAACAAGGTCAGCACATCGCCGGGAAGTCGCATTCATAAAGAGATCGTAGGAGACAATCAGCCTGATGCGCTCCAGCCCGCGTGCGAGTTCGTTCGCGTCGGCAAATGACGAGAGCATGTTGGTGCCAAACAGAAACAGCACATCAAGCTGGCCGTTGGTCATGGCCTCTGTAATACTGGCCATATGACTGGGAATGGCCACCTCAGCAAGCATCTTGGGGGGGACAGCGGACAGGATATCGGCGTAGCCGGTACTCTCTGGCGCTGCGCCGTGACGCTGACCCAGACCGCCTCCCGCGCTGCCCAGTTGTCCGCTAAGAGCCGGCAGGCAGGAGATGGCGCGACTCGGCTCCCACCCATATTGGTGCTTAAACATGGAGCTGCCACCCAGCACGATCATGGCAGGAGTCTGCGTGGCGTAGCGCCGCGCGAGATCGCGGATGCGTGCCGCCTCAATGCCAGTGATCGCGGCGGCCCACGCGGGCGTACAGGTCTGAACATGGGCCACAAATTGCTCAAAGCCAAGCGTGTGGCGCTCGATGAACTCCTGATCGTGCAGTCCCTCGGCCACAATCACCTGTGCCAGGGCGAGCGCGAGCGCGGCATCGCTGCCAGGCCGAAGCAGGAGCACCTCGTCAGCGTGGCGCGACGCCTCGGTGCGGCGCGTATCGATATGGATCACATAGGCGCCACGTTTGCGCGCCTCAACCAGGCGCGGCGCGAGATCAGGCTGGCTCGCCAGCGTCGCGCCCCATAGGACAATCGTGCGCGAGTTGGCCGCCATATCCTCTTTCGTATTGGTCTTTACCGTCCCCGTCAACCCCAAACCATAGCCACCCATAGCCCAGCAGACAATCGAGCTGGCCCACTGCTGAAAACCACCCAGCAGGCCAAAGCGACTGACCAGCGTGGTGCCTGCCGGTCCCGTTGTACCGATGCCATGCCCGCGCCAGAGTCCCACACGTTCTGGCTGCGTCTGCTGGATAGCCGCCACGATCATGGCATACGCCTCATCCCACGAGCACGGTTCCCAGCGATCCTCGCCTCGCTCGCCCACACGACGCAGCGGATGCAGCAAGCGTTTGGGATTCTCAAAGATCTCCTGCGTGGCCCGACCGCGAATACACAGAAAGCCCCGGCTATCCGGGTTGTGCTGATCTCCCTTGAGCGACAGGAGTCTGTTCTCCTCGACCTCAACCGTCATACCACATTGCGTAGGGAGACAATTCATGGGACACATTGTCGTGATCTGGCGTTTCCCGGCCATAGTTTCCTCCATGTAGCACTCAATCTCGTTCTGATATGTACCATCTTAGCATAACAGATGGGATGGGTGGAAGGACGCTGGATGACACTTTTTGCTCATCCGCCGCCAGCTTAATTTTGTGATGCCCGTGTGAGGCCAGGAGCCATTCTGGCTTGACCCTGTACATATGCAGGTGATACCCTATAGAAGGCGGGATGCTATTAGAGGCGCATGTACCTTTGCATGTTTCACGTGAAACATTCTGAGGTTCCATCTTATTTCTGACCTCTGCCATACTGGCACTGACGGCTCCCGGCCTCTACTGTGAAAAACGAGCAAGCATAAAAGGAGAACTATCATGGCTACCCGTGTAGGCATTAACGGCTTCGGACGTGTTGGACGCCAATCTTTCAAGGCGCTGCTTGAGCGTCACCCGCGCGACCTTGAGGTTGTGGCCATTAACGACCTCACCGATACCAAGACCAATGCCCACCTGTTGAAATATGACTCCACGTATGGGCGTTTCCCCGGCGAGGTCGAGACAACGCCGGATTCGCTGATCGTCAACGGGCATACCATCAAGGTGATCTCGCAGCGCGACCCGGCCCAGATCCCCTGGGGCGACCTCGGCATCGACATCGTTATCGAGTCAACCGGTGTCTTTACGGATGCTGATAAGGCCACGGCCCACCTGCGCGGGGGCGCGAAAAAGGTGATTATCTCGGCGCCCGCGAAAGGCGAGGATATCACTATCGTGCTCGGCGTCAACGAGAATAAATACGATCCGGCCAGGCATAACATTATCTCGAATGCCTCCTGCACCACGAACTGCCTGGCGCCGACCGCCAAGGTGCTTAACGATACCTTCGGCATTGAGCGCGGCCTGATGAACACGATCCACTCCTATACCAACGATCAGCGCATCCTGGATGTGGTCCACAAAGATCTGCGCCGCGCCCGCACCGCCGGCTCCAACATTATCCCCACCTCCACAGGCGCCGCCCGCGCCCTGGCCCTGGTGATCCCTGAACTGAAGGGGCGCTTCGATGGTATGTCGCTGCGCGTGCCCACGGTGACCGTCTCGGTTGTGGATTTCGTGGCTACTATTCGCAAAGAAGCTACCCGCGAGGCGATTAACGATGCCTTCAAGCAGGCCGCTGCTGGCAGCCTCAATGGCATTCTTGACTACACCGAGGAGCCGCTGGTCTCCACCGATTTCCGGGGCGACTCGCACTCGTCGATCGTGGATGGCCTCTCGACGATGGTCAGCGGCGGCACGATGGTGAAGATCCTCGCCTGGTACGATAACGAGTGGGGCTATTCCTGCCGTGTCTCTGATCTCACGAACTTCATCGCGCAAAAGGGTTTTTAGGCCATGAACAAGAAGACGCTTCGTGACATCGATGTCGCTGGCAAGCGTGTGCTGGTGCGCGCCGACTTCAATGTGCCGCTTGACGCGCAGCGGCACATCACCGACGATACGCGCATCCGCGCCGCGCTTCCTACCATCGCATACCTGCTGGAGCACGGCGCGGCGGTGATCCTGATGTCCCACCTGGGGCGGCCCGATGGTCAGGCCGTTGAGAAGCTGCGCCTGGCCCCGGTCGCTGAGCGCCTGAGCAACCTGCTGGGCCGGCCCGTGCATATGGCGCCGGACTCCACGGGACCAGAGGTCGAGGCGCTGGCGCACACGCTCCAGCCGGGACAGGTGCTACTGTTGGAGAACCTGCGCTTCCATGCCCAGGAGGAGAAGAACGACCCGGCCTTCGCACGCCAGCTTGCCTCGCTCGGTGACATCTACGTCAACGACGCCTTCGGCACTGCCCATCGCGCGCACGCCTCGACCGAGGGCGTCACCCATGACCTGCCCGGCGTGGCCGGCTTCCTGATGGAGAAGGAGATTAACTTCCTGGGTTCCGCCCTGGAAGATCCCCGGCGACCCTTCGCGGCTATCAGCGGCGGTGCCAAGATCTCCGATAAGATACCGGTGCTCGAACGCCTGATCACTATGGTGGACCTCCTGCTGATCGGCGGCGGCATGGCCAATACCTTCCTCAAAGCCCAGGGCAACGAGGTTGGCGACTCCCTGATCGAAGAGAGCAAGACGGGCTTCGCCGCCGACCTGATGATGAAGGCCCACCAGCGCGGCCTGGAACTGTTGCTGCCAGTGGATGTGGTCGTTGCCGACCGCTTCGCCGCCGACGCTACACACAAGGTTGTCAGTTCCGACCAGGTCGAGCCGGGCTGGCGCATCATGGATATCGGGCCGGCGACCATTGCCGCATTTCGCGAGGCCTTGCAGGGCGCGCAGACTATCATCTGGAACGGCACGCTCGGTGTCGCGGAGATGCCAGCCTTCGCGCAGGGCACAAACGCCATTATCACGCTCCTGGAGGAGCAGACGGCGGTGGGCGCCACAACTATCATCGGCGGCGGCGACTCGGCGGCGGCGGTCGATCACGCGGGCGCAGCCCATAAGATGACGCATGTCTCGACGGGCGGCGGCGCCTCTCTTGAGTTCCTTGAGGGCCGCGTCCTGCCAGGCGTTGCAGCGTTGCAGGATAAATAAGATGACAACAGCCACTCGCACCGCTATTATCGCGGGCAATTGGAAAATGTATTACGGACCCGGCCAGGCATCGAGCTTCACCCTGGAGATCATGACCACGCTTGGTCAACTCGTCAGGCAGTATGAGCGCATTATGTGCATCCTCTGCCCCCCGGCTATCTCCCTGGCGGCGGTCAGGGAGGTACTGGACGCGGAACTGTGCGAGCGCGTTGAACTGGGGGCGCAGAATATGTACTTCCAGGAGCAGGGCGCCTTCACAGGGGAGATCTCTCCCACGATGGTGCGCGAACTATGCACCACCGTGATCCTCGGTCACTCCGAGCGCCGCACCTATTTCGGTGAGACCGATGAGCTGGTGAACAAGAAGGCGCGCGCGGCCCTTGAACATAACCTGCGCCCAATTGTATGCATCGGCGAACGTCCAGAAGAGCACGAGGCCGGACATACCGAGCAGGTGATTCGCCGCCAGGTGCAGCATAGCCTCGCGCACTTCCCCCCGGAGCGCGCGGGCGATGTCGTGGTGGCCTACGAACCCATCTGGGCCATCGGCACCGGCAAAGCTGCCACCGTCGAGGGTGCCGGCAAGGTTATCCACCTGATCCGCGAACTCTACGCCGCCAGCTACGACAGCGAGGCCGCCTCGGCCCTGCGCATCCTCTACGGCGGTAGCGTCACCTCCGCCAATATCGGCGAGTTCATGGCCCATCCCGATATCGACGGCGCGCTCGTCGGCGGCGCCAGCCTCAAGCCGGACTTCGTCGAGATTGTACGCAAGACGATAGAGACGATGCAACGATAGTAGGGACGGGGCGCAGGCCAGCGGCGCCCCTACATAACAAGTCGCGCCGATGTGCGGCCTCGCTTGCGCAGCCGGGGAGGAGACCTCACGGCCCAATGGCCTGCCACACGGATGCAGCATTTCATGTAGGGGCGCCGCTGGCCTGCGCCCCGTCCCTACGCGGGCGCTATGAGCAGCAGTTATGTAACAGCGCAATTGTTACATACATCTGAGAGCTGGCACTGTAACAGTGCCTCTTCGACATAATAAGTGAGGAAATAAATGGCTACCGCCGCGAATGATCTGATCATTCGCCCTGTGCGCCTTGAGGACGCGGAGGCTCTCTGGACGATTGCGCGCCAGGAGGGCGTTATCGAGACGACGATGGCCAGACTGGCGATATCTTCTTCAGGCGTGCCCAGACCCGGTTCATCCCCGCGCATCAGACTGTCGGTTCCACCATCGATTAAAATGATCGTATCAATGTGCAACAGGTCTATGAGCGTCTGATAGGCAGCCAGCAAGGGTTGAACGCCAGTCCGCTCAAAGCAGTAAATGGGGATCTGCTCCCCCTGTGTCACAAACCACTGAGCGAGATATTTTTCCGGGAAGTAGTAACTGCGCCCCGCTGTATCAGCAGTCACTTCCATTAGAGCAGGACTCAGCCAGCGACCAGTGGCTGTAAACAGGGGAGAAAACGATAAATTCGCCAGGTGGACGCGCTTTCCCAGGTTGCGCAAACCAAAGTAGAGTGGTAGACCGCTAAAGATATCAAACCCGCCTCCCGCACCAGCTAGAAGGATAGTTTGCGCGTTTTCAATTTCCCGAAAGGAGGGAAGTGTCAGACATTGCATTCCTCTCTCCTTTATATCTCCTTCGCGAGGACTGACCCGACGCCAGGGTTGCCCTATCGTCGGGGTCAGCCCACGCGCGATAAAGTCGCGCAGCTACGAATCGGTCGCAGGTGGTATGCGCTGGCCACAGCTAAGACAAAAGTTGTCACCAGGACGTATTCCAGCCCTACAATGAGGGCATCTGGGAAAATTATAATAGTGTGGTGGCCGCTTCCACCAGGACGGCAAACTTATTATAAACCCTGTATATGGGGGAGATGAGCGGAAGGCGTCAAAATTTGGGTCATCAAAATTTAGTTTGTCAAAATTTAGTTTTATTAGTTTGTCAAAATTTAGTTTCATAAGTAACCTGAACATCTCTTCTATATCAAAAGGATTGCTAATGAACCCACTGATTCCCACACTATTTGCTTGCAGCCGTACCTGAGGGTCGTCCAGGGATGTTAGCACAATGATAGGCCGGTCGCCCATGATTTCCCTGGCGCGCAATCGTTGGAGGAGTGTCAGGCCGTCGATGTCAGGGAGGACAAGCTCAACGATCATGAGATCAGGCTGGGTGCGTGTGGCTATTTCTATGCCCTCGCGGCCGCTCTGACAGCCCTCAACCTGATAGCCCATCAGGGAGAGCACCTGGCTGATAACCTCGAGCATCCTCTCTTCTGGATAGATCATCAGGATGCTACGAACGAATGCCTGGTTTTCGTGTGTTGCAGGCTGCATGCTTTACTTCCTTGTGTGATGTAGCGCCCATACCTGATGGGTAGTGTACCATCCCTCTCTGGCTTCCGCTAGTGTGCCTCGCCCCATATGGATCACAGTGAGGCCCTCTTGACAAATATACATACGCATGGTATGTATATAGCAGGAGCTTAGCATGCGTAGAACAAAAGAAGAGGCTGCCATTACAAGAGAACACCTGCTGAATGCTGCCCTGGTCAGCTTTCGCGCGAAGGGCTACCTCGCGACCACGCTCGACGATATCGCGCGGCAGGCGGGCACGACACGGGGCGCGATCCACTGGCATTTTGGCAACAAGGCAGAACTGTTCAATACGCTCATACGCGAACGCTACCAGCAGGCGACCATGAAATTCCGGGAGGTGTACACCATGGGAGGCACGCCCTTGCATATTCTGCGCCAGATACTCATAAAGTGGATGAGCTATACCGAGGAGGACGCCGACTTCCGCACGATGCTGGAACTGCTAATGTGGAAGACCGAGCCAGCCCCGGAACTGGCGAGTGGGATGCAGGAGAAGGTTCAGGGTACTCGCGTCTCGGTGCAGCACTTTACTGAGTTGATCCAGCGCGGCATCGAAGCCGGCGAGATCCGGCCGGAGGTGCAGCCAGAGGTAGCGGCTATCACGGCTCTAGGCATGATCAATGGCATCACCACTATGTGGATACTGGACCCCGCGGCCTTTTCGCTTAAAGCCAGAACGGAACAGATGGTAGACCTCTTTATCCGGGGTATCGCGCAGCCTCAAGCTTAGCTGTAAAGCACCTTTTTTTTGACCTATATACATACATACCGTATGTATATAAAATACTCTTCAAAAGGAGCTGGCGTTATGACAATCATCGAGATCCAGGATCTATGGAAAAGCTTCCGCGTGCGGGGAAAGATAGTTGAGGCCGTGCGGGGCATTGACCTGCGCGTTGAAGAGGGCGAGATTTTCGGCTTTATTGGTCCCAATGGCGCGGGGAAAACCACGACCCTGCGCGTCCTGGCCACGCTGCTGCCACCTGACAAGGGGCGCGCCATCGTGGCCGGACACGATCTGCTGCGCGAGCCCGCACGAGTGCGCGCAAGTATCGGCTACGTTGGCCAGGCCGGGGGAGCCGACGGCATGGCCAGCGGGCGCGAAAACCTGGTGCTCCAGGCGCGCTTGTATGGCATGACCAGAGATGCCGCCACGAAGCGCGCGGCGGAACTCATCACGGACCTGGAGATGGCCTCGTTCGCCGACCGTCTGGCGCGCACATATTCGGGGGGCCAGCGTCGCCGCCTGGACCTGGCGCTGGGCATCGCGCACCGGCCTGCATTGCTGTTCCTCGATGAGCCGAGCATCGGCCTGGACCCGCAGAGCCGGGCGCACCTGTGGGAGGAGGTGCGCAAACTCCATGCCTCTGGCACCACCATCTTCCTCACGACCCATTACCTGGAAGAGGCCGACAGTCTGTGCGACCGCCTGGCGATCATCGACGACGGCAAGATCGTCGCCGAGGGTACGCCCACACAGCTCAAGCAGCAGATCGCCGGTGACGTGATTACCCTTAGCCTGCAAGATCACGCCGGGATGCTGCCACGCGCGCAGGAACTGCTCCACATGCAGTCATTCGTGCGCGACATCCAGGGCAGCGAGCGCGCCTTGCAGGTCTACGTCGAGCGCGGCGAGGAGTCGCTGGCCACCACTCTGCGCCTGCTCGACAACGCCGGCATCGACGTGCAGACCGTAGCCCTTGCGCGTCCCTCGCTCGACGATGTGTTTCTGCGCAAGACCGGCCGCTCCCTCAGGGAACCGGTTGGGAACGGGTACGCTCGTTGATTGGCGTCCTGGAACATGGCCCCCGTCCGCGTAGGGACCGGGCGCAGGCCAGCGGCGCCCCTACACGAAACAAGGCAGAGGGATCGGTGGAAGAGAGCGGAGTCTAATATTTCGTGTAGGGGCGCCGCTGGCCTGCGCCCTGGGGGCTGCATATATCTCATAAGGAAGGAACCATAGGAAACATAAGGAAGGAAATATCATGAAACTGTTACATGACACCTGGCTGCTTTTCGCGCGCGGCATCCTCACGACCATTCGCAACCCTGTCTGGGCGATCATCGGGCTGTTTCAGCCGCTGTGCTACCTGTTGTTGTTCGCGCCGTTGCTGCAAGCCGTCAGTGGCGTACCCGGCTTTCCGCCCGGAGGCGCCTTGACGGTGTTCACTCCCGGCGTATTAGTCATGATGGCCATATTCAGCACAGCCTTCAACGGCTTTGGCCTGCTCATGGAGGTGCAGTCGGGACTCATCGAGCGGTTGCGCATCACGCCCGTGAGCCGCTGGGCGCTGCTGCTAGGCCGTATCTTACGTGATGTGCTGCTACTGCTGATCCAATCGCTGGTGCTGGTGCTGGTGGCCTGGTTCATGGGCGCACGCATGAACCCGCTGGGGTTGGCGCTCACCTTCGGGCTGCTGGTGCTTATCGGGCTCTGCCTGTCCTCGTGCTCATACGCGCTGGCCCTGGCGCTCAAGGATGCCAACGCGCTCTCCTCGTTCCTCAACACGCTGAGCCTACCGATTGTGCTGCTCTCCGGCATCACTCTGCCCCTGACGCTGGCTCCGCCCGTGTTACGCGCCATCGCCAACTTCGATCCCTTCGCCTACGAGGTGAGCGCCGCCCGTTTGCTCTTCAACGGGAATATAGCCAACGCGGCGGTGCTTCAAGGCTTCGTGATCATGGTCGTGCTCACCCTGCTGGCCCTGCTATGGGGCGTGCGCTCGTTCCAGCGCACGACGGCGTAAGCGAGCCGGGCGCTGGTGTGCCGCGCGTCGTTGGGACAAGGCCTGCGCCCATACTTGACAAAAAGCAAATACATTGTATAATGTAAACATATTGTCTATTAAACCTCTGCTGGTAAGTTATGCAGGAAAGGGGAAGCCATGGAAAAAATCCTTACCATCTTTGAAAGGGGTTGGCAGGGCCAGAAAGGCGTCATCGATGAGTATATCGTTGAGCCGGGGGTACTGGCCACTGCCCTTGCTACTGAAAAGGTAGACGGCACCAATGTGCGGCTGACTGTCAGGAATCATACCCTGGTCAGGCTTGAGAAACGGCGCAATCCCGACAGGGCCCAAAAAGCCAGCGGCATCACTGAACCCTGGTATGTTGACGCAGATGAGTCCAGTTCGAGTGACAAGTGGCTATTCGACTCGGCCAGGCATCTCGATCTCACGGATATAGAGGATGGAGAATGGTCCGCTGAGGCTTTTGGGAAGAATATTCAAGGCAACCCTTTGCAGTGGGAGCAGAATCATATCTTCCTCTTCTCTCATATGCCCACCCTGTTCAAGCATACACTGCCAGATGCGCCCATAGCATTTGAGGAATTGAAGGCCTGGCTTCCCCGCCAGAAGAGCACTTTTAATGCAGAGCGAGGCATAGAAGGCCTCGTCTGGTGGAAAGACGGGCAGCCGATCGGGAAAATAAAGCTCAAAGACTTTTCCAAGGGTTAAGTCAATATTGGAACAGGGCACTCCCTTGCAGGTGCCCTGTTCCAATATTGACTTAACCTCCATGCACACGCTTCATAACAACTGCCGCAGCGGAGTGAGGATGGCCACAGCGAATCTTTCCCACAGGGAGCGGCGTCGCCAGCGTTGGAGAGATAGCTCGCGCGTATTGGACGAATCGGTGGCGAAGATCTCCTCCATTTGTTGTGCCAGGTCTTCGCTGTAAAACTCCACGTTGACCTCGAAGTTGCCAACCAGGCTCAGGCGGTCCAGATTGGCGGTGCCGATCATCGACCACACGCCGTCAATGGTGGCTGTCTTCGCGTGGACCATGGCGTGCTGGTAGAGCAGCAGCTTGATACCCTGTTGCAGGCACTGCTCGTAGTAGCCGCGCGCCAGCCAGTCGGCCACCACGTGGTTGGAGGTCATTGGCAGCAGAATGCGCACATCCACACCGCGTTTCGCGGCGGCAAGCAGACTCTGGAAGACCACGCCATCGGGGATAAAGTAGGCGTGCGTCAGGTAGATGTGATGCTGCGCGCGGTCAAAGGCTTCCAGGTAGGTGGCGCGGATAGGAAAGATCAGCATGCGTGGATCGTTGCGATGAATGCTGATATGCGGCTCCCAGGAGCGGGCGCCATCTCCGTGCAGCTCCGACGAGCGCCGGTGCCGGTAGGCATTCCAGAAATCGATAAACACGTTCTCCATCTCCCCGGCGCCCGGTCCCGTGATGCGCGCGTGCGTATCGCGCCACTCGGTGGCGTATGCCGCGCCGATATTGTAGCCGCCCACGAAGGCCGTCTGGCCGTCCACAACCAGGATCTTGCGGTGATCGCGCGCGTAACTCAGCAGGTGGAAGGGGATCCAGGGCCAGGAAATGATGGGATACTTCAGGACATGCAGGCAACGCAGGCGTGGAAAACGCTTGAAGCGGCGCGGGACTACCAGGTTGGCGAAACTATCGAAGATGATGTACACCTCGACTCCCCGCTCAGCGGCGCAGATCAATTCCTGCTTAAATTGGCGCCCAACCGCGTCATCCTTCCAGATAAATGTCTCTAAGACCACACGCTTCTGAGCGTGGCGGATGGTATCCAGCATGGCCGCGTAGAGGTCCTCGCCGTAGGTATAGACCTGTACCTCCGAATCGCCAACCTTTACCGGGGCCGGGCGTGTGCGCGGAAATTGTCCCTGCAAATGGTTACGCTTGCGCCAACTGTCGATGCCTACCAGGATACTGATCACTAACACCTGCGCCGAAAAAAACGCTAGCAGGCTCCCCAGCAGCACGTGCCGGATCAGTCTGCGTTTATTGCGCATACCTAAAAATGATTGCAATGATAGAAGTGGTTGCGATGTTGCTAATTTTAGCTCGTGCCACAAGATGGGACCTCCTGATAATGTATTTCCTAGAGGATCATAATTCACATAGGGCTATGGAATGTCACAATAGGTATTCATAATACGATATTATTACGCATCTCGTTGCGTCCCCAGTTCCTGCGATGTCCCCGGTTATGGCTACGACGGCCTTGAGCATATCGATTGGCAATCTCTTTTAGTACTATAGCGGCGCTTCCGAGCGGAAGTGATGGTACAATAAGTCCAGCAGTTTATGGTCTGAATTTAAAGTTGACGTTTAAACTAAATGACCCTCAGTAATCCTTGTGAGGGGATTGCGGAGGGGGAGTAATGTATCCAAAAGAAGCAAACTCAGGAGCATTACTCTCATGAACCATAACACACTGAAAGAATTCCG
>JALYTT010000560.1 GCA_030854145.1 Chloroflexota bacterium | reverse complement strand
CTACAATCCTGTGTACTATGGATGAGGACACCAGCCTATGGCAGTACGTCTACGTGTGAAGGAGATCGCCAGAGCAAAAGGCTTTAGTATGGGCAAGCTTCAGCGTGATGCAGATGTG
Organism: Chloroflexota bacterium; assembly: GCA_030854145.1. The sequence continues at coordinate 4,113 of JALYTT010000560.1, read as the reverse complement.
TCGTATAACACTGTCAAGCGCATGTTTCAAGACCCATACTACATTACGACGACAGAGACTCTTGGTAAGCTAGCGAGAGCTTTGGATGTTCCTCCTGGCGAACTTATCGAAGAGGTGCCGGATATTGTCCGAAGAACATCTGTGTCGCGTTCCAGGGAAGTATGAGAGGATGATTTGCACTAACTCGGAGAATGTGTTCGCTGCCTTTGATGCGCTTCTTGAAGAGATTGAAGTTGCGCTTCGGGACATTAATAACGCTGGAGCGTATGGCTCTGGTACTCAAGACTATGAAATGGCACAGAGCGCTCTTGAATATGCGCGTTCTGCGAGAGCGTTCTGTGAGAACGTCTCTCTGCTCAAGAAAGAGTGGCAGAAATTGGATATCGTCTTTCAGACATCTATGTCGGAGGAAACCCCGAAAGCCATCGTCGTCAATCCGCCAACAAGGACGCGTTCCCTATCTTCGCTATCTAATGCCCCTACTCTGTCTGAAATCCCTACACCCATTGAACGGCTCATTGTTGGAAGGATACGAAAAGGGTTACGTACCCCTGAGCCAGCTTTTTTTCTTCCTATTTTGCAAGCGCTTGTTGACTTGGGTGGATCGGCTAAAAGGCAAGAGGTGTACGATCTTTTAGCTCAATCAATGATCGGCATCCTCAAACCGATAGATTTTCTGCCACTGGCATCAGAGGCAAGACAATTACGTTGGCAAAATAGTGCTCAGTGGGCTCATAATCTTCTGGTGAAGGAAGGATTGTTACAGATGGACTCACCAAATGGTATATGGGAGATAACCGAAAAAGGCCGTACCTTTCTTACAGAGAAGAAGCACGGAGGGCAGTAATAGGATTGACGATACTCCTAAGGTGGTTGGCTATACCCACGGGATGCGCAACGAGATGTCACTCATCAGAAATGTGACGTGCGAACATCCTTCGTCGTCCTCCCACTTCTAGAAAGGCAGAGATATGACTGATCTCTCGCCAGAGAAAAGGATGAACGTTGAAGGAGCCTATAGAGCCACTTCACAGGATACATATATCTCGTTGCGCATCCCGTGGGCAGTGCCAGCAAGATGCGCCTTGCCCGCCCCCATTGACGACGCAAAAGGAAGTAGCCGAGCAAAAAAAGCGCAACGACACACCCCAGGACAGCCAGAATCAGCACGAAATCGAAAATCGTCATGCTTCGCTTCTCCTCGTTTCTGAAGTCCCTTCTCAGGATTGGCGTGCCGGCAAGCGGAGTGCCAGTCCAAGACTCAGTACACAGGCCAGCACGGTGAGGAACGCCAGGCCCATGACAATGAGCGTAAAGTTCAGGTGTGTACCCTCGATCTGCCCTTGCATGTAGAGCGCGTGGCTGACCGGATTGAGGAGGACCGTGTGCAGGACCACAGCCACGACATTGACGAGCAACAGACTGCCGGCGCCCGCACAGGCTCCCAGAACTGCCGCCGATCGTTGTCCAAAGAAGCGGCCCGCGTGATTGGCTACGGCGCGTCCGCTTAGAAAGCCGATCAGCATTAGAGCAAGGAAGATGGCGAGGCAGACCAGGAAGGTGCCGGGATGACGGACAAGCAAGCCACCGAAGCCACCAACAACCACCACGAGTGCCACGACGATCAGACTCACGATCACCAGAGCCTGGCGCTGCACCAAGGCATACACCAGGATGCCGCACACAGCGACCCCGGCGGCGAGCGCAGAGACATAGATCGCAACGTAACTGAAGCGCAGCAAGGGCGATGCGCTGTAGGCTGCCTGGGTCAGGGGATTCGCATCCTCAAGCAAGTAGAGATTGAGGCTGGCCACGAGTGAGACCACAAAGGCGATGACCGTCGCAGCGAGGGCGATCCACAGGCGCGGCGGGAAGTTCTGGATACGTCCGTTAAGAGCCATAGAGCGAGCTTCCTCCTTTACAATCTGCCAGCGTTCCAAACAGGCAGAGAACAGCAGGTCAGAGAATGTAGACCACCAGAGCAAGGTGAGACCAGCCAGGCCGCGCCGTTGCAGGGCATCACGGCAGCTATCGCGAAAGACGCGGAGCATGCGTGAGCCATATGCACGCCGGAAAGATGCCGGGTAGGCACGCAGAAAGAGAGCAAAGAGCCAGGCGGAGAGCACGATGACTCTTTTTGCGCCGCCCGCTGCCAGCTTTAAGCGCGTCATTGCACTCCTCCTTCGAGCGTGAACGCGCCCGGCTGGGGCAGCAATTGCCTGGACTGGGCAAGTCGCACAAGCGCGGCCAGGCGCTGGGCCTCTGCTCTGGCGACGCGCAGACCAAAGGAGGTCAGCCGGTAATAATGCCGCCGTTCATCATCAAGCTCAGGCACTGGCCGCTCGTCGGATTCCTCGATCAGGCCGTCAGCCAGCAGGCGCTTTATAGAGCGGTAGAGCGTTCCCGGCCCAAGATTGACCTTGCCATCACTACTGCGCGCCGTCTCCAGCATGATGCCGTAGCCATGGCGTTCCTCCCCGGTGAGAGCCAGGAGAATGTGAAAGATAGCGGGGGAAAGAGGGAGCAGTTCGTCTGGCTCACCGGCATGTTGCTTCATGAGAAACCCCTTCCGTTTTTGCATGGAGGAACTATCCACATCGCATATATCCATTTTGATTATATGTGATGTGGATATAATAAGGCGAACGCCAAAGTTTGTCAAGGGGAAACAGAGTGAGGAAGCTTTCCTTGAAGAAGTCATGCCCTGGCGGGCGGTCTACGCTGCCAGCGGCAGGCTGACTTCGATAGTGGTGCCGCGGTCCTTGCCAGGATGGATAAGCAAGGTTCCGCCGGCCTGCTCGGCGCGCTCGACCATGCCGCTCAGGCCGTAGTGGCCCGCGGGGCTAGTGCAGGTGATGCTGCCATCCGCGTGTGCGTGGCAGAGTTCCAGGGGGAGGCCGACCCCGTCATCAGCGATTGTCATGATAACATATTCATCTTCCCTGCTGATGTGTAGCGCAACATGAGCGGCGTGGGCATGCTTTTCGATGTTGGTCAGGGCCTCCTGTCCCACTTTCCAGAGCGTCTCCTCGATCTGCTCCGGCAGTGTTTCGAGACCGGGTTCGAGATCGTAGGTTACACGCAGACTCGCGCGCTGCGCCATCTCGCGCGCATAGCGACCGATGGCCTGGCAAGCAGGCTCGCGCGTTAGCAATGGCGAGCGCAGATTGGCAATGGAGGCGCGCAGTTCGCCCATCGTCTCGCGCACAATCTCCTTGGTCGCCTCCAGTTCGCGGTCGCAGCGTTCGGGATCGCGTGTGCGCAGGCGCTGCGCCGCCTCCAGCTTCACCGAAACCAGCACCAGCGCGTGTCCCAGCGTATCGTGCATCTCGCGCGCCACGCGTGTGCGCTCGCGCAGCACCGCCAGCTCGCGCTCCTGCTCCGCCGACTCCGCCAACTGGTGGTGCGCCTCCTCTAATGCACTATGCGCCGTGCTAAGTTGTTCTAGTAGCCGGTTGCGCTCGTAGTGAGCGCCTATCAGACGATAGATAATCCAGGCCGTGATGCACGAGGAAACAATCGAGACGCTTATGCCTAGAATGGTGCCAATATCCGCCCCGGTCCAGGGACCCTGGAAAAAGCCTATGAACATGAGCATTGTCAGGATGCTGGCACCAATAGATATGGCGAGGAGGCGACCCCCAAAGAGACTAAAGCTGAAGCCGAAAAGAACCCAGTAATCCCACGCGAAACCAGGATTGATCAGTGAAAGGAGGAAGATGTCTATATAAACGGCGAACCAGAGACTTAACGAGTAGCGTAATGGTAAAGGCCATTGCTGCTGTTTCCCCAAAAAGAACATTCGCAGCACATAGATCACTAAGACCCCTACGGAGAGCAGAATAATCACCGGCCCATGCCAATCATGCAGGTAGGTAGGTACAGCACTCAAGTTGATATAATCGATCATAGCCACAATCACAACCATAACAAACAGCCAGAGTACATTGAAATGCGCGAAAGACGCGTAGAGGCGCTCATTATCCCTCGCAATATCCTGGGGTGTAATTGAAGTGTTCTGCATGGCCGTGTTATCCTCACCTATTCTCCTCGTTCCGCGTAGAGATCCAGCCCGACCCGTAGCGCGTGGCTTGCCTCGCCGTCCCTCTGGTG
>JALYTT010000559.1 GCA_030854145.1 Chloroflexota bacterium | reverse complement strand
GCTGACAGATGCGCGTGTGAGGCTACGCGGGCTTGTAAACGGCGCCCCTACCCTTGCCCCCTATCCTTCCAACGATCTTCGATTACCTACCTTCACCTGCTAGACGTACTTCATCTCCACAAAGCGCGCGCGCAGGCCATTGACCGCAGATTTCACATCCTGGCCGCGAATGGCATCCTGGAGCAACTGGGCCAGCTCGCCCATCGCGCCCTCGTCCATCCCGAAGCGCGTCATTTCCAGCGCGCCGATACGCAGGCCAGAGGGGTTACGGGGGTCTGTATCGCCGGGCAGCATATTGTAGTTGACGATGATATCGTTGGCCTCCAGGCGTTTAGCGACCTCAACGCCGGTGCCCCATTGAGCGACCTTGACAGCGATCATATGGCTTTTAGTATAGCCAAATTCGCGCGCCTCGACTGGCGTGCCAAGCCCATCCAGGCTGCGGGCGAGCGCCTGGGCGTTGCGTACAATCTGCACCGCGTATTCACGGCCATAGAGCTTCATCTCCCGCGTCGCCACCAGCAGGGCCGGCAAGGAATACAGGTGATGATTGCTGGAGGAGCCGGGAAAGACACCGCGATCGGCGGCGGGCCAGTATTTTTTCTCAGTATCGGGGTCCATATTGCCCAGGATCACGCCGCGCTGGGGGCCGGGGAACGTCTTATGGGTGCTGCCCGTCAGCCAGGTCGCGCCCTCGTGCAGTGGGTCCTGGAACTGTCCGCCCGCGATCAGTCCCAGGACATGCGCGCCATCGTAAAGCAGGGGGATGTCCTTCGTCTTGCAGAAGGCCGCCACCTCCTCAACTGGCTCAGGGAAGAGGAACAGGCTCTTGCCCATCACCACAAGCTGGGGGGAGAGACTGTCGACCAGCTCAATGGTTTTCTGCGCGTCGATGTGATAGTGGTCCTCAGTCAGCGGCAAATAGTGCAGGTTGATCGAATGCTGGCCGCCGAGCTTTAACGACTGGCCCCGGTTCTGGATACGCCGCCCCAATACGCCCACCGGGCCATGGCTGATATGCCCGCCCGCGTCGGTCGAATTGGCGATCACGGTATCACCACCACGCAGCAGGCCCAGCACAATCGCCGTATTGGCGGCATTCCCACTGATAGGGCGCACATCCGCCTGCCGGGCGTTAAACAGGTCGATGATCTCACTATGGGCCATACGCTCAATCTCGTCGATGTAGCGCGTGCCCTGGTAGTAGCGGTTGACCTGCTCGCCCTCGTTGGGATGCCCCTCGGCGTAACGACCCATAAAGTCCGAGTTCTGCACGCCGCGCACCGCCGCGCTGGGCGTATTCTCGCTGGCGATCAAGTTCACCGTCTGCGTCTGGCGCCAGGTGTTCTGGGCGGCCAGAATTTCCTCGATATCGTCCATATTCACAGTCATTTTTTCCTCTTTCCTATCTTTCGCTGAGTTGCTGAAATAGCATGCAACCCAGTATATCACTGCCATGATGCAATAGCGTATAGTTGTTTCTATGGCAAGCCGCCGGGCATAGGAAGCACGCGCAACGCGACAAAACCTGCTCTTCTTAGGAAAATAAGAAACGCCCCTACTCATCATTGAACAAAGTACGTATTGCTGCTATACTACAACGTATCCGAACGAATAAGTGCGAACGCAGTCCTTTGCCATGGAACGCTAGCATCACTCGCCTGGCAAATCAAACCGTGCCTTGGCGAGGTCGAGAGAATGACCCGGTGCGGCGGAGGGATTATTGAGGGAAGCAGCCGCTCAAACTCTTCCCTCCCCCTCTAGAGGGGGCCAACAGGTTAGAAAGGAGATGCGGCATTCTCCCCCATGACCTTGGATCATGGGTGGGCCGCAATTTCGAATGAAGGTTTATAGGGCGGAACAGATTCGCAATGTGGCACTGATTTCTCATGTTGGAGCAGGGAAAACATCACTGGCAGACGCCGCGCTTTACGATAGCGGCGCCGTCACTCGACAGGGAAAGGTGGATGAAGGTACCTCGATCGGCGATCACGATCCCGATGAGATGAAGCGGCGTATGTCCCTGAACGCGAAGGTATTGCCTGTTGAGTGGAAGGACCACAAGATCAACCTCATTGATACTCCAGGGTATGCTGACTTTGTTGGTGAAGTAAAGGCCGGGCTCCGCATAGCCGACGCCGCGCTGGTCGTCGTCACGGCCGAAAAAGGCGTCGAAGTTGGCACGGAACTCACCTGGCAATACGCTGATGAGCATCACTTGCCCCGCATAGTGCTCGTCAACAAGCTTGATCGCGAAAATACCTCTTTCGACCAGGCGCTGGAGTCGTTGCGCAAGCAGTTCGGAGTCAAAGTGGTCCCATTGCAGATCCCCCTTGGTGAGCAGGCCAACTTCAGAGGCGTGGTAGATCTGGTCTCCCGCAAAGGCTACACCTTCGAGGGCGGCAATAAGGTACAGGAGATCGCCATCCCGGCGGAGTTGCAGGACCAGATCAACACCTATCGCGAGCAACTGGTAGAGTCGGCGGTTGAGAGCGACGACGCTCTGATGGAGAAGTTCCTGGAAGGTGAGGAGTTGAGCGAAGAGGAAGTGGTGACCGCGGTCAAGCAGGGCACGCGTAGCGGACAACTGATCCCGGTATTGTGCGCATCGACCAGCAAAAATATTGGCGTGCAGACTATGCTTGACGCGATCGTCAATTATCTGCCCAGCGCGGCGGAGGCGGCGCCCGAAGATGCGCGGGCCATGGGCGATACCCTCTCGCTGCTCGTCTTCAAAACCGCCGCGGCCCAGGTGGGTACCATCACGCACTTCCGTGTCTATAGTGGCACGCTCAAGCCGGATATCCATGTCTTCAATACACAGACAAAAGCCGATGAGCGCATCGGCCAACTGATCACATCGCGCGGGAAAACGCAGGAGCCGGCGACCGAAGTTCCGGCCGGCGATATCGGCTCGGTCGCGAAGCTTTCCAACACCCACACAGGCAACACACTGGCCGGCAGTAAAGACGCGCCACCGCTGGAACCGATCAACTTCCCCGACCCCTGCTTCACGGTAGCGGTCTTCCCCAAGAGCAAAATCGACCTGGATAAGATGAGCAATGCCCTGGCACGCGTCGTGGAAGAGGACCATACCCTGCGCGTGTCACGCGACCCGCAGACGGCCGAGGTGCTACTCTCAGGTATGGGAGAGTCACACATCCAGATGGCGCTCGAAGGCATCAAGCGCAAGTACGGCGTTGACCTGGAGGCCCACGAGCAACGCGTCTCCTATCGCGAGACCATCCGCAAGAAGGCGCGCGCGAACGGCCGCCACAAGCGCCAGAGCGGTGGGCATGGCCAGTTCGGCGATGTGTGGCTGGAGATCGAGCCGCTGCCAATGGATAGCCCTGAGCCTTTTATCTTCGAGGATAAGATCGTTGGCGGCGTGGTACCCGGACAATATATTCCGGGCGTTGAAAAAGGCGTGCGCGAGTCGCTCAGGCGCGGCTTCATTTCGGGGAATCCTATGGTCTACGTCAAGGTAGCCCTGGTAGATGGCAAGTACCATCCGGTCGATTCGTCGGCGCAGGCGTTTGAGGTCGCGGCCTCGCACGGCATGCAGGAGGCGGTGCCCCTGGCAGGCCCGGTCCTGTTGGAGCCGATTATGAATGTGACCATCACTGTGCCTGAAAACAATATGGGCGATGTGATGAGCGACATCAATACCAAACGCGGGCGCGTGCTGGGTATGAATGCCACCAGCGAGGGTATACAGCAGATTATCGCGCATGTGCCGCAGGCCGAGATGCTGCACTATGCCACCGACCTGCGCTCGATCACGCAGGGACGCGGCTCGTTCAAAATGGAGCCATACCAATACGAGGAAGTACCCGCCAACATCCAGCAGGAGATTATGGCACAGCATAGCAAGAAGGCTGAATCTTCGTAGGGACTCGATTTACACACATTTAGTGGATCAGGTGGGCAAGCCATCATACCCATAGACATGAAGTGAACGATGAAAAGAAGGCCAGTCATCGTTCCGTAGCGCGTGGCTTGCCTCATAGGCGTACACGTAAGACAGGAACGAGCGGACATCGGGCGTGTCCGTAGCGCGTGGCTTGCCTCGCCCTACGAATCGCCACTCACTTCGGCTTCACTTCATGTCTATTGCTCCGTCAATCGAAGCTTGACGGGGATCGGGGCGCTTCCCCCTCCCGCGTAGGGATTCGGCTTGCCGCATCCGCGTGCGGCCTCGCTTGCGAGGGCGGGAGAGGCCTGCCACACGGA
>JALYTT010000558.1 GCA_030854145.1 Chloroflexota bacterium | reverse complement strand
CGCCTATGGCATCATGATCTCGTCGGCGAACAGGCGGGCTTGTCAACGGCGCCCCTACCTCTCTTCCTTCTCGTGTCTGATTATGCCTCACTTTCCATGAGCCCGCAAAAAGCCTACCCCTGCGAAAAGCCATCGCCCCTACGCGGATCACCATGGTATAGAGGCGTGTGGCTTGCCTCGCCGTTTTGACCTGTGCTATAGTAGATGCCTGATAGTGATCGCAAGATTTTTTGTAGAGGTAGGGGTGCATAGTGCCAGAGTTACCGCAAGCTTCGCCAGCGGGGCCGCGCGAGGCCGCACATCGTAATCAGCGTCTCTTCTCCGATCACTACCTCAATCGCATTCTCCCGAAAGAGGACGGCTGGCAACGCTTGCTGGCGGAGGCAGCTCCGGTTATGGAGGCGCTCAGGAAACTCTACAGCACATATGCACCTGGCAGCAACGAGGCCCAGACCGAGCGCGACTGGATCAGACCCGTGCTTGAGGCACTGGGGCATACCTTCGAGGTACAGGCTACCCTCCAGGTACCGGGTGGCATCCAGCGGCCTGACTACATTTTCTATGCGAACGAGGCGCAACGTATCGCAAATAAGGATCACGTCATCGATGAAAATGTAGCGCATCACGGCGCCATTGCCATTGGGGACGCAAAACAATGGGGGCGTTCGCTTGACCAGGTAGTGAAGGGTGGGAATCGTAGCGGGGACGCGTTCAATAACAAAAATCCCTCGTACCAGATTTTCTTCTACATGCTACACAGCAAGCTTCCCTGGGGGATACTCACCAACGGGCAGCAGTGGCGGCTCTATCATGAGCAGAGCGCTCACCGGCTGGAGGTCTTCTACGAGGTCGATCTGCCTGCGCTATTGATAGACAACAAAGTAGAGCGCTTTTTGTATTTCTACGCCTTCTTCCGGCGGCGGGCGTTTGAGCCAGGACCGCTCGCGCTTGGCTCTATCCTGGAGGCAAGCGCAGAGTCGGCCCAGAAGATACGCGACGATCTGAGCCAGCAGGTCTATGACGCGCTACGCTATGTGGCGCAGGGATTTTTAGATTTTACCGCCAATGGCCTCAAGCCGACCCCCGAAACGCGCAAGGAGATCTACGAAAACTCGCTTATCCTGCTCTACCGGCTGCTCTTCATTCTCTATGCCGAGGCCCGCAACCTGTTGCCGATCCAGGAAAATGAGCGCTACAAGCGAAGATATAGCTTGCAGGCCATCAAACACGAAGTCATCAGCGAGCTGGTAGACCCGATGCTGATCCCCACATCCGGCGACTACTGGCAGCGCCTGAAGACCCTCTTTGGCAGTATCGACAAGGGGAACGAGTGGCTGGGCGTGACCACCTTTAACGGTGGACTCTTCGACCCGCAGACGCTGCCTTTTCTGGAGCGCTACATCGTCGGCGATCTAGGCCTGTGCTGGGCTATCAGCAAGCTGACGCGCGCCAACTTGCAGTTCATCGATTACCGCGACCTCTCCGAGCGCCACCTCGGCACCATCTATGAAAGCCTGCTTGAATACACGCTGCATGTCGCCACGGAACCCATGGTGGAGCTGCGCGCCAGCAGCAAGATCGTGCCAGCCCAGGGGGTGCCGCGCAAGGATGTGGCCGCGCGCTACAAAGTGGGCGAGGTCTATTTTACGACGGACACCGGCGAGCGCAAGCTCACGGGCAGCTACTATACGCCTGATTTCATCGTCAAGTACATGGTCGAGCAGACGCTGCAACCGGTGCTGGACGCAGCGGTGCGCGGCCTGGAGAGCGATGCCGCGCGCATCGAGGCGGTGCTGGCGGTGAATGTGCTTGATCCCGCTATGGGCAGCGGCCACTTCCCCGTCGAGGTGGTGGAATATATCGCGCGCTACCTCGTTGAGCTTGGGGTGCAGCCGCAGGGCAGGACCGAGGCCGAGACGGATATGACATACTGGAAACGGCGCGTGGTCCAGCAATGCATCTACGGCGTCGACCTCAATCCGCTGTCCGTGGAACTTGCCAAGCTGTCGCTCTGGCTCTCCACTGCCGCTAAAGGCTACCCGCTGAACTTCCTCGATCACCACCTGCGGCCCGGCAATGCGCTCCTCGGCTCCTGGCTCGCCGAGGTGGCCGCTGGCCAGCACCCCGCAGAACTGCTGGCCCAGAAACGCGCTCAGCAGGCGCTGGAGGCTATGCAGGCAGAAGAGGGAACGGTCGCGCAGTTGTCAATGCTTGAGGAGGACGAGGAGTTCCGCCGTAGTATCGGCAGCGCCCTGGATACCATCAGCGCCATCGAACATAGCTCCGGCAGCACTATCGCGGAAGTCAAGCAGCAGGAGGCGGACTACGAAGAGCTGCGCGCGCGCTTCATTGAGAAGTACCGTTACCTGCTGGACCTGGGGGCGGCCCTGTTCTACGATGTCGAGGTAAGCTCGGATGTGTGGCGCTCACTGGCGGAGTATGCCCTCGGCAAGGCACACGCCCTGGTACCCGCGCAAGAGGAGCGCTACCAGGCCTGGCGCGAACAGGCAAGCGTGCTGGGGACGGCGAAGCGCCTCTTCCATTGGGAACTGGAGTTTCCCGATGTCTTCTACGATCACAACGGCCGGTCGCTGGGTGAGAAAGCGGGCTTCGATGTCGTCATCGGCAACCCGCCCTACGTGCGCCAGGAGAAGTTGGGGGCCGATAAACCCTTCTTTCAGGAACATTTCGAGGTCTACCATGGCGTGGCTGACCTGTTCGTGTACTTCTTTGCCCAGGGACTGCGCCTGCTGCGCACGGGGGGACGGCTGGCGTATATCAGCAGCAACACATGGATGCGTGCAAACTACGCCACACCCCTGCGCCGGCATCTGCGCCTGCACACAACCATAGAAAGCATCATCGACCTGGGCAATACGCGCGTGTTCGCCGATGCGCCCGATCTCAGCCCATCCATCCAGATTGTGCATAAGACAGAGCCAATCGATGGAAACAAAGCCCAGGTAGCGATCTTCTCGCGTGGCGAGCGCATCCCCGAATTCAAGGACCAGCTTGCCGAGAGGCTGTTTCCCCTCTCTATCCACGACCAGCCCGACAGCGGCTGGCAACTAAAAAGCGATGCCTCGCGTCTGCTCTTTAGCAAAATCATGCAAGTAGGGAAACCGCTGGGCGAGGTGGTCAACAAGCAGATGTACAGAGGTATCCTGACGGGCCTGAACGAAGCATTCATCATCGATAGCGCCACACGCGAGCGCCTGCTGAAGGCCGATCCTGGCTGCGCCGACCTCATCAAGCCGGTGCTGCGCGGCGAGGATCTGCGCCCCTGGTACCAGGAGAACGAGGGACGCTGGCTGATCTCTCTCCCTTCAGGTTGGAGCGCGCGAGTTTTCCCAGGAGTAGAGCCAATGGAACAGCCAGTCTGGGAGAAGTTTGCCAGGCGCTATCCTGCATTAGCCGCACATCTGGAGCCATTCGCTGAAGCTGCTCGTAAGCGTCAAGATAAGGGCCAATTCTGGTGGGAACTACGGCCTTGCGCTTATTACGATGTTTTCGAGCAACCGAAGATTTTCTATCCCGACATCACCCGCAAGGTGCGTTTCAGTTGGGGCGAACCAGGAGTGTACATAGGGAATACAGGGTATTGCATTCCCACGGATTCGTATACTCTACTAGGTATGCTGGCATCGCGCACCCTCTGGTTCACTTTGACGCATATATCGCAGCCATTAGGCGAGCGTGCCGGCACGCTCATTTACCGCTTGTTCAGGCAATTCATGGAGCGACTCCCCATCCCCACGCTCACCAACGAGCAACATGCCCGCATCGGCGCGCTCGCGCAGCAGATCACCAGGATAGCGAAGCAACGCTACAAAGTGCGTCGGAAGACCACGCACCGTATTCAGAGCGACCTCGGCACAGTGCTGGGAAAGCAGGACAAGATTAACCAGCGGCTCGCGCTCTGGTGGGACCTATCCTTTGACCAATTCAAGGAAGAGGTGCGCAAATCGTTCAAGCGCCCTATCCCGCTGCGCGAGCGCGGCGATTGGGAAGAGCTGCTGCGCGAGCAGAAGGCGGAAATCGAGCAACTCACCGGGGAAATTATGCGCCTGGAGACAGAGCTGAACGATATCGTATATGACGCGTTTGGCCTGGACGAAGATGAACGCAGGTTGATCGAGCGGGAGACGAAGTATAAGTACGGAGAATGGTAAGCTCTTCCTCGGCTTCCGTAGGGGCGACGGCTTGCCTCACCCGCGTCGGGCTACGTGGGCGAGGCAA
>JALYTT010000116.1 GCA_030854145.1 Chloroflexota bacterium | reverse complement strand
GATGCGGCAAGCCGAATCCCTACGTGGGACAGGGAGCAGAAGGGTCTCTTCTGAATGCAACGCACATTATTGGTCACAGTCAGGGGGCCACAGCGCACTGTTGATGTGGAGCTACCGGGAGATATTCCCATCAGTGACCTTGTCCCTTTACTTGTGGAAATGTGTGCCTCGCCGAACATGCACACAACGCCCTGGGCTTTGCGATCAACGCAGACCAGTATACCTCTCACACCGGCACTCAGCCTCTTTGCAGCCGGTGTGCTTGACGGAGTTGAACTGGTCTTGCAACGCAGAGATACGCTGCCGGACCCCGGCCCGCGTAGCAAGCAGTTTCTGCCAAAATCGATTGTGCCCGGCGAGCACACAGGCGGCATCGGCATCACATGGGATAAGGTATGATGGCGTGTCTCATGCTGGCTAGCGATGAAGGAAGGCAATTGCTATGTATGGCACAAAGTTCTACCGGCCGGCGCGAGCCTATCCGCCTATGTTGCCCACCGATGACATAGTCATTGCCGCCCCTCCTGTTGTGCAGAACGCTCAAACCGGCGCGTTAGCCTGGCTGCAATATTTGTTGCCCGTGGTGGGCAGCCTGGGGTCGCTCATCTTTATCTTCGCCTTTCGCACCAATCCCCTGATGATCGTTGCTGGCGGCGCGATGGCCGTGTGCGCCATTGGCTCCGGGTTTCTCATGGGCTTTGTGCAGCGGAGAATGCTGAAAAAGCAGCTCAAGCAGCAGCGTACCATGTACCTTGAGTACCTCGCACACTACCGGAAACACCTGGTTGTGCTGTCCCAGGAACAGCGTAGGGTGAACGCCCGCCTGTATCCCACCTATGAAGAGCTTGCTAAGCGCGTAGAACAGCGGGAGTATTTGTGGGAGCGGCGTCCCTCCGATGTGGATTTCATGGGCGTACGTATAGGGGTTGGGCCGGGGCCATTATGCCGCAGGTTACGCCTGGACCTTGGCGAAAATATGATGGTCCAATTTGTAGCAGAGCTGCGTACGCGGGCCGAGTCGCTTGTGGCTGAGTATGGCTACCTCGACGATATACCCGCGGTGATCCCTCTGGGGGCTATCGGGACGCTGGCCGTGCATGGCAAGCGCGCGCAGGCACGCTCCCTGGTGCGCGCCCTGCTTTGCCAGGTGGTGGCCTTTCATGCCCCGGAAGATGTACGTTGCGTAGTGTATTTTCCTGAGCAGCAGGCGCAAGAGTGGGGCTGGCTGAAGTGGTTGCCCCATGCGCGCCGTTTACGCCAGGTCAAAGCGGAGAAGCGCAACGCCCCCGACCATCTTTGTATGCTCGCTAATACGGTAGATGACCTGCGAGACCTCCTGTTCCACCAGGTCAAACCTGAAATCGACCGTCGTCGCAGGCTCAGCGAGGATAAAGATAAAGGCCTGGAGAAGCACAAGGTCGCAGCCAATGCCACACTGCCGCACCTGATTGTCGTACTGGACGGTTTCTCGCCGCATAATGCCTTAGGGCAATTGCCAGAGCTGGACGCGCTCTTCAACGCTGGTGCGCAGTTCGGGGTAACCGTCATCTGCCTGGTCGATGATGCCAGCCAGGAGCCGGCGCAGGTGCAGGCGCGCCTCACACTCTCAGACATCGGTGGGCTGTATTTTCAGGAGATCAGGTTCGGCGGGCGGCGCCTTGAAGGTCTGGTTCCTGATGCCGTGGATGCGCGGACCTGTGAGCGCATTGCGCGTAGCCTGGCGTCCCTGACCCTCGCCGAAGCCGGCGCGCAGCAGGACCTCTCACAAGACGTGCGCCTGCTGGATTTGCACAGTATCTCCTCGGCAGAGACTCTTCAGACCGACGAGGCGTGGCAGCCGCTGGCGCGCTCGGATCTGTTGCGCGCGCCTATTGGCCGGCGCGCCGATGGCCGCTTGCTGTTCCTCGATATCAAAGAGGCCGCCGATAAGGGCATGGGCCCGCATGGCCTTATCGTCGGCGCCACAGGCTCTGGGAAGAGCGAACTGCTGCGCACCATTGTGACCAGTTTGGCGCTGACCCATGATCCGCAAACGGTAAATTTCGTGCTGGTGGACTTTAAAGGTGGCGCCTCTTTTGCCGACTTTGAGGCCTTGCCTCACGTGGCCGGCATCGTCACCAACCTGCAAAGCGACCTCTCGCTGGTTGATCGCGTGTATTTCTCCTTGTTGGGAGAGCAGCAGAGGCGCCAGCGCATGCTGCATGATGCTGGCAACCTCGACAACATCAAGCAGTACCAGGCCAGGTGGCAGATGCAGCCAGAGATGGAGCCGATGCCCCACCTGATGATTATCGCCGACGAATTCGCGGAACTGATTGCCAATCGTCCCGATTTCCTGGAGCTTTTTGTCACCATGGGACGCGTCGGGCGTAGCCTGGGCCTGCATCTCCTGTTCGCGACTCAGCGCCTGGAAGAAGGTCGTATCCGGGGCTTAGAGGGCCATTTGCGTTACCGCATCTGCCTGCGTACCTTTAGTGCCTCCGAAAGCTCAATCGTTCTGGGGACCTCCGATGCCTACTATCTGCCCTCGGTGCCGGGCGTGGGCTATTTCAAGGTTGATACCGATACCTATGATCTCTTCAAAACGGCGCTAATTTCGGTGCCGTATGAGCCACTCCAGGAACAGACCTCGCTCGCGTCCAGAGTGCGTGAGTTTACCGCCGCCGGCAAACTGGTGAAGTACCAACCGCCAGTGGACATCCAGTCATCTATGCCGACGATAGCGCTGGAGGCGGAACCCAGCGATCTACATACGGAGATGGATGTCGTCATCGAGCGTTTAGCGCAGGCCCCCCTTTGCAGGCAGTACCAGCCCGTCCACCAGGTCTGGCTGCCGCCGCTGGGCAAAGTGCTCCTGCTGCGGAACCTGCTGGAGAAGTGCCAGCGGCAGGACCTGGATGGAAGTTCCTGGGAAACAGCGTCCCCCTTCGGCGCGCTGCGTGTGCCGGTTGGCCTGCTGGATCGGCCCCAGCAGCAGGAACAGGAGCCGCTCTGGCTCGATTTCTCCGGTACTGGCGGGCACCTCGCCCTCGTTGGCGCGCCACAGTCGGGCAAGAGCACGTTTCTGCGCACACTTGTGGCCTCATTTATGGTGACGCATGCGCCGCGCGATGCGCAGTTGTACTGCATCGATATGGGCGGCGGGCTGCTGCGTATCTTCGAGCAGGCCCCTCATATCGGAGCGGTTTGTAGCAAGTCCGAGCGCGATAAAGTGCGACGCGTGGTGCGCCAGATGCGCAAGGTTATTGAGGAGCGGGAGTTCCTGTTCCGCGAGCAGGGCATCGATAGCATGGCCACGTTTCGTACGCGCCGTGAGCGTGGTGAGCTGGCTGAAGTGCCCTTTGGAGATGTCTTCCTGATCATCGATAATTTCGCGCAGTTCTTCCAGGAATTTGATCAGCTTGAATCCGAGATTACCGAGATCGTGGCTGGTGGGCTGACCTATGGCGTGCATCTGATCCTGGCTACGAATCGCTGGGCCGAGATCCGCCCCAAGCTGCGCGATAACATCGGTACACGCCTGGAACTGCGTCTGAACGATCCCATGGATTCAGAATTTGGCAAAGTCGTGGCAGCATCCCTCCCGGTGGGCGTGCCGGGGCGCGGCCTCAATAAGGAGAAGTTACAATTTCAGACGGCGCTACCTGTCGTCGACAGCTCTATGGACGCGCATGGTGAGCACGGGGTAGGTGTGCCGGCCCAGGAGGCTCTGAAAGCGCTTGTGGAGCGTACGCGGCGTTGCTGGAAAGGCAGTGTGGCCCCTCCGGTGCGCATGCTGCCTCCCCTGGTGCGCTGGGAGGACCTGCCCGCTCCTGCACTTGATCAGCCCGCAGGCGTGCCTCTTGGCCTGGAGGAGTTTCGCCTCAACCCCGCCTACATCGACCTGATTGCAGGTGGGCCGCACTTTATCGTGCTGGGCGACACAGAATGCGGCAAAACCTCGCTCCTGCGCGCCTGGATGCGTGGCATCGAGCAGCGCTACACGCCGCAAGAGGTGGTTTTCGGGGTCATCGATTTTCGCAAGATGCTGCTGGATTTCGCCGATAGCAAGCACTTGCTGACCTATGCCTACAACGCGCCGACGCTGACCGCGTGTATCGGCAACTTCAAGGCGGACCTTGAGAAGCGTCTGACCGCCAGTTCCGATGTGCCCTTGAGCGAACTGCGCCGGCCGCAACGCTGGAGTGGGCGGCACTACTTTTTGTTCGTGGATGACTATGAAGCCATTATGTCGCCAGGCGGCAGCCCGCTGAACCCGCTGGTTGATTACCTGCTTTCGGGGCGCGACATCGGCTTTCACCTGGTGCTGGTGCGTCGCGTGGGCGGCGTTGGGCGCGCGGCCTTTGAAAATGTTTTCCAGCGCCTGCGCGAGATGAGTACCTCAGCCATCATCATGAGCGGCGATCCCCAGGAAGGCAAGATCATGTACGGGCAGGCGGCCTCGTTGCTGCCGCCGGGTCGCGGCTACCTGGTGCAGCAGAATCACCCGCCGACCCTGATCCAGGTGGCCCTGGCTCAACCCACATTCGCGAGCGAAGTCCACTCGTAAGGGGAAAGACCTGGAGAGATTGTTAGGAAACTCTATCAGCGTAGAGGAGAAACCACCATGTCTATTTCAACCACCTCACACTCGCGGCGGCGTGCAGCCGTTTCTGTCGTTCTCATGCTCCTGACTCTTATTTTTCCCTGGTGTTCTCCCTCTCAGGGCCCATCCTCACAGCGGGGGCGGCCCCTGTAAGCGCCGCCGCGGATGGGCCGGGAGCACTCTCCCACTTTGACCTGGCACGCAAGGACTGCCTGGGCACTGCCCGCAATACGACATCCAAAGTCTGGTTCACCGTGGCCAACGGCGTCCTCAGCGATGTGTACTACCCCACCGCAGACAACACCAATGTCGAGACGCTCCAGTATATTGTGACCGATGGTAGCACCTTCACCGATGTGCAGACACGCGATACCACCTACTCGGTACAGTTGCTCGACAAACACTCGCAGGCGCTCGATTGCGAGGTAACGACCACCGCCAAAAGCGGCAAGTATCGCATCATTACGGACTACCTGACTGATCCCAATCAGAATACAGTCGTCATGAAGGTCCACTTTATGCCGCTCGTGGGTAGTCTATCCACCTACCAGTTGTATGTACGCTACGATCCCAGTATCAACGGCAATGGCGGCGGAGGGAGTGGGAACGGCGGTGGCGACAATGGTACGATCTCTGCCTCTCCCGGTCACAACGTACCCATCGCCTTCGATACGACCGCTAAGAGCAACGCCTTCAACCGGACCTACGCCGTGCCCGTCTATAGTGCCCTCGACGCCTCAACTCCGTTTCTCCAGGTGAGCAATGGTTTCGCCGGTCAGCCGAGCGATGGACTGACGCAGCTCGACGCCTCGCATACGCTCACGGCTCTCTATGCCCAGGCGAACAACGGGAACCTGGTGCAGACGGCCCAGGCAGACATCTCCCACCGCGACACGTTTACCCTGGCGCTCGGCTTCGGCACAAGCCAGACTGACGCCGTCAGCGCCGCCGAGGCGTCGCTCGACCACCCGTTCAGCCACCTCCAGGAGCGCTACGAGGCGGGATGGGACGCCTACGATAGGGAGCTAATCGCCCCTCCGCCACATTTCAGGGGGATGGCGGGTGATCAATGGCACCAGTTGGTAGCTGAATACTATCTGAGCGCCAACGTGGTAAAGGCGTCGGAGGATAAGAGCTTCCCCGGCGCCATCGTGGCCAGCCTCTCTTCTCCATGGGGGCAGGCCGTCTCAGCAGGCGATCCCAATAACACCTTCTTCGGCTCGTACCGCGAAGTCTTCGCCCGCGATCTCTATGAGGCCTGGACCGGCCTCGTACTCGATGGCGATCTTGCGACGGCGCGTGATGTCGTGAACTTCCTCTTCCATAACCAGCAGCAGGCTGACGGCTCCATGCCGCGCAACAGCCTGCTCAACGGCAAGCTCGCTCCCGATTCCTTCGGCACGCAACTCGACGAGACCAGCTACCCAATCATCATGGCGTACCAGATGAGGATGACAGGCAATAGCCTCTATCAGAACCACATCAAGCCGGCAGCGAACTTTATCATCAGCCACGGACCCTCCTTTGGCGTTGAGCGCTGGGAAGAGCAGAATGGGTACTCGCCATCCACGATTGCCGCCGAGATCGCTGGCCTGGTGGCGGCGGCTCACATCGCGAAGGTCAACGGCGATACACAGAGCGCGCGGGTCTGGCTGGGCGTGGCGGACGACTGGCAACGTTCTGTCAAGGGCTGGACGGTGACGACCACTGGCCCCCTGGCCTCCCATCCGTACTTTATCCGCCTCTCTAAAACGGGTGATCCGAATGCAGCGATCAGCTATAACGTGGGCAATGGTGGTCCCACGCTCGACCAACGCTCAGTGATCGACGCGGGCTTCCTGGAACTGGTGCGCCTCGGCCTCACGCCTGCAAACGATCCGGCGGTTACAGAGTCGCTCCCCATAGTTGATGCCACGCTTGAGACAAACACCCCAAGCGGGCCGGGCTGGCACCGCTACAACGGCGATGGCTACGGGGACGGCGCCTCCGATGGCCATCCATGGGCACCCAGCGGTCAGGGAACCGGGCATGTCTGGCCGCTGCTCACTGAGGAGCGTGGAGAGTATAGCGTGGCTTCCAATCAACCCTCTGCAGCGCTCACCATGCTGACCACCATGCAGAACTTTGCCTCGGGCGTAGGACTGATCCCCGAACAGGATTGGGAACTGCCCAACCTCGCTCCCTCGCTCTACGGCACGGACCCGACCAGCGCCTCGATTGGTTTCCAGAACGGCCATCCCGCTGGTTCGGCCGCCCCGCTGACCTGGTCTGCCGGCGTATACGTGCGTCTCTTGCGTGACCTCACTACAGGGAGCCTGCTGGAGCAACCAGCAGACACATACAATCGCTATATAGCTCATCAGCAGGGACAAACCAGCCTCACCGTCACGGCACCAGGCAATCTCACAGCGGTGAACGGTTCGCCGGTAACGGTGACTGGTACATCGGTGCCCGGCAACACCATCTATGTGGCAGCCACCAATACCGACAATAACAGCCAGACCACCGTAGTCAGTACTCCAACCCATGCCGATGGCTCTTTCAGCGTGTCAATCCCCATAACAGGGGGCACCAGCGTGCTGAATACCGTAGCGTTTAGTCCCGGTGGAGCGACGGCCCACGACCAACGGTCTATCGTGTTCGACTTCACGCCCGGCACGGTGATCCTTGATGTGACAGACCCCTCCAACGACGACAACGGTCCTGGCAACTACGTCTATCCGACGGCTAGTGATTTCCACGCGGGAGCCTTCGATATGCAGCAGTTCCGCGCCATTCTCAGCCCCGATGGTTCGACCGTCACCTTCAAAGTGCAGGTGCGCGACCTGACGCCAACTTTTGGCAGTCCGCTGGGGGCGCAACTGCTGGATGTGTACGTGCATAATCCGAATGCAGCCGCGGGCGATACCTCAACGGCCGCAGCCTTCGCGCAGCGCAACTACGTCATTGACCCCGCTGCGGCATGGAGCAGGCTGATCGAAGTGCAAGGGTTCGGCCAGCGCTACATCGACGCCCATGATAACACGGTGGGCACGGTGTCGATCAGCGCCAATGCCATCTCGCGTTTCATCACCTTTAGTGTGCCAACAGCGAGCCTGGGTGGGCAACCAGGATCAGGGTGGGGCTTTACGGTGACGTTGACCGGCCAGGATGGTTTCCAACCAGATCAGGCCCGCGCCTTCACCTCGACACCTGGTGCGTACACGTTCGGCGTGTGTGCAACGGTGAGCAGTGATCCACACTGTACCGTAGACCCGAACACGGTGCCTAAGGTCATGGATACGATCACTCCCCCTGGAGTATCGCAATCCAATGAACTGGATTACACGTTGCATACTCCCGTCACATTACAGGATGTCGTCATACCATAGTGTGCCTGCTCAGGGCTGACAGGAAGACAGGCGAAGACAATTCTTCTGTCTTCCTGTCATATCATGACGCCCGCTCTTGATGCTTTTCTCACTTTTGAGCATGCTATTGTCCTGCGTATTTTCAGCATCTATTCTGAAGAGAATGAGGACAGAGGGATGGATAATTGGATGCTGTATACACCAGATGCAGGGAATGTTATCACTGTTCATCCGGGTGGCAAATGGTCTTACGGTTTGTGAAATTAGGAGTCATTCCGGCAGAGAGCCGTTTTTAAAATGTTACATCATCCTCTAGAAGCCTTGGCTTTCCAGCGATCCATCCCTCGCTTTTGGCACCCTCCATTCCCTCTGCTGCCTGGTTCACAACCACTCATGTACAGGCATATCTGCAAACTCACCCGTTCGTTGGGGGAACGGTTGTAAAAGGCACAACAGCCAGTGTCTTTCGAGAGTCCTGACTTTGTCCGCTTTTGGCTTCCATAGGAGTTTCATCTTATAGGATAGTATTCAACCAAATCAGGAAGATGCTTCTGTTCAATAAAGAAGGAAACGCAAATAAGGTGTTCAACGGGGATGCATTATCCAGGAGCCAGGAACTTGAATATGCACGCAAAGCTGCCCATGGAGATCATGATGCTTTTCGTCATCTCGTTCTCGCCTATGAAACGTCTATACTCACGTACCTTCAATCAATCCTGGGGGATTGGGAGAGTGCCCGTGATCTTACACAGGAAACCTTTATCGCGGCATTTTACGCCTTACCTCGCTGGCAACCTCCTGAATCACTGACCCGTTGGCAATCTATACCGCAAAAAAATGCGCAAGGGGCTCGCTCTCTCATGGACCATCCTTTGGCTCCCTGGCTCTACCGTATTGCCACAAATCATGCGCTGACCTTTCTCAAGCAACAAGGCAGATATAAACGTGCAGGAGCATCTCTTCCTCTTGAGTATCACCCCGATATCAATCAGATAAGTGAGTCCATAGGAGAGTCTCAAGGCGCTGTTGAGGGCTGGGAGAATGGTTTTGCCGTACGCGAATTGTTACATGAGGCTTTGAGCCAGCTTTCAACAGATGATGCATTGTGTATCGTCTTACGGTTTGTCGCTGGTGAGCGCTATGCTGAAATTGCCGAGCGTTTCGGGATGACAAAAGAAGCGGTGCGGAAACGGGTGGCACGAGGACTGCTTGTCCTACATTCTGTCTATCAAGCGTTAGATAAGGAGAAATAACAATGGACACTAGAGACACGGGAGAGCCATCTGTTCATTCAAGAGCCTTTCATGAAGAACAAGTACCGCTGTTTGATGCTTATGTGACGAACGAACTTGATGAAGACGAAAGAGCACACGTTGAGCACAATCTGCACCATTGTCAGGAGTGCCAGCACCTTCTTGCCCAAATCACCCGTCTTCGTCATGAACTTGGAACACTCTCAGAAACAGAAAATGCTGCTGTTCTAGCCGATGCGCGCCTCCATTCGCAGTCAATACTTCCGGCGGTTATAGCACGTATTGAGCGAAGCGGAAACAAGAGAAATCATTTTACGGTGGAACGCGCAAGACAAGGACAGACCTCTTTCCGTCCGCCAAGTGCCTATAGTCCTGCGCTTCTTGCTCGGAAGCGGAGGCGGGCCATCTCTCTTGGTCTTGGAGCTGCGGTATGTTGTGTCCTCTTGCTGGTAGGCCTCATCGTCACTCTTCAGAACGCATCAACGTCAACAAGAAAAGGGTCAATCTCAAGGCCACCTCCAGTCGTATGGATAAGACAGCAACAACCTATGCTTGTCCAAAATAGCGCAGGAGTTTTTGCTTTAAAAGATATCGACATTACGACCACGAAAGAGTTCCGTTTCTATTATGCGTTTCACTCGCTTCATCCAGGGACGATCCATGCCGTAGCCGTTTCTTCCCTGAATGCAGGTCAACAGCCTATCACCCTTTCCACGACAGTCTTGTCGCTGGGCACCATCGACGACATCAATGTTGGGGTGATTCGCGTCCAGTACCTTGATCGCATCGGTCAGGCAATTACGCTGAGGATTACTCCTCCAGGGGAAGGAGGCGTGCGCTGGCACCTCACGCCTTTAAAGCAACGGCTAGCCGAGCCTCATCCTGAAGGGGGAGGCTTCTATGAGTTTTCTATCGATCAGCATCTTTTCCCGGACGTTATCTGGTCTGGACCGTGGATTGGAACGGCGGGACTATCACACTACTCAATGATTTCGCTTTTCAAGAATGCTACTGGCACGCGCTACATTTTTTTTGAGATAGACTATGCAGGAAAGATTATGATCATCACCAGAGAACGATGCATACAGCTTACGGGCGAACGGGCCTGCCAGTAAAAGGTCTGTATCCTTTCACTGGTTTTCCTCTGCTTCATGCGTAGACGAATTTCGTGCAAGCGCCCACCCCTTCTTTTTGCGTGCTCAGTCGCCGGTTGGGCGCACGATAGCTCGTGCGGGCGCGCCATCGCAGCCCGCTATTCGCATGGGCAGGCAGATCAAGTCGTAGAGGCCGGGTGTCACAGAGGCGAGGCTGAGTCCCTCGATAATCCAGATCCCGGCACCCAACAGGGCATGATGCGTCTCGGCGCCATCTTTGAAGAACCCGCCGACCGAGAGGTAGTCCACGCCGACCGTTTGTACCTGCTGCTGCGCCAGGTAGCGCGCGGCCTCCTGCGAGATGTAGACAAAGTCCTGGATAAATTCGTCATATTCCTGTTAACTCTCCTTGATTTCCTTAGTGTTGGAATATTGCAAGATGCGCCTACTTACGTACCTGGCCTTGCTGTTGGTCTCCTTCTGCTTGGTTCTCTTATAAACCTCAAACATTCTCAACAAAGCAACGTATGCTATTGACAAGCAAGCATCAAATATATTATATAGACGCATGAACATATTAAGAAGCTTTATGTAATTTTCACTTGGGTCAGACATTCAGTTGCTATTATCCGCTAAGATACGATAGCTTAGGATTTACATATCCTAAGTAGCACACCTTTATCTCCTGTTTCGTAGAAAACTATTCTTTAGAATAGTTAGAAAGAAAGGTTGGCTCTACATGGCAACACGTCCTTCTATTCCCTCGTACCCTTTATTTTTGGATATGGCATATCCATACTTCCAACATTGGAAAAGTAGATGTGGTCATACTTTGTATGGCTATGGCATCATTGCCGCTGCAACTCTCTTGTCCTTGCTTCTTTGTTCATCTCCACAGGTGTTCGCTGCAACCACGCAGAGCCAGGGTTCCCAGAAGGTGGCTCATCCTTTCGGTTGGTCTTGTGGGGACCCCAATAATGGCCATTGTTACGGAACACAGTATTGGGGTGGCGCTAATGGGGCTGACACACAAATTTCTTTAAATACATCCCTCAATGGCGGGGGGGGCCCGAATGACAACGCTGGCGAGAGTTTTGTCACAACTGAACTGTGGCTTAACTCGCCAAACTATACATATTGGGTGGAAGCCGGTGTTATAAGCCAACTCAGGTTAACTGGTGACGTTTTTCCTTCCTACTTCTGGGCTGATAACCGTCCGAATGGGGGAGGCTTTTCCTTCCATTATCTTACCCGTGAGGCATATAGCGGCAATGTCCTGGTTCGTATTACTCGAAGCGGTAGTAGTAACTGGAATGTTCTGCTGCGTGATAATCTAGGAAGCTTGACTGGTACTTCGACCTATAACAACATCTCTATCGATACTATAGATATAGGGACGGAGCTCCACAATAACTATCAGACAGCGTATGAACCGAACACCTATTACAGCAATAATAGGTGGCTAGGTGGCAATGGGAGCTTTAACTATCAAGGGAATGACGGAGTATCCCGTCACCTCATCTATCCAGTGCAGGCTGACTGGTATAATGGCCAGGACCCGATCCATAGTAGCACTGGTGGTGTCTGGTACTCCTGCATTCTTAGTCATGGATGCTAGCTCCTTTTCTTACGCACGCTGCTGATTTCATCAAGAACGTATCTGGCTCTCCCATATCGAGAGCAGAGAAAGGCAAGAAAAATGTTCCGTAAACCTTTCTGGATTAGTCTGATTCTGGCTCTGAGCTGTCTCCTCCTTTTCGTCATCTCTACCTCTTCCGGTAGACAGGTAGCAGCAGCCTCCGTCCAAGCTCCATCGACCAGTGTTACATCATCCTCTAGAAGCCTTGGCCTTCCAGCGATCCATCCCTCGCTTTTGGCTCCCTCCATTCCCTCTGCTGCCCGGTTCACAACCGCTGATGTGCAGGCATATCTGCAAACCCACCCGTTCGTTGGGGGAACAGCAGTGAAAGGCACCACAGGCAGTGTCGTCAGCATCCAGTTTCTGACCAGTGCCCAGGCCAGCGCGCTCATGAAGGGGGCGGAAACAGGGTTACCTGCTACTGCGGCTGTTTGCTATGTCAAATTGAAGGGGCCATTTACACTTGTGGCTCCCGTCGCCCCTGGAGCCAGGCCGTTGCCTACAGTCGCGTATGGCGTTGAAATCTTTGATGGCCAAACAGGAAATCTGCTCATGTGGTGGGCCCCGTCGACCTGATCCTCGATTTGGCATGGCTGAACTTTTCAGGACTCTCAAAAAATGAGAGTCCTGACTTTGTCCGCTTTTGGCTCCCATCGTAGTTTCTTCTTATAGAATGGCGTTCAACTGAATCAGGGAGATGCTTCGGTTACATAAAGAAGGAAATGCACATAAAGTGTTCAACGGAGACGCATTATCCAGTGACCAGGAACTTGAATATGCACGCAAAGCTGCCCAGGGGGATCAGAATGCTTTTCGTTATCTCGTGCTAGCCTACGAAACTTCTATATTTGCGTACCTTCAATCGATCGTAGGGGATTGGGAGAGTGCCCGTGATCTTACACAGGAAACATTTATCGCGGCATTTTACGCCTTACCTCGCTGGCAACCTCCTGAATCCCTGAACCGTTGGCCGTCTCTACCGCAAAAAAATGGGCGGCACGTGGCTCGTTCTAGCCTGGATCATCCTCTGGCTCCCTGGCTCTATCGGATTGCCACAAATCATGCGCTTACCTTTCTCAAGCAACAGAGCAGATATAAACGTGCAGGAGCATCGTTTCCTCTTGAGGATCACACCGATATCAATCAGCGAAGCGAGTCGCTGGGCATATCTCAAGACGCTGTTGAAGCATGGGAAAATCGGTATGCCGTACGCGAATTGTTACAGGAGGCCCTGAACCAGCTTTCAACCGATGATGCATTGTGTATCGTCTTACGGTGTGTTGCTGGTGAGCGGTATGCTGAAATTGCCGAACGCTTAGGGATGACGAAAGAAGCCGTGCGTAAACGGGTGGCACGAGGACTGCTTGTCCTCCGTACCGTCTATCAAGCATTGGAGAAGGAGAAATAAGCATGGACACTAGAGACACGGGAGAGGCATCTGTTCATTCAAGCACCTTTCATGAAGAACAGTTACCGCTGTTTGATGCGTACGCAACGAACGAACTTACTGAAAACGAAAGAGCACACGTTGAGCATAATCTGCACCATTGCCAGGAGTGCCAGCATCTTTTCGCTGAAGTCACGCATCTTCGTCACGAACTTGGAACGCTCTCAGAAACAGAGAATGCTGTTGTTCCAGCCCAGGCGCGTCTGCATTCACCCTCAGTCCTTCCGGCTGTTCTAGCGCATATTGAGCAACATGCAAAGCAGAGCAATGAGGTTACCGCGCGACGTGCAAAACAAGGACAGACCTCTTTCCGGCCGCCAAGTGCCTATAGTCCTGCGCGTCTTGCTCGGAAGCGGAGGTGGGCCATCTCTCTTAGCCTTGGAGGTGCGCTGTGTGCTGTGCTCCTGTTGGTAGGCCTCATCATCACGCTTCAGAACGCCTCAACGTCAGCAAGAAAAGGCCAGATCTCAATGCCGCCTCCAGAGGTATGGATACGGCTGCCACAACCCTTGCTTGTCCAAAATAGCGCCGGGGTTTTTGCTTTAAAAGAGATCGAAATCACTGTTGCCAAAGAATTCCGTTTCTATTATGCATTTCGCTCAGTTCACCAGGGGACGATCCATGCTGTAGCGTTTTCTTCCCTGAATGCAGGTCAACAGCCTATCACCCTTGCCACGAGAGTCTTGCCACTGGGTACAATCGATGGCATCAACGTGGGGGTGATTCGCGTACAGTACCTTGGTCGCATAGGTCAGGCAATTACGTTGCGTATTACGCCTCCAGGGGAAAGAGGAGGCGTACGCTGGCAATTCACGCCTATCAAGCAACGGATAGCTGAGCCTCATCCTGAAGGGGGCAGCTTCATGTGGTTTCCTATCGATCAGCATCTTTTCCCGGACGTTATCTGGTCTGGACCGTGGACTGGATCAGAAGGATCATCACCATACACCATGATTTCGCTTTTCAAGAATGCTGCTGGCACACGCTCCATTTTTCTTGAGGTAAACTATTATGCAGGGAAGGTGGTGGTCATCACTAGAGAACAATGTGTCCATCTCGCGGGCAAACATATATGTCGGTAAAAGGTCTGGCGCTATCAGCAGGAGATGACCTGGAGTGATGCTGGAAGAGGCAGGCGTTCCGTGAGGCGCCTGCCTCTTGCTTCGCTGCGCTCAGTCGCCTCTTAGGCGCAGGATGGCTCGTGCGGGCGCGCCATCGCAGCCCGCTATCCTCAATGGCAGGCAGATCAGGTCGTAGAGGCCGGGTGTGACGGAGGCGAGGTTGAGTCCCTCGATAATCCAGATCCCGGCTCCCAGCAGAGCGTGGTGCGTCTCGGCGCCATCTTTGAAGAAGCCGCCGACCGAGAGATAGTCGACGCCGACCGTTTGTACCTGCTGCTGTGCCAGGTAGCGCGCGGCCTCCTGCGAGATGTAGATAAAATCCTGGATAAATTCGTCGCTGTGCCAGCACCTGGTCGAGTTCTGTGTTTTAAAGAGCACGCGCTCGCCCTGCTGGATTCGTTGTGTGCCAAGTTCTTCCGCTGTGATTGCGGCTGGATCGCTGATCTCGATCACGCGCGCCTGGCCAATAGCCGCCGTCAGCGGCATGCTATCGATGCCCTTGCCAGTTTGCAAGAAGTGTACCGGGGCGTCCATATGTGTGCCGGTATGTACGCCCATGGAGATTCGGGAGACATTGGCCGCGTCTCCCTTGCCAATGTCCATCATGCGCTCAATCTGCACCGGCGGGTTATCGGGCCAGTGTACCATTCCGGTCCGTAGCGGGACCGAAATATCAAGCCACTCTTGTGTCGCCATCGAAGTTCCTCCACATCTTGTTTATCTACTATCTATTCTAGCAGATACAATGCTCTTCGTAGCTGCGCGAGTTTATCGCGCTGGGGCTGGCCGGTCGTCATGGC
>JALYTT010000115.1:9460-15342 GCA_030854145.1 Chloroflexota bacterium | reverse complement strand
CTTGTAAACGGCGCCCCTACATCTTACACCAACGGCCCCTTTTCTATGGCTCCGCAAAGAACCTATCCTTGCGAACACGCGCGGCTTACGGGCGGACCGGCGGCACGTAATAAGACGAGAGCTATCAGGCGCTAAAGGTGGCTTTCTGCTGCTGGTGGAAGGGGGCCAGGGCCTGGTTGGCGGAGACAATGGTCTGCAATTTCGCGACGAGGTCGGCGAACTGCTGGCCGGGGAGCGTCAGCACCATCTCCGAAGGGGTCAGCTCAACATAGGTGCGCGCCCCGATGCAGCCAAAGCTCATCGATGTCTCGCCGGTCTGGAGTGTGCGCGGAATAACGCCGCAGGTAGGACGACCGAAGGCGGACTGACCGCCTTGCAACCAGTTCACCTGGCCCAGGGCCTCGGCGACCAGCATGGCCTGCTGGGTATCGAGGCGGCAGAGGATTACATCGGGCGCAACGGGGAAGCGGTCCATGCGGCCATAGACAATGGCCTGGTGCGGCTTTTGCACCGTGGGCAGCGCGCTGACTTCGGCGGGCGAGAAATATTGCACATTGGCCATGGTCTCAACGAGTGCCTGGGCGCGCTGCTGCTCACGCTCTGGCATCTGGAAGCCCATGGTCATCATGCCAATCGGACATTCCTGGTGATCCTCCCCCAGGGCATAGAAGACATCTTGCTCCGCCAACCGCCAGAAGGTGCAGGCGGAGGGTACATGTCTTGTTGTACGGGTAACGCTTTCTGGCGCCTGCTCGACGAAAGCCAGGCCAACGGGAACATGCTGGAGTTGAAGCAGGGATACGCAACGATCGGTCAGTTCCTGGTACACTAAAAGTGGTCCCTTCTCTGTTGAACAAGTGGGTCATTAAACAACTCTCCAGGCATATGGAGAGACAAGCTTGCCCTGTTATTGTAACATCCCTGAGGACGTATCCGCGCTCTGATTCGCGTAGGGGCGATGGCTTGCCCATGGGTTGATATAAAATCATGTGTCGGGCTTGGAACAGGGCACCCGCAAGGGACGCCCCTACATACATACCCCGCGATCGACGCTTCCATCCGAATGGCCCAATACGAATGATCCGATCGGCCTTGGACGTGTTACGGGCGCTTGCCTCCATCGCCGTGCCATCTCCGCCAGGTCAGACATGTACGGGCATCCCTTGCGGGCAATACCGGTGAAATAAGGAGAATGGTGGGAGAAATGGCTCGAAAAACACCTCTGTATTCGCTTCTTGTGAGCGTAGACAGTTCAGCTTTTTGCGGCTCTTACTCCGCTTTTTCAAGCATTTTCCTGGGCGATTCTCCTTATTTCACCGGTATTGTCCCTTGCGGGTGCCCTGTTCCAACGCGACAGAGCTTCACCTTGGACGATTCTGCTACGCTTGCGGTATTGTGAAGTCGCGATCCCGCAAGCGCTTGACCAGCGAGGGGAGGCGCAGGTAAGGCCGCACCCAGGCGCTGAAGCGCGTCTGAAATGCCTGGCTCTCTTCGAAGTGATTGGCGGCATCGCGCAGATCGACTAATAAGCGCAGGGCTTCGTCGTAACCTGTGCTTACCCTGCGCGCCGCTGCCAGGTCGGCTTGCTGCCAGTAATCTTCCTGGCGCTCGCGGACATTTTGCATGTGACGCTCGTGGGCCTGGCGCTCTTGCTCGAACTGCTCGCGCTCCATCCTGGCCTGTATGTCCTGGCTTTCGACGAGCAGTGTGCGGTAAGGAACACTCTCGCCAGTCGCTGACGCCGCTCCTGCCTTACCCTGGCCCAATGTGCGCAGTTCTTTGACCAGCAGGCGGCTCAGGCCTGGCTCGTTGCGTGCCAGCCGCAGCAGGTAATCGTTGCGGCGATCCGCTGGCAGCAGCTCGACCCAGGCACCAAAATCATCGGCCCTGGCTGGCGTGGCAGTGTTGCTATGGAGCGCCGCCGCGGCGAGCAGTTCTTGTGGCACCTGCAACAATATTGCCAGTTCCTGCTGGGCCGTCGTCAGCTCTCCAAAAGCGGGTGGCACTGGCGGCGCGCCGAGCACCTCATAGTCCTCCTCGTCGTCCTCTTCATCGATCTCGCTGCCGGTTATCAGGCACTCGCAGGCCAGCCAGGCGATATACAGCGGCCGCATATCGCCCTCCAGTAACTCATCGCGAATGCCGATGAGTGCTCCCAGTTCATATTCGTCCTCAGCCACCCAGCCGCCGTCCCCTTGCAGTTCGCCGAAGTGGAGGTCGAGGATATCGTAATCCGCGTGCTGGGTGAAGGTCACGAATTCATCGAGATAGTAGCTTTCGACGAGATTGCCTGGTAGCGTCCCATGCGGGAAGCGGAATGCCAGTTGGGGCGAGCCCCAGTTGGCCCAATACAGGAAGGCATCGAAGAATTTGTGCAGCACATCGATGGGATTGTGCTTGAAATCACCCCAGTGATACTCGATGAGGGCATGGGTGGCAGATGCCTCGATGTGGCTGGAAAGGTCGTTGACCGCATCCAGTTGCTCAGGTGTCAGCGGCCGGTCGATAGTCATAAATTCGTAACGTTGATATTCGCTCATACTATTCACCTCCATAGAGCGTCAATGATAACATATCATACCATTGTACTTCACAGATCGATTGTCCATATGCTACTATACGGAAGCGGCGAGTCGCTCTGCCTACGGATTGCGGGGCGCCTGGTTATGGGCAGTGAAAATTTCCGAAAAACAGTTGCATAGGTAGAATAGAAGATGTAGGAGTGCTCTGTGGTTCTCCGGCCCATGCTTTGCATTATTCAAATTCGTATCCGAGAGGCAGGCGCGACATGTTCATAGGCAAGATTGTGAAATCGGACTCGCACATCAATTACGTGTGCCAGATCTATGGTCCCCGCGAAGTGGAGATCGAACCCAGCCCGGCGGATTACGCCTTCGGGCGCTTTGTGCGCATCGCCGTCCGTTCCGAGCAGAGCGATGACCCGCATTCAGAACTGGACCTGGCGCTGGGCATCAGTCTGGAGCCCAGGACCTATGCGGTCGGCGTGATCTATGATACTATCTTGCTGAACCCCGCGTTCGGTTCGCTGGGGCCGCGCCTCTCGAATGAGACGCAGGTGGAGCTGTTCTCGCCCGATTACATCTCCGAGAAGGCCGTCCTGATCTATGTGATGGTGCTGGGCATGATCGAGCAGCGCATGACCGCTGACGGCGCGTCGGAGGTCCTCTCTACGATGCATGGCGTGCCGCTGCTCTCCCTGGAACTGGGCAGCGAGATCGAGACCATGACCGACGAGGAGGTGTGCGCCTTCCATTTCTTCGGCGATGGTGGCAGGGCCGGCACAGGCAGGCAGCCATACCTGCACATGGGCTACCTGCCGCACATCATCGCGCAGCGCAACAGCCTGCTGCCAATGGTCTCCCTGCGTATCATTGACCAGTTGGAGCGTTTATTTCCGCAGGACCTGGCGCTGCTTTCAATTGTGAAGCGCAACTTTGCCTGGCGCTTGAAGGTGGAGACCACAGGCTAACCCTGGAGGCTTGACCCATGCTTGACCCAATAAGCGAAGCCGCGCTGGCTCCGCGTCCCGCCCGCAAACCCGTCGGTATCACCAAGGGACCGGGCGAGAGCACTCACGAATTTACCTTCGTTTCGCGCGACGACTACCAGGAACTCAAGAACGGCGAATATGTCTATTATGAGCTGATCGATGCCGACGAGCCGAGCCTGAACGGCGCGTCGGGTACCTATCGCCGTGTGCTCGGTCGCATCATCAAGCGCGTGCCGTTGAAGCTGTATCCTGATACCTTCCTGGCGGAGCCGGAGATCTCCCCGACGCAGGTGGCGGCGATGGTGGGCTACGACTCGCGTGCCAACGAGTTGTTCGAGCTGCACGTCGCTATCATGGGCTACTATGAGGTCGAGACCGGCTCCTTCATCAACCCCTGGATTCCGCCGCAGTCGGGCAAGCAGATCTTCCTGGCGGACAACGAGATGCTCACGCGCATCCTCAGTCGCAAGCAGATGGGCCAGGCAGGCTCGGCCACCATCGGCTCACTGCTCACGCGCTCGCCGGACGCCGTACCCGTCGTGCTCTCGGTGCGCGATGTGGTCAGCACGCACCTGGGCATCATTGCCAGCACGGGCGCCGGCAAGAGCTACCTCGCCAGCGTGATCATCGAAGAACTCATGCAGCCGCACAACAAGGCCTGCGTGCTGATTATCGATCCGCATGGGGAGTACAGCACGATAGACCAGATCGCCAATTTCCCGGCCTTCTCCGAAGAGGGCAACGGCCAGGGGAGCGGCTACCGGGCGCATGTGCGCGTCTACCGGCCGGACCAGGTGAAGGTGCGCATCTCAACGCTGAAGATGGGCGATATGCGTTACCTGCTGCCTGAGATGACCGAGAAGCAACAGCACCTCTTGAGCCGCGCCCTGCGCAAAGTCGAGGAGACGCGACGCGGCACGCCCTGGGGCGCCGAGGATCTGAAGGTGGCTATCAAGGCGGTCTCCAAGCAGAAGGGCGACGAGGACAGCGACGGAGCCGACGACTCCAGCACGGTCCACGCGCTGACCTGGCGTATCGACCAGCGCTTCGTGGATAGCTTCACCTTCGACGATATGCAGCACCTTGACCTGCCGGAGATCTTCAAGCCGGGCCAATGTACCGTGCTGCAACTCAACGACATCGACGAGCGCGATCAGCAGGTGGTGGTGGCCACGCTGCTGCGCCGGCTCTACAAGGCGCGTATGGATACCGAGCGCGGCAAGGTTCACGCCGGCGAGTTCTTCCTGCCGTACCCGGTCTTTGTGCTTATGGAGGAGGCGCATCATTTCGCGCCCAGCGGCACCGAGGTGGTCTCGACGCAGATCCTCAAGCAGGTGTTGGCCGAAGGGCGCAAATTCGGCATCGGCGTGGGCCTGATCAGCCAGCGGCCCGGCAAGCTCGATGCCGATGTACTCAGCCAGTGCCAGACGCAGTGCATCATGCGCATCGTCAACGAGATCGACCAGAAGAGCGTCGCCGCCGCCATCGAAGGCGTCGGCCGCGACCTGCTAGACAACCTGCCCGCGCTCTCCAAAGGCCAGGTTATCGTGGCCGGTGCAGCCGTGAACACGCCGGTTATCTGCCGCGTGCGCAGCCGCATCACCAGGCACGGCGGTGAGAGCAAAGACGCACCCGACATCTGGCACACCTACTTCAGTCCCGAAGCGCAGGCCAGCCGCCGCCGCGATGAGGCCCCCTTGAGCAGCAACCAGGGATTTAATTTAATGCGATAAAGAGGGTCCGTAGGGCGAGGCAAGCCACGCGCTACGGGCGGACGGGCCCTCTTTCTAGAGGATAGTGTATGTCCAATCGTACAGCGTTCTATAGCCTGCTGATTATCGCCATCCTGGCATGGGTAGGGTTGGTGCTGTTCACGCGTTTCGTGCCGCCCCATACCGCGCTGGCATTTATGGCCTTCTTCGTGCTGTTGAGCGTGGCCCTTATCTGCACCCTGTCGCCGCTGGCCTACGCGGTTAGCCTGCGCTTTGTGGCCTCGCGCCTGTATCACGCCACTATCCGTCATGCCCTGCGCCAGGGCGCGCTCCTTACGCTCTGTATTGTGCTCAACCTGGTTTTGCTGGCGCTGCATAGCTGGAATATTTTTACGGCGCTGGTGATTTTGGGGGCCGCTATTATCATAGAGGTGTTATCACTGGCACGCAAATGAGGGCGATGGCAGGCTCGCCCATCCGCGGATGATGGAGGATAACACTATGCGCCTACTGGTGCTTCGCCCCGGCGCTATCGGGGATACGCTGCTCACGTTTCCGGTGCTTCAGGCCTTGCGAGCGTGCTACAGCGATCCGCACGTCACGCTGGTGGGGAATGCCGCTGTGTTGCCCCTGGCGCGGGCCTTCGGGGTCGCCGAGGA
>JALYTT010000115.1:0-9360 GCA_030854145.1 Chloroflexota bacterium | reverse complement strand
GGGACCCGCCGATCAAGAACGCGTGGACGAGGTAGTGCGTTTTCTTCCGGCACAGGATAGATGGGGCAGGCTAAAAGTACTAAGGAACGCGCCATTAATGGAGGTTGCCTGTAAACTGCAAGAGTGCAAGGACTATCTTGGCAACGACACAGGCATCACGCACCTGGCGGCTCTGCTTGGTCTCCCCACGGTTGCTTTATTTGGGCCAGGCGATGCTGTCACCTGGCAGCCGCTGGGGCCACGCGTGAGAGTGCTACGCGCAAATAGCCTGGAGCACTTGCGTGTTGATACGGTGATTGATACACTTAGATCGTTTTAATTATATGTAAGGACTTTCCCTGACGGATGCCAATAGGCGTGAATTGTAGGAGGCGATCTCATGATAGGTCAAGATCATCCAGGCACGCAGGGGCCGGAACCGGGTCCCAGGCCGCAGAAGCTGGTGTTGCCGGCCCCCGGCGGGTACAGACCCCCGCCCGCCTTCGGTGCCGGGCAGCGAACGCCGGTTGTTCCTGAAATGCTCCTGCGCCAGGGGGGACGCAATCCTAACAATCCAATCATCCGGCTAGGCGAACTCTGGCGCCGGGACCCGGCGTACAAGGCCCTGATTATCGCGGTGGCGCTGGTCCTGGTCGCGGGCACCCTCTTTGCCAGCCTGGCGGCCAACGCGCTGCTCCAGAGCAGCGGTGGCCTCTTCACACAGAACACCGCTATACCTACGACGCCCCAGGTAGGGGTAGCCCCCGCGCCCACGGGGACCGTCGATCTGCACCCGGCCTTCCCTACGCCCGGCGGTGGCAAAGGAACCAAACAGAGCAGCCAACCGCCGATGCAAGGTACACCCGCGCTCCAGGCTAGCCCGACCGGCATTCCAACGCAGCAGCCGGGCAACGGCAACCTGGTGGTGCAGATCACTGGCCTGCCCCCGCAGGTGCCAACTAACTCCATGGTGCCCGTCAGCGTCCAGACCAGTACACCGGGGGCAACTGTCCAACTCCAGGTAACATATAACGCCCCCCCGTTCTTCTATACAAGCACGCAACAGGTCACCGACGGCAACGGCAACGCCACCATCAACTGGCAGGTGAATGTGTTCGTGCGCGGCAAGCGTGCCACGGCCAGAGTGACTGTGATAGCATTCGATCAGAACGGCCAGCAAGGGCATTCCGACTCCATAAGGATACAAATCACCGGCGCCGGTGGCGGCTAATCATGTGGTGGGAAGGGCGCTCAGGTGAGAGCAGGGCGCAGGCCTTGTCGACGGGCAGTGTCGGCGGGCAAGGGGAGCCGAAGTGGCGCCCCTACACGAAAAGGGAGATGCCACTGCAAGGCCTGTGTCCTGCTCTCGTTCCTTCCCGCTAATGTTGTCCACCCTCGTTCTTCTCAAGCAGGGCTGCCTCGGCTTCCTCCGCCGTCAGAGCCAGGGTGATGCCAAGAAACAATTGTCAAGGACCACCGGATCTGACATACCAGGCACTATCCCTTGGGCCAGGTGCAAGAGACTGGGAAAGCGTTTGTCGATCAGCGTGAGCACCATTTTCCGCAGTGTGACTACCTACATTATATTCCAAAAGGCGCAGGGCCATGCCCCGGTCACTCTCGCTCTGGAACTCGACATGCACTGCGATAGGCTGCTCGTGCAGGGTGCAGACCGCATCGGCGACGACTTTACGGTGACGGTCCAATTCGAGATAAGCTGCCCTCTCGTTGCGTAGTATGGTATAGTAGGGGCGATGGTGCCGCTGCTTAGTGTTTGTTCTCATCATACTGCTATCAAGGACGTTACATGACACAGACAAATGGGATACGCCAGGTACAGGAAGCCGCCCGTTCCGTCCGCCAGAGCATCAGCCGGGTGATCGTAGGCAAAGAAGATGTCATTGATCTGTTGATGGCCGCGGTACTTTGTGAAGGGCACGTCCTGTTTGAGGATGTGCCGGGCATAGGCAAGACCACGCTGGCCAAGTCGCTGGCCAGGTCGCTGGGATGTTCGTTTCAGCGCATTCAGTTCACCCCCGACCTGCTACCCTCGGACATTACTGGTATCACCTTTTATAATCAGAAGATGGGCGAATTCGAGTTCCGCCCCGGCCCCCTGCTCTCCCAGGTGGTGCTCGCAGACGAAATCAACCGGGCGACGCCGCGTACGCAGTCGGCGCTGCTGGAGGCCATGGAGGAGCGCCAGATCAGTATCGAGCGCGAGACGATGCTGCTGCCGCGACCCTTTATCGTCATCGCCACGCAGAACCCGGTCGAACTGGAAGGCACTTTTCCCCTGCCTGAGGCCCAGCTTGATCGCTTCTTGATGCGCCTGCGCCTGGACTATCCCAGTCAAGCGGAGGAGCGCCTTATCCTGCAACGCTTCAAAGAGGAGCAGCCGCTGCAAGAACTGACGCCGGTGCTGAGCGACGAGCAGTTGCGGGAACTCCAGAAGGAGATCCGCCGCGTGCGCATCGAGCCAAGCATCGAGGCGTATATCGTCGAGCTAGTACGCGCGACGCGCGCGCATGGCGGCATCGAACTGGGCGTCAGTCCGCGCGGCACGCTGGCGCTCTACCGCGCTACCCAGGCCTACGCCGCCATCCATGGGCGCAGCTACGCCATCCCCGACGACGTGAAGTTCCTGGCTCATTGTGTGCTATCGCATCGCATGATCGCCACCAGCCAGTCGCGCCTGCACGGGCGGGTGATGGACCAGGTCATTGATGATGTGTTGCGCACTGTGCCCGTACCGGTGGAATCATGAATAAGCGTGCGTATTACCTGACCCTGGCAGTCATCCTGCTCGGTATCCCGCTGCACCAGCCTCTGCTCGTGATCATTGGCTTGCTGGGGCTGCTGATCGTGCTCCTGACGGATGCCTGGTCTACCTATTGCCTGCGAGATCTGCACTACCGGCGCCAGTTGAGCGAGCAGCGCGTGCTCTTTGGCGAACAGGTGACGCTCTCGTTCTCTATTGAGAACGCCAAGCTGCTGCCGCTACCCTGGGTGGAGGTAGAGGATAATATACCTACTATGCTCGTCTTCAAGGGACGCTGGCCACGCATTGGCCTGCGCAGCAATACGGCCGTGGTGGAGAGCCTCTTCAGTCCGCGCTGGTATGAGCGGATCACGCGCAACTACAGCATCCAATGCAACACGCGGGGGATTCATGCCTTCGGACCAACCACGCTGCGTAGCGGCGACGTTTTCGGGTTTGTCACGCGCGAGGCCTCGATCTCTAATATCCAGTACCTGATGGTCTATCCGCTGGTGGTACCGATCACGCGTTTCGGTCTGCCCGCGCGCCGTCCGTTCGGAGACCAGCGCGCGCCCCGCCGCCTGCTGGAAGACCCCTCGCGGGTGATCGGCGTGCGCGACTATAGCTACGGCGACGACATGCGCCGCGTCCATTGGAAGGCCACGGCGCGCACGATGGAGCTACAGAGCAAAGTCTACCAGGCGACCACAACCTTTACCCTGGTGCTCTTCCTGAACGTGCTCCCGCGCCTGAATGTCCACGACTACGGCATCCATCCCGAACTGCAGGAGCTGGCCATCTGCGTCGCCGCATCGATCGCCGACTGGTCCATCAACGAGGGCTACGCGGTCGGCCTCTACGCGAACACTATGATGTATATGCCAGAGATAAGCCTCACGAGCAGTGAGGAGCCGCGCGCACGCGAGCAGGAGGAGCCGCGCTCGCCAGAAGAGAAGATAGCGCAGATGATGAAGCGGCGCCGCATCCATATCCCGCCATCGAGCAACGAAGAGCAGCGCAAGCGCATCATGGAGGTGCTGGCCCGCATCCAATCCTACTACGGCACCAGCATCGAAGATGTGATCCTGGCTGAGCGCACGCGCCTCCCGGCCGGCGCCACCGTCGTCGTTGTCACCAGCAGTATCAGCGAACTCCTGCTCGATGCCCTGGCGCGGGTCAGACGTGCCGGGCATGCCGTCACCATCCTGTTTGTGGGGGATGCCGCCCCCTCGGTGCGCTTCCCCGGCATCACGGTCCATCACATTGGCGGCGAAGAGACCTGGAAGGCGCTGGAGGCTCTCTACGACAGCGCATCTGAAGACGAGGAGTCCATGACCCAGAAGCCAGAGGTGCTGGCGGGGATACAGCTTTAATAGGTTTGCTAGCACTACTATGTGCTAAAATGCTGACAGTTCAGGAAGAGAGCAATGCCGACATTCCAGATATTAGCGAGAACCGCGCGCCCATCTGGCCCGCTCAAAAAGCCCCCCACGCGGGCGCGGAGGTGGTGGGATGCCCTCGTGTGGCAACTCGTAGCCGGGCTGATTATTGCCGCGATCGCCACTCTGCTTCTTAAAGCCGGGCTGTCTCTCTGGTTCTTTCTCCTGCTTCCCACCTGCACGAGTATTGTTACAACGCGTTACCAGAGTGCCAAACTCATCCATGGATCGCTACTGTATGCCGTGCTCACCATCGGTCTGACACTCATCTACTTTGTGTGCATCAGCGCTATAGAATTCTTCATTCATACCCCCGGATTCGGCCTGCTCTACCGTTACCACGGTCCTCCCGTCTCGCTGCTCATCCTTGTGACTACTACATTGGCCTGGAGTGTCATCCTTGCGCCTGTGCGTATCCGTATACAGGAGTTCATTGATCAACGCTTCAATCGTGGCGATTACGAAGTCGCCAGAGCCATCGAAGCCTTCACCTCAACGCTGCGCGAGGAGATTCATCTTGATCAATTGTGCGAGCGTTTATTCGCCTTGCTTGAGGAAACGATGCAGGCCCAGGTCATCTTATTGTGGGTATGCAAAGCGGAGCAGCATAATGTGGGACACCCGCCGGCGCGCCCTGGTTGGGGAGAGAATGGCCGGCAGCTACGGGTACAGAGTGAAGAGCGCGCACGGGAGCCAGAGGAGCCTCCTGTGCATAGCATTTCCTCAACTGAGCCTGCTGAGATCAGTGTGGTCGGTAGTGATCCATTCATGGTCTACGCTCTAAGCGCTTCTGGGGTGGTAGAGGTTGACCGGCTGCGCCTGGATTCGCCTATGTTACAATATGTGAAGACAACGAAGGCCAGCATCGTGTTACCTCTGGCCAGCCAGGGAGAACTGATTGGTCTGTTAACTCTGGGCCCACGTCCGAATGGGGAGAGGTATGCTCACAAAGATCGTGTGCTGCTTAACACGCTGGCCGCGCAAGTCGCGCCGGCTTTGCGCGTCACACAGATGGTGCAGGAGCAGCAGACGCAGGCCCTTGAACGCGAGCGCATTGAGCAGGAATTGCGGACGGCCCAGGATATTCAGCGCACCTTTTTGCCCAAAGACGTGCCGGTCTTCATCGGCTGGCAGATCGCGCCGTACTACCAGCCGGCGCGCGAGGTTGGCGGCGACTTCTACGATTTCCTCTTGTTTGGCGATGGCCGCCTGGGACTCGTGATTGGCGATGTGACTGATAAGGGTATACCGGCCGCTCTGGTGATGACGGCCGCCCGCACCATGCTGCGTACCGCCGCCCAGGAAAATGCCTCTCCGGGCGAGGTCTTCGCGCGCGTCAACGATCTGCTCTATGCCGATATCCCACCGGGGATGTTTGTCACCTGCTTCTATGCTATTCTGGATATCCACAACGGCCACCTGTGCTACGCCAATGCCGGCCATGAGCCACCTTATTATCGCCAGGCTACAGGCGCCTCCGAACTCTGCGGAACCGGCATGCCTCTGGGGATGCTGCCTGGCACGCGTTATGACGAATACGAGGTGACATTGGCACCCGGCGAGAGCCTGCTCTTCTACAGTGATGGCCTGGTGGAGGCGCATAACGGGAAGCGCGATATGTTCGGTTTCCCGCGACTACTGGCCTTCATTGGAGCGCACCCCGGCGGCCCCGGACTCCTTGATCCCCTGCTGGCCGAACTGGCAGCCTTTACCGGAAACGATTGGGAGCAGGAGGACGACGTGACGCTGGTGGCGCTGCACAGAGAGTCCCGTAGCGCGGAGGTGCCAGAGAGGTAGGGGCGCCCCTACGTCTTCTGTGTTTCTACCTACCGGGTCCAGGTTGGCGGACAGGCGCCCACGTTCTGGCCAGCCATACTTATACTTGTGTTTGTCCTCTTCGCGTATGCTAATGATAAGGTCGCCCGGTCATGCGCGCTTGCTGTTTTTCGGTAAAGATGCAATAGATCGTGTACAGGCTCTTTATGCGCTGTGGCTGTTAGAAGGAAAGAGAATGATACCGCCTGGACACAATCCCTCAATGTATCCACCGCAACCACCAGATGATGAGGATGAGGACGAGGAGGAACCTGGAAAATGGCGGTGGTTTTTCCCCGGCAAGAAGGTCCCTGATGCGGAGACGACCAGGGCACCAGGGAGGCAGGGCGGGGATGACGAAGATGACGAAGATGACCAGGAGGAGGATGGCCTTCAGAAGCGGCTGCGCTGGTTTATTGCGCGCAAGCGCGGCGAGCGCATGGGCATAACTGCGGGTCTGGGAGCGCTGATGCTTGTGCTTGTAGGTGCTGCCTGTATCGCAGGCCTCATGGGGGGGAGCGCATTTTTGCACGCCACCGCTCCCGTGCCAACGAAGACACGCGTCCCTACTAAGACGCCTCTACCTACCGCAACTCCCACGCCAACGGCGACGCCGAGTCCTACGCCGACACCGACGCCAGTTCCTACTCCCACGCCCACACCAATCCCCACGCCGACGCCGACGCCCACACCGAGTCCCACGCCGACGCCGACGCCGACGCCGGTTCCCACGCCCTCTGGATGCTTTGCACAGGGAGTAGTGAAACCCGATTCTACCTCAGCCAAACTCTGGTTCAAACTCTGCAGCGGGACGGCGGATCAAGTGACCCTGCACTACAACCTGCACGGTCTGAGACAGAACACTGTCTCGATGACCTTCAATAGTAGTACCTCCCTTTGGGAGTTTACCGTCAACCCTATCAGTTCGGGGAAGGTGCTTGAGTATTCGTTTACGTATCAACAGAATGGAGTGTCGCACAACACCAACCAGTTCTCATGGACCCAGCCCTAATGCTTCTTTGTGCGTTTCCTATGAGTCATCCCAACAGTATCACCATTTGGGATAACCCATGTTGCAATGCCCTGATGGGGAAGCAAGATCAGGTACCTCAATGTTATATCTTTATTGACTGGCATACGTGTTATATAGTATGAGGGTGTGTGTATAAAGAAGCTGCTGAGGATAGGGATATGGAGCAGGAGTTACACAGTTGGCTGCATTTTGAGGACAAGGAGCAGCTTATCTATTTCCTTGAAGAGCTTGTACGCCGCCATCCTTTCTTGCGCACCGAAATAGCTGATATGCTTGCCGGCATACCCGGTGGAGCGGAGCCTGGCGAGGAGCTTACTGAAGATTGGGACTTCAGTGGAGAGAACAGCTATATGCCCCCGCGCTCGGCTCCGCTCCCCCTGGAGAGCGAGATCTATCGCCAGCGCATTGAGCAGTACGCGGCGCGTTTGCAACAGGGAGAGCTGCTGCAAACAATCATAGATGATGTGGCCGATCTCTTCAGCGAGGCCGAAGCTCGCGCCGAATACCAGGACGACGCGGGCGCGCTGGGAATCTATGCGCTGGCGCTCGATGAGCGGCTGCGCGAACGCGACGCTGCATTCACGTCCATTCTGGATAAAGCGCTGGTGAGCGCGCTGCCCACGATGAAGAGCGTACTCCCCAGGGCTGCTCGTACCAGCGGGCCGGGTGGCATGCTTCCAGCACAGCCTCCGCTTCTGACAACGAACGCGCGCTGGAACTGGTTGGAGCGCCTCTTCGCGTTCTGGCTCAAACACCTGGATGTGCGAGACGTAGAAGAACAGGTGCTGGGCAGCATATTGAGCGTGGCCTGGCCAGAGGATATGGCCCCACTCTGGAATCTTGTGCAGAGCGAACTCCAGAAGCAGCCCTATGCCCAGCACATCAACATAGTTGATTTCACACACCTGTACCGCGTGCGGGCGCTGGAGAAATTCTTGCAAACTCTGCCCGCCCCCTGATATGAACCGGCGTTGTTAAACTGTTTACGAAAATCTAAGGTGGATATTATGGCGACCTGTACACATCTCGACCAGATACAAGAGGTTACTCCCAGCGCGAATGGCTGCGAGGAGTGCCTGAAGACCGGAGACACGTGGGTTCACCTGCGCATGTGCCTCGTGTGTGGGCATGTCGGGTGCTGCGACTCATCCAAGAACACGCACGCCACCAAACACTTTCATGCGACCCACCACCCGATCATGCAGTCCTTCCAACCCGGCGAAGATTGGCGCTGGTGCTATGTCGATCAAGCGATGGTGTAGAAATGTAATTGATAGATGAAGAGAGCGAGCAGAGTAGCGTGTGAGAGAAAGACGCATCCTTTCTCTCACACGCTACTCTGCCCGCTCTCTTCATAAGTCGCTATTGCACCGTCAGCCCGCCATCAAGAACCAGCACGGCGCCTGTCATGAACGAAGACTCGTCGCTGGCCAGGAAAAGCGCGGCGTTGGCAATCTCCTCTGGTGTACCCAGGCGGCCAAGGGGGATGATACTGCCAAGTTTTTGCAGCGCGCGCTCCGGGTCGCGGTGCGTCGAGACCATAGACTGCACCATAGGGGTGGCGGTGAAGGCGGGTGCCAGGGCGTTCACCCTGATCTGCGCGTGAGCCAGTTCGAGGGCTGCGGTCTTCGTCAGGTGGATACAGGCAGCCTTCGAGGAGGCG
The DNA here is from genome assembly GCA_030854145.1 of Chloroflexota bacterium. The sequence continues at coordinate 670 of JALYTT010000115.1, read as the reverse complement.
TAGGCCACATAGCCAGGGTTGCCGACCACGCCCGCGACGCTGGCTGTGTTGATGATTGAGCCACCCTGGCCAGCCTTCAGCATGGCGGCCGCGCCGTATTTGATGCCCAGGAAGGCGCCCTTCACGTTGACTGCGAAGACGCGCTCCCATTCATCCTCTGCCAACTCAAGAATGGAGGTGCGTTTTTCGCCTGTGCCGGCATTGTTGCATAGCACGGTGAGTGTGCCAAAGCGGTCGAGCGTCGCCTGCACCGCCGCCTCCACCTCCTGGGCGACGGTGACGTTGACCGGCACCGCGAAGGCTGTTCCACCCTGCTCCTCGATCATGCCGACGGTCTCTGCATTGCCCTGGGCGTTGAAGTCGCCTGCTACCACACGCGCTCCCTCACGCGCGAAAAGTAGGGCCATTGCCCGGCCAATGCCGCTCCCTGCACCAGTCACCAGGGCTACCTTGCCCGTGAGTCTCTCAGCCATTGTTTGCCGCCTTTCTGTATCCATAACGTACTCGCTAGTTGCATATATACTACTACACGATGCCAGATTATAACAAACAAGCCCTCCTGGTTGGAACATGGCGCCGCGAGGGGCGCCACTACACATAAGGCCTGCGCGCGCCGTTTCGTAGCTGCGCGATTTATCGCGCGGGTCAAGCCCACTACGCGTCACGCCAG
>JALYTT010000557.1 GCA_030854145.1 Chloroflexota bacterium | reverse complement strand
CCATAGCCCCTACGCGGTCGGAGGGTGGCGCAGTCCTGTTGTGTTAAGCCAATCATCGTTGTTCGTCATATAGTAACGTGATGATAGTTGCCTCACAGGGTGCCATTAGTTGCACTCTGCTGAGGGCTAGCAGGCAGAGCGAGGGGCATGGAAGAGACGGCGTGGAGCGGTATGAGCGGTGATGCGGCAGGGGAGGAGGCACGGATTATTCTAGGGGGGCGCTATCGCCTGGTGCGACTGCTGCACGAGAGGCCGAGGCTGCGCCTGTACCTGGCCCGGCGGCTGTCGGCGGCGCGCGGTCGCGTGCAATATGATGAAGAGCAGGCGCCGCTGGTGGTTATCCGAGAGCTGGACCTGAGCGGCCTCGCCCCGCACATTGTGGCCCAGGTGAAGCAGGCGGCGTTTGAGGAGTTTGTGTCGCCCATGGTGCTAGGCTCTCCACGCCTGCCCGGCGCCGGTGATCGTGTGCGTATGGAAGGCGACCGGCACTACATGGTGATGCAACTGCGGGGAGCGCGGGGGCAGCAGCACGCGCTCGCTGTGTCGCTGGCCGATCTCCTGCTGGGGCAGCAGTGGCCTGCCTGGTTGACGCTGGAGACGACGCTCACCTGGGGCATACAACTCTGCCGTATCGTGGCAAAGCTGCATCGCATGGGTGCCATGCTGGGTGACCTTGATCCCGCGACGGTGCTGGTGGATGTGGAGTGTATGGCTGATTGGGCGCCCGTGCTGCTGGTCTCCTGGCCACCACCTCCCCAGTTCTGGCCTGCCGCCCCGTCCCTGCCACCGGCCGGGGAGCGCTGCCAGCGCATATTCCCCACGCCTTACCTGGCGGCCGACAACGTCTTCGCGGCGCCTGAGATGCTCAGCGGCACGTATAGCGAGCGCTCGGACGTGTACGCGCTCGGCGCGCTGGTGTATCTGCTGATCACCCGCTACGCGCCGGCGGCTGTGGTGCGGCGCCAGGCGGCGGTGCTGCGCGAGGGCGGGCGTGCCTCGCGGGAGGGCGCCGGCCTGGTGCCGGGCGATGAGGAGTTAGACCTGATCGCGCCGCACCTGCTCAATGACCAGATCCCTCTGGCGCTGGAATGTATCGTGTTGCGCGCCCTGGCCCTCAATCCTATGGAACGCTACCCCTCAGTTTTCGCGCTGGTGGAGGCCCTGGAAAGCGTGGACATGCAGCAGGTCAGCACTACCAGCGCGGCCAGGCATATGTCGCGCGCCGGGAGGGCCCTTGCGTGGTTGAAGCGCGAACTCAATTCCTGATACCTTCATGCATCGATGATAGCGACATAGAGATGACATAGCACCTGCGTGGCCTCATCCTCCCCGATCTGTTCAGCGAGCATTTCCTGATAGGCGCCAACGTTCTCCATCCGCGCGCGGATGAATTCGTGACGCGCGCTGCCCGCCGCGTACCCATAGAGGCCCTGGCGCATGGCTTCAAGCTCCATCTCGATCCTCCTACGTAACTGCGCGATCTCGCTTTTGCTGTCTGTCCATATCATGGCGTCTATCCTCTTCCTGGTAGCGGGAGTGTAGATTCTCCCTGCATTATGAATAACGGTGAGCAGGACATATTTCGCGCGGCGGATTGTAATCTTGACTTGCATAGCGGGTTCCTCTACAATGAGGGAGACCTCTTCGGGGATGGAGGCGGACGCGATAAATCGGGTCCCTACGGAGGCGGGTTCCTCTACAATGAGAGAGACCTCTTCGGGCGGGGCCCCGTTGCAGAGCTTCATTTTTTATGCAAGGAGACACGTTGATGGCTGAACAGGATGGACCCTTGACGGGGAGGCAGCTCGGTAACTATCGCCTGCTGCGCCTGCTGGGGAAGGGCGGTTTTGCCGAGGTCTACCTGGGTGAGCACATCCATCTTGGTACGATGGTAGCTATCAAGGTGCTCAACTTACGCATCGAGAGCAGCGATGTAGATCAGTTTCGTACCGAGGCGCGCACGATTGCGCACCTGGTGCATCCGCATATCGTGCGCGTCTTTGATTTTGGTCTGGAGCATGCTGCGCCCTACCTGGTAATGGATTATGCTCCCAACGGCACACTGCGCAACCTCTATCCGCGCGGCACGCGTCTCCCGCTCTCCGAGGTCGTCAAATATAGCGGGCAGGTGGCTGACGCTTTGCAATATGCGCACAATCAGCGCGTGATTCACCGCGATATCAAGCCGGAGAATATCCTGCTGGGGCGCGATAATGATGCCCTGCTGAGCGACTTCGGGATCGCGTTGATCTCCCAGACCTCGCGCCTACAAACGGCGCAGGATATCGCGGGCACTATCGCCTACATGGCCCCCGAACAGATCGAATCCCACCCGCGCCCAGCAAGCGACCAGTATTCGCTGGGTATTGTGGTATACGAGTGGCTCTGTGGCGAGCGGCCCTTTCAGGGGTCGTTCACCGAGATTGCCGTCAAGCAGACCATGGCGCCGCCACCGCCCCTGCGGGAGCGTGTACCGGAGGTGTCCATCAATGTTGAAAAGGTGGTGATGACCGCGCTTGCCAAAGATCCGCAGGCGCGTTTCGCTACCGTAGCTGCCTTTGCGCAGGCTCTGGCGCGTGCGGCTGAGGATGCGCCTACATTGATAACGGCCGAACCGCTAGTGCCACCGCTTAACAGGCCGCTGTCGCAGGCGCCGGTATCCTCCGGCCAATCGGGGGTGAATACGCCCCCTGGGCGCACGTATGAGAGTGCCGGGATGGATCAGGATGGCGGCGCTACAATGGAAGTTGCTGGCCAGACAACGCCACCACGTGTTGTGCAGCCGCAGCCGCCTCTTGTGTTGCCTTCGCTGGAGCCTGCGGTCAGTAGCCCTATATCCGACGCGAGTGTGCCAGAGCAAACGCAGGCCCGCACGTGGGAAGCCCCGCTGCTGACACCGCGAACAGATGGCCCGCCTGCGCCTGCGCGCAAAGGGCCACCTGTGGGGCGGGTGGTGCTGCTGGTGGCCCTGGTACTGCTCGTGCTGGTAGGTAGCTTCGGCGTGTTCTACTTGAGGGGGCACGCGTCTCAAAACACAGGAGTGATTACCCCGACTGCCACCACGCCGCACCATGGTGTAACTCCGACAGTTGTGATTACGGCGCAACGGGGCGATTCTACGACGTTCGGTTTCGGCCCGCAGCATACGCGCTTTAATACCGACGAGCATACGCTCGCCACCGCCAATGTTTCGCGCCTCGCGCTGGACTGGGCGTTTCCCACGGGAGGTCAGATCAATTCCTCGCCGGCGGTGGTCGATGGTAACGTCTACATCGGGTCGGATGACCATAAGCTGTACGCGTTGAAGGCCGCCACGGGCAAGATGCTCTGGTCGTTTCCCACCGAGGATGTCATTGGCTCCTCGCCGGTCGTGGCTGACGGCGTGGTTTACGTAGGTTCGTTCGACCATAATCTGTATGCCATTGACGCGGCGACCGGCAAGCAAGACTGGAAATTCCCCACGAAGGGCAATATCTTCTCTTCGCCGGTGGTGGTCAACGGGGTGGTCTATGTAGGCTCGTATGATCGCAATGTCTATGCCGTCGACGCGAAGACGGGCCAGAAAATCTGGGCGTTCTCCACCGGGAACCAGGTGGTCTCTTCGCCGGCGGTGGTCAATGGCGTGGTGTATGTAGGCTCGTATGATAACAATGTGTATGCCGTCGACGCGAAGACAGGCCAGAAAATCTGGTCCTATCCTACGGGAGGCGCGATTGACTCCGCGCCGGCCATCGTGAATGGGGAGCTGTATATTGGCTCACTGGATAAAAAGATTTATGCCTTGAATGCCAGTACCGGCACCATGAACTGGTACTTTATCACGAACAATGCTATTCTCTCCTCGCCGGCGGTGGTCAACGGCGTCGTCTATATCGGCTCGACGGATGGCATGCTCTACTCCTTCACGGGGGGTAACGTAAACTGGAAATTCACGCCTGCGTCGGGCTGCACATTCAAGTCCTCGCCGATGGTAGCCAACGGTGTGGTGTATAGCGGGTGTTCGGATGGTCATCTCTATGCCATCGATGCCAGTTCAGGAAATCAGCTTTGGTCCTACACGACGCATGGCGAAGTGCGCTCGTCGCCGACGGTGGTCCATGGCGCGGTGTACGTCGGGTCCCACGATAGCAAGGTGTACCGGTTTGGCCTTCCGTCGTAAGTAGAGGGAGCCTATAAGGCCACGGTCGATAGAGTCGCCCCTACGAATTCTCCAGCAGTATCCTCCCGCGTAGGGATGCGGCTTGCCGCATCCC
>JALYTT010000114.1 GCA_030854145.1 Chloroflexota bacterium | reverse complement strand
GGCAAAATACGTTCGACGTGTCCATTGGCTCGGTTGTACTTTTTTGCATAAGCACATCATGCCAGGGACCGTCACTTTTTTCAATTCGTTCTCACTTCACCGGGTGATGGGGTCCTACCGAAGCCAGACCACAGGCATAAATTCTGCTTGATTTCCAGGGCTTATGCCTGCGTTACTACGTTCTGCTCTTCATTTCGAAAGGACAAAGATATGGACAACGTACAACCATCCACGCAGCCAGAGACAAACGCCGCTCCCAATGCAAAATGGAAGGTATTTGTGCGCAGTCTGGCACCTAGCCTTTTCATCAATGGTGTTTGCCCATTTATCATTTACATACTATTAAAGAACTATACGCATGCATCCGATTTTCTCGCGTTGCTTTTGACCGGTGTACCATCATTGATTGATAGCATTATTGGCATTATCCGTAGCAGACGCATCGATTTGCTGGCTGGCGCGACTCTGCTGGGGATTGCCGTCTCCCTGATCCTAATTGGACTGGGTGGCAGTCCACGCTGGTTACTTGTGCGCGAGTCGTTTCTCACATTTGCCTTTGGTGTGGCCTTTCTAGGTTCATTGCTTTTTCCAAAACCGCTGGGATTTTATACGGCACGCCAGTTCCTGGCTGGTAGAGGTACAAAGAGAATCGCCTGGTTTGAACGCCTCTGGCAGCACGCTTCGTTTCGGACTATTGTCCGCATTCAGACGATTATCTGGGGCGTTTGCCTGGTCCTTGAGGCTGTGATCCGTGTCTCCCTGGTTTTCATCCTGAGCATTGAACAGTTTCTTGTGGTCTCACCTTTCATTCTTTATGGTCTAATTGGACTGACAATAGTGGCATCGGGACTCTTTATGCGCTTCTGGCAGAAAGGTCATCAGGATGAAGCGCTGGAGAACGAGATGAAAACCTTGTGGTCTCCTGCTGCACAGGCTCACGTATAACCAGATCGAGTCCATTGTTGTCTCCTTTGGATAAAGCCTACCTCAGTCACAGGATACATATAAACATCCGCAAGAAAAGCAACGCTGCTCTGCCGGGCTACCTATGGTAAGATAGAACCATCACATGAAGCTCGTTAGTAAGAAGGAGCATGAATAAGCATAATGAGTACCAACCCAATGTCTGACGAACAGGATATAGAGACAGCATTAGCGTACCTTGGTAAAGATGATTTGATCAGCCTTATCAAGCGCATGGTACAACAGCATTCTGACCTGACCGGGCTGATTATATCGAACCGGCAGGCGGACACCAGGAAGACGCGCGCGCCGTTTAATGCAGAGGTTTATCAGTTACAAGTTGAGAAGATTTTCTACACTACCGACAGAGATATGTGGGGATCTGAGGCCAGAGCGGCAGGGCCACTGCGAGATATTGTGGATAGCGCCACTGAGTATGGAGAGCAACAGGACTTCACTACTGCTGCCAGGCTCTATGAGATCATCATCCGAGCCATTCTTGACAACTATGATTCGTTCCGTTGGCACGCGGAGGAGGGCAACCTGGATGATGTGGTCGAAGTATGTACCGTAGGTTTAGGCAACTGTCTGCGCGGTCTGCAACATGCTACAGTAGTGCGCAGGCAAATACTCCAGGCCCTCTTCGATGTCTATGCTTTTGACACGAGCCTGGAAAACGATATGCCGGTCATGAGCGATAAGGTGCCTGCCATGCTTGTGCGGTACACCACACCAGAGGAACGGCGCATGATCGCAGAGTGGGTACGCGAAGCCTTTGAACTCGATATCGACTGGCATTTGGCCGATGTGAGCGAGTTTTATGCAAGCTCCGAGATACTCTTGCTGGGATTGGAAGCTGACACCCTCAATGATGAGACCTTTCTGCGCATCTGTCATGAGATGGAGACCTACCCCTATATTGTCGATCGACTGCTCAAACGCGGCCGGCTCGATGAGGCACTGACGGAGGCGAAACACGTTGATGATTACGAGATCCTTGAGATAGCGGATATCTTCTGTGAACATGGACATGAAGACAAAGCCGTGCAATTGGTAAAGGAACGGATTGAGCAGCACAACGATACACGCCTCTTGCACTGGCTTCAGGAACGTTATCAATCCAGGGGGAACCTCGCAGGAGCGCTGGACATGATAAAACGCACTTTCATTACCCCTCCCTTTGGAACAACCATTGAGCGATACCAGGAGATACGCCAGCTTGCACAAGAACTGGATCAATGGGATACCGTGCAATCGGAGTTGCTGGCTTATGTGAAGCATGAGCGCCAGACAGATGTCGAAATTGAGATCGCCCTTGATGAGGGCCAGATCGACCTGGCTTTAGAACTGCTGAAGGCTGAAAAGCAGACCACCAACTCCAGGACTGGACCGTATGGTTCAAGTAACGTGAATGTAGGCATTGAAGTCGCAAAAGCAGCCGAAGAGAACCATTCGCACGAGGCCATCGAGATTTATCAAGCATATGTTGAAATGCGCATTGGGTGGCGCGACCGGGGAAATTACCAGATTGCCTGCCAGTATCTTGCCTGTATTCGTCGGCTCTATCAAAAGCTGGGCAGTAATGATGGATGGAATACGTATATTGCGGCATTGCGTGAGCGGCATCGTAATTTGCCTGCCCTGAGGGATGAACTGGCAAAGGCGAGGCTGTAGATTGCTGACCTGATTATCCTGAGGAAAACGGCGCAAGCTTCTTTTGCAAATATGCCAGGCCTGTGCGCTTTTGCACGTAACCTTTTTCAAGGAGAACTATGTGAGGGATGAGATGCCAAAGGAAATCAATCCGTGGGCACAGCAGGCTGTCGTTTCACTCGCCATGCGAGCCATATTAAAGCAAGCAGAAAAATCAGGCCGAATAGCGTCTGACCTGTCGTGATTTTCCTGGCAGAGGTAGCGCCGAACTCAATGAGCGGCGAGAGCAGGATGAAGAAGCAGAGCACACCAGAAGTTAACGCTACTCGTTGTGAGGGACCCCAGCCCGCCCGTCTTGACCAACGAGCGACCCAACGGCCCGCCAGGACCACGAGAGCAACCATCGCGGCTATGAGCACGATGGGGAAGGCGATGAGATAAGGTGCAGCCCACAATAAGAAGAAGAAAGCACATGTCGCTACAAAGGCCACTACTCTCAACTTCCAGGGACCAGGAACAGCAGAAGAAGGTGCAACAGCGGGCAGCTTTGGAGAGAGATGGAGCCCCCACCAGACGAACGCCATGGCCAGGAATACTGCTCCCAGGTACATCAGAGGCGGATGCGAGTAGCCTTGCTTGCGAAAGGCCAGGAAGCCGAAGCCCAGCAGGCCGAGCAGTGAGGTGACTGTCAACCAAGCTGTAACGACCCACAATCTCCTCTTCCCTAGCCAGGGCTGAACAGCAATGGAGGGAAAGAGCGCCTCCGTCAGGACGATAGGCAGCGTAATACTGACGACTGCATGGTAAATCGTAAGCCCGACGGCCCAGACCCAACTCGTGTCGAGCAGGCGACCGTAGCTGGCCAGCAGACCCAGATCGGGCCAATAGGGATTGAACCAACTCGTCACCACCAGTCCTTCCTCGAGGATGCCATACGCTGCTCCCAACAGGAGCACGCTGCCCCATCCTAACCCGCGCCGGCGTACCAGTTCGCGTACCAGGATGGCACCTGAGCCATATAAGGCTGGCTGGTAGAACAGATTAAACGGGTTGTGAAGAAACATGAGTGGAGGTGTGGAGCCGGAGAGCACTTCACCAATGAGAGGGGCCAGCAGGTAGAGCGTGAGCAGTGCCGGCCAGGTCCGTTGAGATTTCCGTGGCAGTAGGGCAGGAGATGAGGCATGAAGCGCTGATGGCTGAAAGGAGTGAGAGAACTTCTGTGAGGGTGTCGGCCAGGGGTCGGAGCCAAAACGTTCTTCCATGATGCTTCTTCCTTCTGGGGCATCCAATCTCTCACTATTTTCTCACAAATAGGATGGGAAACTCACTCCATGGATGTCCTATGGCTTCGGCTCCTCTTGTCCGCCAAAGCCATAGCCCCTATGCGGGTCGTGACCTCTGGCTTTCATGCCTGCTCCTGAGGAAGCAGTTGCGCCAGCATATCAAGTAAATCATCTAACTCAAACGGCTTCTTCAGCACGTAAATGCCACGCGCGTGTAGCTCATCAAACGGCAGCTTCTCCCAGGCGCTGATGAGGATCGTTGGCACCCCCTTCATCGTCTCGATCTCTTGCAAGCGATCATAGAGGTCCAGGCCGTGCATGGCGGGCAATTTATAGTCCAGCAAGATAAGCGCCGGGCGCAGATGCGGCGCCGCGAACAGCACCAGATCGCTCTCCGCGATCCACATGGCCCGGTAATCTGTTTGCTCAAGAATGACTTTTTGCAGTATCTCCCCGACATCGCGGTCATCATCCACGATCAAAATGGTCTTGGCACTCATAGTAGATGCCATTTCTGCATGCGACATGATAGTTTCCTTCCAATAGGTATATCTTTTATACGCATATATTTGTCCATACGTATAGCGCCAGGCATAGAAATAGTACTTATTGTGTGCTCATTCCTGCCGCTGGGTTTTGTTAAAACTCAGAAATATGTAGCCTGTTCCATTGACATTCTGTGCCTGGATAGCTCACAATAGTGGGGACCAAATTTCTCTCGTGCGCGCGTTTAACTGATACACACTTCTTTTCCTATGAAGTCGTGCTGGTTATGTGAAGTATACACCAGGCTCACTCCAGGCATTCTTACAGACAGTATCTCTTTCCAGTGGCAAGCGCCCTGCCAGAGAAGAGGAGAAAATATGAGCACTAATCAGAGTCAGTTTGCTCCATATGAACAGGCGGCGACGCCGGCCCGGCCGCCCCAGCGGCGACGCCTGTACTTTGCCATCGCCGCTATCTTGATTGTTGCAGTCATTGGCTCAGGACTGGCGATACTCCTGCGATCCCCTCGTACACCAGCCACGGCTCAACAGCCAATCGTTGGGCATGCTTTCTTTGTGAGTAGCGGACAACTGACCCTGTTCAGTGATCGCGGGATCGCTGACCAGGTGCAGATCAATCTCCAGAACATCCCAGATCCCCAGGCCGGCAAAAGCTATTATGCCTGGTTGTTGCCTGACAACGACAGCAACAGCAGAGCTACGCCGGTCTTTCTGGGCCAGCTCCCCGTCAAACGTGGACAGGTGAGCGTCTTTTATTCCGGTGATACTGACAACACCGACCTCCTCGTTTCCTACAGCCGTTTTCTGATCACCGAAGAGGACGCCAGCCAGGTTCCCACCAATCCCTCCCTCGATACGAGCACATGGCGTTATTTCGCCGCCTTCTCCCAGGCATACAATCCTACTGCCAGCACGAGTATCCACTATAGCCTGCTTGATCACCTGCGCCACCTGCTGGCCCAGGACCCCTCTCTTGAGAAGGTCAAACTGGGTGGGGGGCTGGATACCTGGTTGTTTAGAAACATGGAGAAGATTTTAGAGTGGGCCGGGAGCGCGCGGGATACACAACAAAGCTGCCAGAGCACGCCCGGCAATCCACAATGCGCGGCCTTCATCCAGCGACAGGCGACGCGTATCCTGGATTATCTCGATGGGCCATATATCGCGCAGGAGAATGTGCCGCCGGCTATACAGGGATCACAGCTCCTCGTCGATCCAACCATCGCCCGGGTCGCCTTGCTTCAATTTAGCGCCCAGCAAAATCCCCCTGGCTACCTGAAGCATATCGGCAACCACTTGCGGAACATGGTTGAGGTCCCCAATCTATCGCCAGCGCAACACGCTCTGGCCCTGCGGATTACCACGGCCATCGATAATGTGCAGAACTGGCTCAATGCCATCCATGCCGACGCCGCCAGAATCATACACATGAACGCGGCCGATCTGGTGCAGCCTGGCACGACATCTCTCCTTGACGATCTATTCACACAGACGAACTACGCCTTCGTTGGTCGTACCAACCCCAATACGAACCAGGTAGAGGAGGGCGTCGTGCAAATTCACTACAGCATTCAGAATTTAGCTACCTTTGATATCACCACGTGCTCGGCGGGCAATGCAGTGCGTGCGTGTGTTTAGCATAGCCAGCCAGCTCGATAGAACGGAAACTGACAATTTGTTAGGGGAAGGGAATAGGCACGTATGAACACAGCACCCGGAAACCTTGGAAAATATGAACTCGTAGAACAGTTGGGACGCGGCGGCCTGGCCGAGGTGTGGAAGGCGCATGATCCGCAACTCCAACGCTACGTGGCCATCAAACTGCTTCATCCCAATCTGCGGGACGATCCCAGTTTCATCAATCGTTTCGAACACGAGGCGCGGCTCATCGCCTCGCTGCACCACCCTAACATCGTGCAGATCCACGACTTCCAGGTTGCTCGTGCTGCAGGTTCCGATGGCCGAGATGCGAATCCTATGGCGTATATGGTGATGGACTACGTCGAGGGCATCACCCTGGCCGACTACATTCATAATACAGCGAACAAAGGCCTCTTCCCATCCTCTAAAACTCTGCTTGGCCTCTTCACCTCGATCAGCCTGGCGATCGACTACGCCCACCAGCAGGGCATGATCCACCGCGATATCAAGCCGGCCAACATCTTGCTCGATCGCCGGAATACCACTCGCAATGCCATTGGCGAACCCACACTGACCGACTTCGGTTTCGCGAAATTGATGGGGACCTCGTTGAACACGCTGAGCGGCGCGCAGTCTGGCACGCCGCTCTATATGTCACCAGAACAAGCGGGAGGCTACCCAGGCAACGAACGCAGCGACCTCTACTCGCTTGGCATCATCCTGTATGAAGTAACCACCGGCGTGCTGCCTTTTCAGGGAGGGACTGTTAGCGATGTGATAGCGCAGCATATCAATGCGGCTCCTGTCGCGCCGTCGCTCATTAATCCGGACATTTCTCCCGCGCTCTCGCTGGTGATCCTGCGCAGTATCGCCAAAGACCCGGCCGCCCGCTTCCCCAGCGCTGCCGCCATGACCAGTGCCCTCGCCGGAGCGCTCAATCTGGCCGTACCCGAGAACCTGCGCCGCTCCGTCCTGCCGGTGGACCCCGAGGATTTGCCAACCTACATCTCCGCTGTGCCATCCTCCAGACCATCGCTGGCACCCACTTCTATGCCACACTCTACTCCAGGGATGCCCCCGGTCATTGCAACCTCAGCGCCAGCGATGAGCGGCGGACAGACACCCACGAACATGGCAAACCAGCCGGGCAGTACTCCCATACTGACACAACCACAAGGACAGGGATATACATCAGCGCCAGCGACGCAAACGCCGCCCGCCAGCATGCCTGTCTCTTCACCCTCTACGCAAACACGCCCGCGCAACAGGTGGAGATACATCGCCCTGGCACTCCTGCTGCTCGCCGTATTGCTTGGTTCAACGGTGGGCGCATACTTCGTGTTCTTCCGTCATACACCCACACCCGTGGCAGCCAGCCCCGTTGTGGGCCATGCCTTCTTCGTGAGCAGCGGCCAACTGAATCCCGGCAGCAGCGCCGGAATCGCCGACCAGATACAGATAGACCTGCAAAATATTCCTGCCCACCAGCCCGGCAAGGCGTATTATGCCTGGTTGCTCGGCGATAGAAACCCTGTCGTGTCGGCGGACCTGCTGGGACCCGCCCCCATACAGCCGCCGGTCCTGCTCACCAATAACCTGCTCGTACAGAATGGCCGCGTCCACTACCTCTATCCCGGTGACAGGCTCCATGACAACCTGCTCTCAGCGGGAAGTCGTCTGCTGATCACTGAGGAGGGTGCCGGCAGAACGTCCAGGGCACCATCTGCTGATCGCGGCACCTGGCGCTACTACGCGGAGCTTCCGCAGGCGCCGATTCCCCTGGACGCGCACCATTTCAGCGCGCTCATCCACATTCGCCATCTCTTCTATAATGAAGAAGGTGTGAAAGTGCTGGGCTTACCCGGTGGGCTGGATATCTGGCTCTTCAGGAACACCGAAGCGATCCTGGAATGGTCCATCAGCGCCCGCGACGACTGGAACGGACAGAATACAAGTGCAGCCTCTATGCAGCTCATCCGCGACCAGTGTATTCGCGTTCTGGACTACCTTGACGGCTCGGCCAACGTCCATCTCGATGTGCCGTCAGGGACCGGTCTGAGAGCCGATGCCAGGATCTCCCAGGTTGCTTTGCTCACCGTGGACCCCACGCAGCAGGCCGGCTCCAACGTCGCGGTGGACCCACCGGGCTACATCGATCACACCGAGCTTCACGTAGGCCAGGTGGTGAAAGCCACCGATATAACGCCGGAGATGCGCCAGCTCGCCAGGCGCATCCTCACGGCCTTGAAAAACGCGGGGCAGTGGCTTACGAATGTACGCAGGGATGCTAAGCTCCTCCTGGGCATGGACACAACACAGTTCTTGTCGCCACTTGCCGGCAAGACCTTAGATGACTTGCTCACTCAGGCCACCTATGCCTACATCGGCCAACTCGATCCGTCCACTAACCAGGTGCGCCCAGGAGTGCTCCAAACTCATTACGATATCCAGCAACTGGCAACCTTCACGATCACCACGCAGGTGCCGCAACACCTCTAGGATCCTGAAAGATCGTCGTTACCCATCGATCAGCGAGGAGGAGTCACACGCTATGAGCGCAGAAGCACGGCGGCTAGGCAAATATGAACTCCATGAGCGCCTGGGTTCGGGGGGCATGGGCGATGTCTACAAGGCCTTCGACCCCCAGTTGCGGCGCTATGTCGCCATCAAGCTGCTGAATGCTGACCTGCGCAACGATCCCACCTTCACCTCGCGCTTCACAAATGAGGCCCAGCTCGTTGCCTCGCTGCACCATCCCAATATCGTACGCATCCACGACTTCGACTTCGTGCCCGAAACTGCATCGAGCAGCGCGCTGGCCTACATGGTCATGGAGTATATCCCCGGTCAGACGCTCTCCGATTCTATGCGCGAGACATCACGCCAGTTCAAGTTTCCGCCCGCCGCCGATATCGTCTATCTCTTTACGGCGCTCGGACAGGCTCTGGACTACGCGCACGGCAAAGGCGTGATTCACCGCGATATCAAGCCAGCCAATGTGCTGCTTGATCGGCGGCTGGCGACGACGATACCGATGGGCGAGCCAATCCTCACGGACTTCGGTATCGCCCGCTTGCAGGGCGGAACGGCGCACCTGACGATGCAGGGCGAAGTCCTGGGGACGCCGCATTACATCTCGCCAGAGCAGGCCCAGGGAAAGCCAGGCGATCAGCGCAGTGACCTGTACTCTCTCGGCGTGATGCTCTATGAAATAATGACCGGCGTGAAGCCCTTTCGCGCCGAGACGCTGCACGCGATCCTGATTCAGCACCTGACCGCCACGCCCACACCTCCTCATCTCGTTAACCCGGCTATCCCGCCTGCCGCCTCCCAGGTCATTCTCACCTGCCTGGAGAAAGACCCGGACGCGCGCTTCTCCAGCGCCTCCGCCATGACCACCGCGCTCGCCGAAGCGCTCAACGTCCCGACCTCAACGCAGTTCCTGCCAACGCTCCCCTCTCCCGGCAACTCATCCATGCCGGGATATTCCACGCAACTCTATCCACTAGCGACGATGCCACCTACCTCTTACCCCTCTTCATCCTCTTCCGCTACACCCTTCACCCCACTGCCAGGCACCAACGCACCTATACTTCCTGCGACTATACAGAACAACAACCAGGGGATGCCAGGCTCTGCTCCAACTGTGCTCGTATCCCCACCACCGGCCCTGTCTCCTGCACCGGCGATCACAAAGCCGAGGCCAAAGCGTGGGACGATGTACATCGTCCTGAGCGTCCTGCTTATCGGCGTGCTGCTGGGAGCGGCCTGGGCTGTCTACGCGCTCTCTACTCGCTCATCCGTCGGCGGCACCAACCTGGGAACGCCAGCACCAGGCGCTGTCGTTGGCCACCTCATCTTCATAAAGAGTTCACATGCCTCTCCGGGGGCATTCGACGAGTTGCAGATCAATCTCGACAACGTTCCCACACCCGAAGCTGGCTCCAGCTACTACGCGTGGCTGGTGTCTACCTGCGCCGGCAACGAAAGCCTGGGCCCGCACTGGGCGCTCCCCACAAGCAACAACGCGATCCACACGCCACCCCTCACGTACCAGGGAAGCAAGAACCTTTTCTGTCCCAGCCCCAACAGTCTCCTGGTCATCAGCAAAGAGGCCACCAACCCCGCGCCGCTTCTGGCCACCACGCCCCTCTACTACGCCCACGTCACGCGGCCAGCATCCACCACCTTCCAGATCATGCCCTGTCCCCCAGGCGGAACGTCCCACGTCTGCGAATCGGGCTAACATGGCAAGCCGCGCCATAGACGCGACCACGCGGGTTGTACTGCGCGCCAATCGCAAGGCGAAACAACGCAAAAACCTCTTGACACGAGGGCCACCCTGGAAGTATAATCGCTGATGTCAAAGATGCTTCCCGACACTCGATGAGAGCGTTGCCGAAGATGACTGACATAAGCCGGTGTAGCTCAGTGGTAGAGCACTCGTTTCGTAAATGAGCGGCCAAGGGTTCAAGTCCCTTCACCGGCTCTTTTAGTAAAAGGCGGTTGTCTGTAAAAAGGACTTCTGTCTTTTCTTTTATATCTCATAATTTTCTGCCCAGTGAACATTCTTCGATTGGTTATTCTTTGTCGACCCAACTAATCTTAATGTACCTTCTGTCTTTCCTACAATATCCACAGGAACAAGGAAAGCTCTATTGATTGAGGAACAATACACTCCAAAGTACTCAGCCTGTCCTCGGTAATCTCGCCATTCACGGCCCTTTCCTCCATAGTAGTGATAGGTCGAGCTAGCCGCATTAAATGCGACTACAGTCCCATTGCGTTCCACGCGTCCCGTCTTACACTGAACTCTATAGAACGTTCCATTGTCATCGATCACCATATCATACCGACCATTCCCCCCACCGAAAGGAAGCAAGATCGTTACTCCTTCCTGCCCTGATAGGCGCGCAAGTATAGCTGCTTCTGTTCTCTCTGCTTTAGATTTCATGGCTAGAAAACCCATATATTTTCTCCTACATTGTTGATCTTAATGAACTACTTAGATTTTTCATATACTGGCTAGAACCTATTAGCACATCATCTACGGATACAAGGTACGTGACTGAACAAGGCTACCGACTCTTATTCGTCTAGAGTCAGTATCTCATCCCAGTTATCTGTCTTATGCCTCTCCCTCCAATGGCGCTTTGCGTGGCAGTTCACACAGACCACGTCACATTTCTGGATTTCGTTGGTTATTTGTTTTATGCTGTTTGCTTTTCTAACAACATCAGATATATTAAAACTTTTATCATCTCTATTGCGATGATGAAACTGTAATATCGCTGGATGGCTAATGCCACAATCTGTACAAGCAAGCGTGCTTTTATATCTCATGAACCAATACTGAATTTCCAATTGTCTTTTTTTGCGCCTCGCTATCACTTGCTCTTTATGCCGCTGATACCATCTTTTATGATATTCTTTGCATTTTTGCTTATCCTTGTACGACATGGTTCCTCCTAAATATTTCAGTCTACCAGCGGTAATACTTCTCTCCAATCGTCAAAATTGTGCGTCTCTCTCCAATGTCGTATAGCATGACAGTTACCACACAAGACTTCGCACTTTTCCATTTCTTTGATGATAGTCTTGATACTCGCGGCCCCTCTTGTAGCAACGTAGCTGATAGTAAAACTTTTTTCTTTCCTGTCTTTATGATGAAAGTGAAGACAGGCGGGATGGTTCTCACCACAATCTACACACGAAAGAGAGCTTTTATAGTTCTGATACCATTCTTGAAGGACGCGTCGCCTCTGTTTAAGATTCTTTATTAGCCGCTCTTTATGCCGCTGATACCATCCTTTGTTGTATTCACGGAAATACACTCTACGTTCTTCGTCATTTTTGAACGCCATATACCCCTCGTTCAGCATAATAATTAGCACAGACCACATCACGCTTCTTGATTTCTCTGATTAATTGCTTGCAATGTGATATAAAACTTCTCTTCGCCTTCGTAGCCTTCTATCAACAAAATAACGCCTGTTCCCGTACCTGCTAATAGAACGTATGTGCAAAACAGGCGTAACATCGAGACATGCATCCTCTTCATATGGGAACCATGAAGGACCCTCCAATGTGCGAGTAGAACAAGAGAGCCCTTCCTCAGACAGGATAGACTCGATACTGTATACTTATCTCAACAAGACGGAAAGCGTTTGCTGGTATCGATCTTGTAAAAAGTGCGATTGGAAAGTGCATACTTGCAACGCCTCGACGGGAAAAGAGCTTGCGGAGCTTTCAAGTGAACACTGATAGAAGAAAAGAGAGGGGGGCAGCGGAGCAATGCGTGATAAACCGGGTATCTCAGAGGAACAGCTTCGGGTGTGTTTGCAGGAACAGTATAATCTGATCCCTGTCACACTTGATTTTCTGCCTCTTGGGCTTGATAGCAAGGCCGGGGTGTATCAAATGGTGAGCGAAGATGGAACCCCCTATTTGCTCAAAGCCAGGTGGGGAGCGCTTTACGAACCAGGCTGTCTTGTTCCTCGCTACCTCAGGGATCAGGGCATCACAGCGGTAGTCGCTCCCTTGTCCACAAAGAGACAGACCTTGTGGACACAGGTGCAGGATTGGGCCGTCATCGTGTACCCTTTTATCGCTGGCGATACAAGCTGGACAGGTATGACGGATGAGCATTGGCAGGAGTTGGGAACCATCTTCAAGCGGATTCACCAGGTCATGCCGCCTCCTTCAGGGTTTGCGTCGCTGCGCAAAGAAACCTTTGATCCGGCAGAGTACGTTCGTTGGGTGCGTGCCTTTGAGGCACAACACCTGCATGCGCGACAAGGTGAGCATGACTCTGAGCGCGCTCTTCGCTCATCCTGGATGGCGCACCAGTCCACGATTGATGGCGTGGTGACCGCCCTGGAAAAGCTGGCAAAGGTGCTCCAAAGTCGATCAGGACCACACGTCATCTGTCACGCGGACCTGCATCCAGCCAATCTGATACGCGATCATGCCGGCCGCGTGTTTGTGATCGATTGGGATGATGTGATGCTGGCCCCCAAAGAGCGCGACTTCCTCTTTGTCGAAACACCGGCCGATAGCCCGGCACAGCAAAGCCCGCCGCCGTTTTTTCAGGGGTACAGAGAGACAGAGATGGATTGGACCGCGCTCGCCTACTATCGATATGAGCGGGTCATTCAAGATGTGATCGCGTTCGCCGAGGAAGCAATTTTCAGGGACGACCTGGGAGAAGAAACCAGGGCTAATGCCCTCCGTTTTTTTGATGAGAACCTGTCGGAAGGCGGCGAAATCGATGCTGCCTATGCAGCCGCGAAATATCTATCCTCTTCAGGAAACTAGCGGACTCTCAAGCTCTCTTGCTTTCTTTCCCACAGCATGGTACAGTGTAAACAGAACAATGACAACCAGTAACAGAGAAAACGGAGGTGGCCCGATGGCTACCATCATCATCCACTCAAACAGTGTGGTTTAGCGCGTTTGAGTGTACCTGGCAAATAGCCTGCTTCAACTCCCTGCCTGCATCATGGAGCACATTATGCCACGTCCTGGCTCCGTAGGCATGACTTTTTCTGGCAATGGGACTGCATCAACCAGCTAGTTCCCATTAGCCCTCTTCATCCAGGCCATAGGTGTGCTCAACAGGATCTATGGCTTTTTTGCTGCCCACCATCCCCCTAAGGCGCCTTGCAAGAGATTGCACGCGTTCTAGCCATATCAGCTAACTACACTGTCGCCACACATTGCGGGCCGGTCCACTCCGCCCCTACATTTTGCTTGTTGCCTATATTCGATGGAGACAGCCATACATTATGGAAACGCATACACTCGCCACACCACCTACAAAACGGCCTGGGGGGCCTTTGGGCCCATTGCCGTTCTTGATAAATCGCAACTTCGCCCTGTTGTGGCTGGGGCAACTCATTTCCTACACCGGCGATTATGTTTTTGAGACGGCTCTTGTGCTCTGGGTTGCGACCAGCATTGCCAGGGGGCAACAGTGGGCACCCATGGCTGTAGGTGGCACCTTCCTGGCAGTGACCATCCCCTGGCTGATTATCGCGCCTATCGCCGGGGTCTTTGTTGATCGCTGGCATGATAAGCGGCGCACGATGCTCTGGACCAATGGCCTGAGTCTCTTGCTGATCGCAGTGCTCATACTGGCAACAGGCGTTGTGCCTCTGCCATCCATCGGGAGTATCCAGCCGCCAGTGATCCTAGAGCTAGCGATCATTTACGGGACTTCACTGCTGCTGGCGGCCTGCGCCCAGTTCTTCAGCCCGGCACATCTCGCCCTGATCGGGGATGTCGTAGACGCGCCGGACCGCACGCGTGCAAGCGGCTCGCACCAGGTCACTATCCACCTTGGCACGCTCCTTGGCCCGGTTGTGGGGTCGCTGCTCTTCTTTAGTATCGGCGTACAGTGGACGCTGCTGCTGAACCTGCTCTCGTTTCTGGTCGCCTTTATCGCTATCCTGGCAGTACGCCCTCCTGCACGCGTCCAGGACATACCATCATCTGGGAACGCTCCGCCAGAGCAACGGGCAACATTCCTGCATGAGTTCATCATGGGCCTGCGCTTCTATCGCGACAGCCGCGCACTGATGACGTTGCTGGTAACCGGAACCTTGATTGAACTGGGAAGCGGCGTTCGCTCGCTCGGCATCTTCTTCCTGACCGGCAACCTGCACGCACCAGGGAGCCTGTATGGCCTGCTAAACTCCGGCTTTGGCATAGGACTACTTGCCGGCGCGGGTCTCGCCGTCCTGTTGGGACCACGCCTGAAGGCCACACACATGTATGGGACGGCAGTGCTCGCGATGGGTGTATTCGCGATAGTATATGCGCGTATGACAAACTTCGCGCCCGGACTCGCGTTGCTGTTTCTGGGAGGGCTGGCGCAGGGGGTGTTCAACGCGGCCGAAATCGCGATCTTGCTGCATGTAACGCCGCGTGATTTCGTCGGGCGCGCGCTCGCAGTTCTGACGCCCGCCTACGGACTGGCCGGAATGCTTTCCACCGGCAGCGCCAGCTACCTGTACAGCACGCTGCTTCACGATTTCCACGCGACGCTATTGGGTATCTCGTTCAGCGCCCTGGATACGCTCTTCATCGCCATGAGCATTCCTACACTCATCGGAGGAATGTATGCTCTGATCAGTCTGCGCGGCATCCATATCGCAACGAGAGACGCGAAATAAAGGGTTATCCGACTCGTAGGGCGTGGCTTGCCTCATAGGCGTGAACGGAAGACAGGAACGAGCGGACATCGGGCGTCTCCGTAGGGCGTGGCTTGCCTCGCCGTCCCTGCCACCTCCAGGAC
>JALYTT010000113.1 GCA_030854145.1 Chloroflexota bacterium | reverse complement strand
ACTAAATAGCTTCATTGAAACCTATCCTTTCGCTCTGATCGTTGAGCTTGAAACTGTCTCTTCGACGAACATGCTCTCCCGATGGTGGCCTCGCATTCTTGACCTCCACAGTATAATACACATTCATCGAAACATGATACATTCTCCCCGTTATGAGAAATGTTGCCTCCTCCTTTCTAGTATAAGTCTTCTCCTAGCGCACCACCTGTTGGCGCGCCTGGATAGTCGTGGCCTGACGGCGATCCGTTTCTTCCTGGGCCGCAGCCTCTTCGCGTGCGATGAGAATACGCTCCCAGGCTTTGAAAAACGGATAATATAAAACAGCAGAGACAGCGAGATCAAAGAACTGGAGGAGACTGCCACGAATATCACCTCCAGTTGCCAGGAAGCCGCTGATTCCGATGGGGACGGTAAATGGTTGTATGATTACAGGCACATGCACCAGGCCTGAGGAGAATGCTACGTAGTTGATGGTGACGATGGTCACCGGGACCAGCACGAAAGGGATAATCATCACCGGGTTGAGCGCCATCGGCACCCCAAAGGTGACCGGCTCGTTGATGTTGAAGATCGCCGGCCCCAGCGCTACCTTGCCTACTGTGCGTAATTGTGCCGAGCGCGAGCGCAGCATATAGACGACCAGCGGCCAGGTGGCCCCGGAGCCACCCAGGTGCGCGAAGATATGGAAGAAAGGCTCGGTGACGATGCCATGCGCGCTGCCAGGCGCGGCCGCGTTCGTTGCCAGCGTGGTGAGCCAGAAGGGCGCGGCGATGGCGGTGACGATATTCATGCCGTGAATCCCCACGGACCACAGCAGCATCATCAGCACGATTTCGAGCAGCGCCGCCGGATAGCTATCTTGCACGACTACCAGCGGCTGGAATAGATGCATCAGCAGGATGGGCAGCGTGTACTGCTGTTGCTGTGTCACATGCCGCTTTAGATCAATGATAACGGTAAATGTATGGGCGCTGACAAACCACTCAAGCAGCCAGACCGCTGTCAGGAGCAGCAGGACGGGTATCAGCGCTTCAAAGGCCCGCGTGACATTCGGGGGTACGGTTCTGGGGAGGCGGATGATAAAGCGCGAGCCGCGAAACCAGCGCATGACCTCCGTGGTCAGGATGCCGAGCAGGATGGCGATAAATAAGCCCTGTGCCCCCAGGTATGGGAGGATCGTGCCCAGTTTCAGGGTTGTCAGGTCGGTGACGGGGACGCTGGCGACCAGGAAGAGCACCATCGCCAGGATGGCGGGCTGCGCCGGCTCGGTACGGCGGTATTGCGCCAGACTGTAGGCCACGCCGAATGCCAGGAAGAGCGCCATCAGTCCGAACGAGAGCTGAAATGGCACGGTCAGCGCCTCCTGGTATGGTCGCAGCAAGTCGACCAGCCCTGGAATGGGGGGTGGGTTCGTCAGGATCAGGAAGAGGCTACCGACGATAATCAGGGGCAGCGTGAAAATGATGAAGGCATCGCGAATGGCCTGGAGATAGATATTGCTCGCCAGCGTGCCAAGTGGCGGCACGATATAGCGCTCAAACCAGTCGCTGCTGCGTTCGATCAGGCTGCTCACGTTGAAGCCGTCCCTTCCTGTGTCTCGGGTAACAAGGTCAGCACCTGTGCTAACACGGCCTGTCCATTCATAGTTGCGTAGTGAAACGGTTCGATCAATGCTACCGGTTTGCCTGCCGCGCCTGCCATTTTCTCAATACTTTTGCGCAGGTGACGGATCTGGGGGGCGATGAGGACCACATCACACGTGTCGATCTTCTCCAGGTATTCCCCCGCGCTCAATGCTTCGACGGATAGCACATACGTGCGCCCCGCCGCCGCCTCAAGCATGCTGTCCACCAGCAAGCTGGTAGACATGCCCCAACTACACACGATCAAAACTCGTATCATGCCTGCTCCTCGCCCTGAGCTTCCGCGCTCTGCCTGCGTAGCCCTCGTGTCATCGTCGTTGTGACACACTACGAAGGCCAGTCACGAAACCACCGGTCTAATTGGATATATTGCAAGAAGCATGCCAATATACGTGTAGCACAGATAGCACACATAGGAGAAGATGGGTGGTATGTTCAGCATCAATAATGGGGCTCAGGCGTGTAGAACAGAATGTATTGCCCGCTCAGTCGCAGGTGTTGCACCATGCAGACATAGCCATCGGGCAAGGTGAGCCGGTGACGCTCATCATACGTTCTGGGGAAGACTGCCTTGCGTTGGTTTCCATCGGGAAAGAGCAGCCTGGTTTCCAGCACCTGGCAGCCGTGCCGCGCGAGAATGGCGGCGACCTCTGGAGACAAGGCAGCAGTCATCTCGATCATCCGCGTGTTCCTCCTGGCTCCATCCCAAAGACCTGGGCCACGATATCCGTCGCCTCGGCCTCTCCCACGATCTTCACTAACTGTCGATGGTAGCGCTCTATGTTGTCCATACGGGTCGTGATGAACTGATGCCTGGATACTATCGCATACCCCTGCAAGCCCCTCTGCGCAGCGACATACTCCGCTTCGATCTGGTTCCTGAGACGTGTTATTTCGCTCTTGTTTTCAGCCATCACCAAATTTCCTACCTTTCTAAATATATGCACTTAATTAGACTCAATTCTCTGGAAATCACAAATCACAAATCAATTATAATATATCACAAATCATTTCATCAATAAAGCTCAAATTCAATATAAGACTCAAATATCACTAGACAAAATGAGGCAAAAAACTTACAATATCAATGGCTCTATAAGCAAATATCAAAAATCAACGAGAGAAGAAAGCTATGGAAGAAAAATACTACACCTCAGAGGAGGTTATGAAGCTTCTCGGCATATCCAAAGCAACGCTAAACAGAAGGGCGGAGGATGGAACGATACCCAGCGAACTAAAAGAAGGGAAGAAAAGAGGCAGAAAGTATCCGAGAGAAGCAATAGATGCACATGTAAAACTTTTAAAGCCCAAAGATACTACCAAACTAACCTTTGGTCCCACAACAAACAGTGAGCTATGGGCAAGCTACCAGAACCATTTCAGATTATACGAGGTGGAAGACATTGTAACATATGCCAGGCTCTTAGAGTGGCGTGAAGCAAATTATGATATCTTCATGTCTGCAAGAGAAGGGGGCAAAAGAGTAGCAGGAGTAACCATTATCCCTCTAGAAGAAGAGGTAATTACATCTCTAATAAATAAAGAGATGAGAGAACAAGACATACAAGCAGAATCAATAAGAGAATGGTCGGATACATACCTGACAGCGTATATATCAAGCATATCGATACATCATACAGGAGATGCTCAAAAGGATAGAGAAAGGGGGCACTTCATCATTAGAAATGCCATCAGATGGGCAATTTCGTTAGACAGACAATACGATATCAAAAAGTGGTATGCTATAGCTGCGACACCTCAAGGGAAGAAACTCGTCGAACATCTCGGCTTTGAGAAGGTAGCAGGGCAAAGAGAAGCCTACTTGCTAACGGACCTGAAAAGGGCCACAAAACCTATCAAGGCATTTATTGATAAGTTAGAACAAGAGAACGAGCCTCTTGTGCCGCCGAAACGAAAGTAAGAACTAGCAGAATTCATAGAAAATATATCAGCTACTACATCGGGAAATGAAAAGCCGGAATTGATCCAGGCACAAAAGGAATCAGCCATCGCTTCTGCACACCGGTTCATCGATGCGATGGGTATAGCTATCAGAAAGGAGCGGGCCGATGAGAGAGTGGGATCAGATACAAACGCTGGCCGCTGCCTATGCAGACATCTGCCGGGGGCGCGATCCCTGGGTTGCTCTTGGAAACTTCATGAATGAATGGTTTGATTATGCCAGGGATCAACGGGAGCAGTTAGTGGCTGATCCGCTCATCCTTCCAGAGTCACCGCATCCCGATCTCTTCAGGTGGGCGGTCTTCTGCGCTGCGTCGGTCGAATGGCTCTGCGAACGTGCAGGCATTCCCTGTCCTTCCTGGGCTCTAGACCCGGTGTATACCTTGCCTGATCCCTGGTTTGACACACCTTATGCCAACAAACCTCACGTACGAACACACCTCATCGAAACAACCCCAGAGCCTTTCAAGAAACGAAACATCTACTGCGGCAATCGGATGTTCGCCAACAAGTACGAGTTGGCAGAGCAGTTTCGCCGTCGTACAGCATAGCTTTCTAGTGCGCCGCAGATATCCCATGCTCTTCACCTTCTTCCAGGAAGAGACATTGACTGTCTCAGTCGATCCTATCCACGAAGATATCGATCTGCCTGAGAATAGACACAATGTTATAGGCTTCTTCGTCTGGCACGAAGCGCGCTACCTGCTCGGTAAGGATGTGCAGCGCGTGCCGGCAAATGGACAGTTCGCGGGAAAACTGCTGCTCTACCAGGACGCGCACCGCTTCGCTGACAAGGATGCCCTTGTATTGCCCGCCCCGTTCCAGGATGCAGGCCAGGTGGAGCATCAGGCCCGCTAGCACATCGAGGTCGAAGGTCTCACCGACTTCGACCTCGATCAACTCGATCATGCGGTCGATCAGCGGCATCACACGGACCGGGTTGAGGAATAGCAGGCGCTGGTTGAGCGTCTGTGTAAGTTGATGCACAAGGTCCGCGCGTGGCATCAAAGGCGTCGCCGCACCGGTCAGTGCCGGTGGGGGTTGCTCGCTGACAAGAGTTGAGGGGATAGAGGCTTGCTCCTGTGAGGGTTGGAGCAGCGTGGGATCGATGAGCGTCTCGCCGAGCAGGGTTCGCAGGCGCGCCACGCCGTCGCCGAAGAGGAAGTCGGTCAGGGAAATGAACGGGTACTCTTCCAGGTGGGGATTGATGGTGCCGACGACGGCGACGACCTGGCGGTTCTCGACCATGCGCTGCACGTCTGCCTCGGTCTTGTGCGATAGGTTGATATCCATGCAAAGAATCTGAACCCCCTGCTGTCGCAGGCCGGGCAGGTGCTCTTCGAGCAACTCCGCGATCTTGGTGGCACTGCCAAAGCCGGTCAGGCAGACGGAGAGGATGACGCGCGAGGGCCGTGTGCCGGGCATGCCTGTTTTGCGCTCCTCGCTTTCGTTGTTGTTGGCGTGCTCGCTGACGGCGCGCGAGAGGGTCAGGCTCTCGGCGAGTTGATCGAGCGCCAGGTTCCGCGAGCGTTGCGCCCGGCGAGCAGCCTCCACCACCAGCGGCGCACTGACATCCGATACAGCGCGCACGCGGACCCCGGTTCTGCGCTGCACCAGTTCGCTCAGAGAGAGCAGCGAGACAAAATCGACGAGCAGCAGGACGCCGCCCCCCTGGTTTGCCACGCGCACCCAGTCCGCGACTCGCGACACCAGCTCATCGGGAGATTGTTCCAGGCTCAGTTCCACCCAGCGCACACTCTTGACGCCCACCAGAGTGTTGGCCAGTTCGGCCAGCCCGGCGGCGATGCCGCGTCCATGCGCTGCTACCACGATGCCTACGGTTGGCTGCTCGCTGCTCAAGAGCACATCGGCGTTGGCGAGCAGGACCGCCAGCACATCCATTTCGCTGTCCGGCAGCCGTATATTGAGCAGGGCGCGAAACTGCGACAGCGCCACGCGCGCGACTTCATATTCGATGGGATAGGTACGCCGCACGGACTGGATGGCCGCGCCCGCTATCGGGCGTCCCTGCGCGGTGTGTTCGAGTGTGCTGGTCACATGCATTGCCAGTATCAGGGCGAACTTCTCTGGCAGCACGCGCCCCAGTTGTTCCTCTGCCGATTCCACGACGACCTTGCAGGCGGCGGCGACACGCTCATCGACCAGATGCGGCGCCGTCTCCTGTCTCTCCTGGCTGACCTCATCGGCGAAGCGCTGGAAATAGTGCTGAATATCCAGGTGCAGCAGCCTGTGTACCTCGCTCTCCGACAGGCCGCTCTCGCGTAGCGTGCTCAGGTCGCTGCTGATGGCATCGTACAGATCGCGGGCCGACTCTGGCAGGCTGTCGAGGCTGAGTCCGGTGGGCGTAAATATATGGCTGACCTCCAGCGCATCGTGCATAGACTCCAGCGCGCGTTGCAACTCGGCGGTGCGCAGCAAGCCACGTCGCACATGGTCGGGCAGGATATCCGGGTGGACATTCAACTCCGGCAAATTGTTGGTGCGATAGTCAAGGTAGGCGCGCGCGCAGAGAAGCTGGATATCGGTGCGTAACTGGCCGATGTTGCCCGGACACTCGTAGAGTAGCAGGGCGCGCAGCACCTGGGGAACCACATGAATGCTGGCCTCAATACTGCTGCACTCCGTCGTAAAAAAGGCCCGCACCAGCTCGTAGCGTTCTATCATCGTGCGTTCAGCCAGGCCGGGGAGCGTGAGCATCATGGGGATGCGTCGTCTGAAGGTTGGCAGCAGTGCTGTCGTGGGGTCTTCGGTCGTGGCTGCCAGCAGCAGCAGGGAGGCCCGGCGCTCCTCGACATCGCCCAGCCGCCGGAAGCGCTCGCGGTCCATCAGGTAAAAGAGCATTTCCTGGCCCTCCGGTGGCAGGCGATGCACCTCGTCGAGAAAGAGGATGCCTCCACTGGCCTGCTCAACCAGGCCTACGCGGTCCCGCTCGGCACCCGTGTAGGCCCCGCGCACCACGCCGAAGAGGTGCGCCATCAGGAGTTGGGGGTTGCCGGCGTAGTCGGCGCAATTAAAGCTAATGAAGGGGGCTTCTGCCGGTAGGGCCTTCAATTCCAGGGCAAAGGCGTGCATCAAGCGCGCAAACGTCGTCTTGCCAACGCCGCTGGGACCACAGAGCAACGTGTGCAGTCCATGCGGCGGGTAGAGCATCGCAGCCTTCGCCTGCTGGATTGCCACCTTCAGGCCTTCGTTACTGCCAACCAGCGTTTCAAAACTGGTGACAATCGCCCCGCTCTGCAACGACGCCACCACCGTTGACGGCCTGACCGGGTCTATGTGTAGGGGCGTCCCTTGCGTGCGCCCTGTTGGCGAGTGTCCTGTTGGCATGTGTTGCGTTTGTGAACGTTCTGATTGTGGATGTGTTGTCAGCATGTCCTCTGTAGTGAACAGAACCGGGCGGCCAGGGATACGCGCGATCTTGCCTTCCTGGGCCAGCATATTCAGATCACGGCTGGCGTTTGTTCGATCGATCGACGCTCGTTCCGCAACCTCTTCCGCGCTGAAGCCCGCGTGACGGCGCGAGAAAGCGCTGTGTGTTGCACTCTCAGCTTCGGTACACAATGATCGCAACGCTTCAAATACTCGATCTTTGCGCAGCAAGTGGCCAATCCTTCGTATGAATCCATCTACGTGCCTTAGTTTACATAATAATGGCTGAATATCTGCATTCTGTCAAGGAATGGGTATTTGGTTGTGTGGCTGGCCAGTAGTACGCACTCGTTTCGCCCCGTTCTGAAATGATCTCTCAGAAATAGTGCATATGACCCAGGGATTATCCTCCTCTATCTGCTACACTTGCTCTCAACGACGCGTGAACAGCCACCTCTGGCATCCCCGCTGTTCTCATGAAAAGGGATGGAGCACTCTGGCTTCTGGTGTGGCACACATCAAACCGGCGGGAAACCTCCTGGGACTCTTCACGAGCCAGAGTCCGTGTCGTAACTCGGGCGCCCGATATGTTTGAACTCCAGGAAAGGACGACACCTATGCGATCTTCCATCTTTCAGACGCTGCGCGTAACAGGATGGGCATCTCTTGCCTGCCTGCTCCTCT
Source organism: Chloroflexota bacterium (assembly GCA_030854145.1). The sequence goes on along the minus strand of JALYTT010000113.1, from coordinate 7,676 downwards.
TCCTGCCTGCCTGCCAGAGGAGTTCGGGTCCGCAGCCGACACAGCAGGCGCCTCTGAAACCAGCTTCAAGCCTGGTTGCCACGACAATAGCCAGGGGAGAGCCGCCTGATGCGCTCCCCGCCCCGCTCAAGGGCACGGCACCGGAGGTGACGATCTCGGATCTCCATGCCAGCAATGGAGTGACGCGCTGGAACTACCATCCGCAATGGGCACCTATGTTCCACAATCTGGGCGCACCGGTGATCGTTGATGGAGTGCTCTACGCACCAGCCGATGTCTATAACGAGGCGTATTCTTTTGATAACGATCACTCCCCATCGGGGGTCCTTTCAGCGCTGCGTGTGAGCGACAAAACACTACTCTGGCGTGTGGAGACCGGCGCGCTAGCCTCTGCTCCACTCGTTGAGAATGGAGTTGTCTATAGCAGCGCCATTGTCTTCACGACTGACAGCCAACACAAGAGTCTCACTGAAAAGTTTGTCTACGCCTTCGATACTCGCACCGGCAAACTGCTCTGGCGCACACGGATCATAGGCTCCTTTGGCTTCAACGACACCCTCGCGCTGGTGCAGGGCAATCTGTACATTGGCTCAAACGAGGTCTGCTTTGATGCGTGCAACGCTACGTATCTGTTCTCGTTACACGCCGTCGATGGAAAGCTGCGCTGGCAGCGTGCGCTCACCGGGGGCATCAGCATCCACATCCAATCGTTCACCATCGCGAACGATATCGTCTATTTGTATCTGTACGGAGACACATCCAACCAACTCGTTCTCCTGGCGTTTCGAGCCAGCGATGGACAGCAGCTCTGGCGCTATCTCACGGGCCTCTCGCTGTTCGAGGGCAACATACAGAGGCTCAGTCCGGTCGTGAGCAATGGCCTCGTCTACCTTGGCTCAGCTCTCCAGTCTGATCCGTACCAACCAGAGAGGTGGAGCTACTCCGTGGTGGCATTGAATGGACAAAGCGGGACGGTGCAATGGCGCACACCAACGAATCTGCATCCCGCCGTCATCGCAGCCTCTGCCGGCACCATCTACCTGGAGACGGCTCGCACGAGTAAGACAACGCCCCCTTACACGACGTTTCTCTCGGCACTGCGAGCGGACGATGGGCACCTCCTCTGGCGCCAGCATATTGAGAATCCCCTGCGGAGCTTCATCCCGGCCGGGACCATTCTCTATGGCACAACCGGGACCATCCTCTCTGGTACAACCAGGAAGGATGCTAGCAATGGGGACACCACGAATATCGTGTTCGCACTCGACGCACAGAGCGGGGCTCTCCTCTGGCGAACCACGATGCAGTCACCTCTCTCACATGCCGGGTCCCTGGTCACAGCTCTCGCCTCCAACGTCATCTACGTGGCCCTGCAAGACGACATCCTCTTCGCGGTACAAACACGCGATGGCAAGATTCTCTGGGACAGCAGAACAGCAGGCACCATTATGGACGTGACGATCGTCACCTGAAACAAGCCAGTTCACTGTTGAGATCCATCTCGTTGCGCACCCCGCGGGCAGACCCATATTTGACCCAATTTACCATATGGCTAGCGGCGGACCCGCTGTGTACGTGCTCGCATGAACAGGATGAGCAGGCCTCCCAGAAAGACCACGCCCGATATGACCGCTAGCAGCCAGGCGTTGACGCTATGCCCCGACAGGTAGAGGTCCAGGGCCACTGTCAGCAGCCAGAGCTGGATGCCCAGCAGGACAACGCCGACGGCGAACCCGGCGAGCACAATGGCGGCCTGCCCCGGCGGTGGTGTGCGTTCGACATCGCTGGTGGACTCGCTCAAGATATGGTTATGCATCAGGGTGTCTCCTCCACGGCGTAAAGCATGCTGCCGTCCTGGCGGATCTTGATGCTGGGCAGCGGGCGTTGTGGCGGACCGGAAATCGGCCCACCCGTTCGCGGGTCGAAGGCGCCCTCGTGACAGGGGCAGAGCAACTTCTCGCTGCCCTTGTCGTAGTAGACGGCGCAGGAGAGGTGCGTACATTTACCGCTGTAGGCCGCGAAGCGCCCCTCTGGCAGGTGCAGCAGGATAGCCTGGTCATCGGCGGTCGGGTACTGGAAGTAGTGGACATCGCCGGGCGCTAGCTGGCTGGCGTCGATGAGGGCCTGCTGGCGCACCAGCGTCGTCGGCCGCAGATAACTGAGCGCAACGATCCCGGTGGTAGCCGCGAAGAGCGCGCCCGATGCCATCACTGTGAGGTTCAGCAACTCGCGCCGCGACACAAAATCGTCGACATCCCAGTGATACGGAAACTCTATCTGCCCGCGTATGATGCGCCGGCGTTTCTGGATGTGTTTGGCGTTCGCCCCGTTCACCGGCGCCATTCTGTCTCTGCCAGTCATAATACCCAGGCCTCCTCTCGTGCCGCCTCACCCGTCTCCGCGCGCGCCTCTGCCAGCAGGGCCGCGATGTCCAGGCGCGGCGTCTCTTCCGGCACGACCCAGTAGTTTTTCGTGCGTACTGCCTGCTCCCCAAAGGTAGTGATGTTGATGGGGTGACCTTCGCGCTGGGACATGAATTCCTCGAAGTCGCCGTACCACAGCGCCTGCGTGGGGCAGACTTGCGCGCACCAGGGCTTGAGATCCTGGCTTGTGCGATCGTAGCACAGGTTACACTTCTTCATCAGGCGCGCCTGTACATCGAACTTGGGCACGCCGAAGGGGCAAGCGTAGACGCAGTTGCGGCAGCCGATGCAGCGCGACGGCTCAGCCATCTGCACCACGCCGTCGGGCGTGATCAGGATCGCCATCACCGGGCAGACCTGCGCGCAGGGCGCGACCGGGTCCTGGCAGTGCATACAGACCGTCGGCTGCGTGGCAACGCTCATGCCGCGATCTATGAAGTCAACCATCATCATACTCTCGCCTTTGTGCGAGTCGCATTCGCGGCAGGCCGCCTCGCATGAGCGGCAGCCGATGCAGCGTGATGGATCGATAAACATGGTCTTGACAGCCACTGTTTTTCCTCCTTCTTCCCTAATATGCTTTGGCCTTCTTTTCCTGCTGGTTCTTGGTCTCGCCGACCGTGTATGGGAACATCTTTGGTCGGCTTTCGGGTGTAAAGTTGATGGTATAGCCGTCCTGCGTGGTCGTGGGGAGCGGCGTATCCAGTTTCTCGACGGTGGCGGCGCAGGCCTTGTACTCCGGGATCTTGACGGCCTGCTCAACCGCCGGATTAGTGAGTTGGTTGATGGCCTGCGCGTGTCCGTAGTGATAGGGTACGAAGAGCGTGTCCGGCCTGATCGTGGGCACGACGAGCGCCTTGAGCTGCATCGAGCCGCGTGGCGTGCGCAGACGCACTATTTCGTCGTTGACGATTCCTAGACGTTGCGCAGCCTGCGGGTGGATCTCCACCCAGGGTTCGGGCGCCTGCGAGTTGAGGAAGGCGATGCGGCGCGTCTGGTTGCCGCTCAGATAGTGATAGACGACGCGCCCGCTCGTCAGGCGGAATGGATAGTCCGCGCCAGGCTCCTCGGCGGGCGGTTGATACGCCACGGGGAACATCTTTGCCCTGCCGTCCGGGTGCTGGAAGCGTTCAGTGAACAGGCGCGGGGTACCTGGATGCTCCGGCGAGGGACAGGGCCAGAAGACGCCGTCCTCCGCGTCGATTCTCTCCCACGAGATACCGTAATAATCGGCTACGCCACCTTTGGAGGCCAGGCGCAGCTCCTCCCAGATATCGTGGACCGTCTCGTAGGGGAAGAACTGCTCTCTCCCCAGCCGCCTGGCCAGGTCGCAGATGATCCGCCAGTCGCTGCGGGCCTCCCCTGGCGGTTCCGCCGCGCTATTGATCTTGATCACGCGGCCCTCCAGGTTGGTCGTGGTGCCTTCATCCTCGCACCAGACAGTGCCGGGGAGCACAACGTCGGCGAGTTCGGCGGTCTCCGACATGAAGAAATCGATGACCACCAGCGGGTCGAGGTTGTTGAGGGCCTTCTGCACTATCTTGTTGTCAGGCAGCGAGACCATCAGGTTTGAGCAGGCGATCAGGCAGCTCTTGATCTCGCCGTCGGCCATCAAGTGGACCATCTCGGTGGCGGCCGCGCCCTCCCAGGGCAGTTCATCGACGGGGATACCCCAGATATCAGCGATATGCTGGCGCTCCTCCGGTACGTCGATGTGGCGGTAGCCCGGCAACTGATTAGCCTTTTGTCCGACTTCGCGCCCACCCTGGCCGTTGCCCTGGCCCGTGATCATCATGGTGCCGCTGCCGGGCTTGCCGACCTGGCCCCGCGCGAGAGCGAGGTTAATGCAGGCCAGGCAGGTGTCCACGCCGTGGCTGCTGTGCTCAATGCCCTTGCCGTGCATGATCAGCGAACTTGCCGCGCGACCGTACAGGCGCGCCGCCGCCAGGATGCGCTCGGCAGGTACGCCTGAGAGATTCTGGGCGTACTCCAGCGTGAACGGCTCGACAGCAGCCTGTACCTGTTCCCAGCCGTTGGTGCGCGCGCGCAGATACTCCTCGTCAATCAGACCATCGACGATGACCTGGCGCAGGATGGCGTTGATGACGGCGATGTCTGTGCCCGGACGCACCGGCAGCCAGAGATCGGCGGTGCGCGCCATGGGTGTCTCGCGCGGGTCAATCACGATCAGGCTGGCCCCTTTGTCGCGTGCGCGCCAGACCCACTGCATGATGATTGGAAAGCACTCGGCGATATTCACGCCCACGGCCAGCATGCAATCGGTGAGCGGGATATCGGTCATGGGTAGCGGCGCGCGGTCGAGGCCAAACGCGCGAGCGTAGGCGCTGGCGGAGGACGACATACATAGGCGCCCGTTGTAGTCGATGTGGCGCGTCCTCAGGCCTACACGCGCGAATTTGCCCATTGCGTAGCATTTTTCGTTGGTCATCGAGGAGCCGCTGTAGATGGCGACGGCATCGCGGCCATGCTCCTCCTGGATGCGCTGCCAGCGGCTCACGATATAATCCAGGGCCTCGTCCCAGGTAGCGCGCTCCAACGTGCCGCCTTTGCCTCCACGCCGGATCAACGGGTGCGTCAGGCGATCAGGATGGCCCACCTGCTGGTAGGCCACAACGCCCTTGGGGCAGAGCGAGCCCCGGTTATGCGGGTAGTTGCGCGGCTCCACGCCAACTACCTTCCCATTTTCTACTTTTAAATACATCCCGCATTGTACACCACAGAAGGCGCAGTGGGTAGGCACCAGCATGTCCGCTCCATGGGTGGCCGTCGCCCAGTCCGCGTTGGGTGCGCCCTTCGATTGGAAATCGTAGTTGGTATCGCGCCTCTTCTCAAAGAAATTCTTGTCAATTGACATAATGCTCTCTCCTTCCCGGTAGAGATAAGCTCACAGGAAGCGTTTGCCCATCAGCCGGTAGTACGCTTCGCCACGGAGTATGCGTTTGCACGCGGGACAGTAATCCTGCATCGTCCCACGATCACCACCCAGGTCATACTCCTGTCCCAGGTCGTTGAGCACACCTTTTAAATCCTGGATGAACTGCTGCGAAGGCAGTTGCTGACCACAGCGCTTGCAGAGACTCTCGTTGACGGTTCCGCTGATTGTGCCGCTCTGAATGCGCGCCTCGTAGTGGTCCATGTCCTGGTTGACCGTCTGGTAGAGGGTCACCCCGATGCTTGCCGGGCGCTCGATGATGTGGAAAAATTTCCCGAAGGGGATGGAGAGCAGCCAGAGCACAACGATAACCTGATGCGTCAGCGAGATGAACCAGTAGAACCTGCCCCCCCACCAGCCGGAGGATGCCGTCAGCGCCAGTCCCGTGATGGCGATGGCGGCCAGCAATATTAGCGGCACCAGGTCAAACCCGAAGCGCTGGATGATGAGCAGGCCCGCGTCGGTGATACGCCGCCACAGTGCAATGGCAAGGCCGACGAGCAGCAGCACCGAAGTGAAGTCCAGGATGTGGTAGATAGCGAAGCCGGTGCCGGCCGCGATGGGGAAGGTGAGGACCGGAAAGCCAAAAAACCAGGCCCGGTACATATCGGGTGGTACCAGCGTGAAGCGAATCCAGCCAAGTGCCAGCGGGACGGTGACAGCGAGCGAGAGCATCACGCCCCAGAAGATACACATATGCATAATCCAGCGCTGGCGGCTGCGCTTGAGGATAAAGGTCTGCGCCAGCAGGTCGGTCCACCAGGCTTTGGGAATCAGTAGCGTGTAGCGCGTAAAATTGCGCCACGAGAAAAAGTTCGCCCAGCCCGCGCGGAAATAGCGCCATGTTGGTGGGCGCGCGATCCACAGCGTGTAGCGGTAGGCCAGAGCAGCGACCGCGAAGACGGTGGCCACAGCGTAGCCGATCAACGCCGAGTCGAAGTCATGCAGCCCCCGTGAGCCGATCACGATCAAAATAATCAGGAGCGCCGTTACCAGGATAGCGATGGAGATAGCCGGTAGTGCAGAACGGTTCCCTCCTCCGCGTTGCATCTTGCCCTCCATGATGGGTCATCCTTTCTTAGCCTGTTACCATGGTGACAGTATAATCTCAGCAACTAGCCTCGGAAGCTAGTTATGTCTGTTCTGTTTCCTTATCCTATTATGCCATCAGGATAGTGCCTGAGGTCAATAGTCGCTGTTACCTTGAATAATGGGCTGTGTAGACTGTATTATTGGTGAGATAAGATTTTTCGGCATTTGATCCTCCCATTATTGCACTTCTGTACAGAAGAGAAGGAAGAATACCGGCCATATGCACACGCGTTACGCGGCATACACGCAGCGTCTGATCGATGGGGTACACAATAGCCCTGGCGCGACCGATGCCACCTTGCGCCAGGCGATTGAAGCGCAGTCGGCTCAGTTCAGCCTGCGCTCATCCCAAGAGGGTGAGCAGATTCCTCCGGCAGTAGCCGCCTATATCAAAAAAGTGGCTCTCTACGCCTGCAAGACCACCGACGAGGACATCGAGGCTCTGCGAGGAGCAGGCTATAGCGAGGATGCCATCTTGGAGATAACATTGAGTGCCGCCCTGGGAGCGGGCATGATCCGCCTGGAGCGTGGACTGGCGGCGCTGAAAGGAGAGACCGATGCGGCTCAAGAAGATTGAGCAGGTGAGCCAGGATGAGCGGACCTCCGACATCCGGCGCCTGTTGTCCTATCGTCCTGAGATGTTCGGTCAGCCATTCTCGGCCTATCTGGAGACTGTCCTGCGCGGACCGTCGGACTGGAACGTTGGCGAGCGGGAGCTGTTCGCGGCCTTCGTCTCACGCACGAACCAGTGCAAATATTGAACAGGTGCTCATGGCGCAGTTGCGGCCAGAGTGCTCACTGATGAGAAAGTGGCGGCGGTGCTGGATGATTGGCGTACTGCTCCCATTGATGAGAAGCTGCGGGCAACGTTGGGCCTGCTGGAGAAGGTGACGCTGACTCCAGGAGCGATCGGGCCTGAGGATATCGCGCCCCTGCGTGCGTTGGGGATAAGCGAGCAAGCCATCGAGGATGCCCTCGTGGTCTGTGCGCTCTTCAACATCATCGACCGCATGGCCGACGCGCTTGACGTGGCGGTTCCATCGGCGGAAGTCTTCGCGCAGACAGGTGAGCGGTTATTGGAGCATGGATACCTGTAGATCCGCGTAGGGGCTATGGCTTTTCGCAGGGGGAGGGTTTTTTGCGGGATCGTGGAAGGTGAGGTGCAATCAGACGAAAGAGGTAGGAGAGGTAGGGGCGCCGTTGACAAG
>JALYTT010000556.1 GCA_030854145.1 Chloroflexota bacterium | reverse complement strand
TCTCAGCCGGGGTCCGGCCGAGCAGGAACCGGCTGCGCTCAGAACACCGCCTCCCTCTTTGACCAGTTTTCCGGCTCGATGAAAAGATCGAGCCAAAACACTTGACAATGCAGACGGTATCTACGCGTACCCTCTGTTGTGTTTTTTAAGGTTACTTTGCGAACTTCTGGGCCAGCTCGCGCGCGGAAGGCTCAACGAGGATGGTGCCATCCGGGCAGACAATCGTCGGCACGGATTGCGAGCCGTGATTGATGTTAATGACATACTCGGCGGCCGCTGGGTTCTCTTCGATATTGATAGCATCGTAGGGGATACCATGAGAGTCGAACCAGCGTTTAGCCATGCGGCAATCGCCACACCATGTGGTAACATACATGGTGACCCTTTCACGCGCTCCTGTGTCCTGCACTGTTGAAGAATTGCTCGTGGCTTCTTGCACAAATAGCTCCTTAGGATTGTTGGGTGTGAGAGACTCTGATTTTTATCTACACTTATAAAAACAACAGTCTCTGCTACTCTATTCCTCAAAGCCAGCACTCCCCCTTCGTAGCTGCGCGATGTATCGCGCGGGTCAAGCCAACCTGTCTCCACCTGGCCAGCCAGTGTGTCAGGTCAGCGCACGCGCGATACATCGCGCAGCTACGAAAAGGGGAACGCCCTCATTTCTCAGCCATCACATGAAGATTGTTAGCTCAGCACCTCTTTCATCGCCGGCGTGACCGGCCCATTGAGGCGCTCCAGCAGGATATCCACAAACTTCTTGCCTCCGGTCGCAATGAGGCCGGGGTTGCGGGCGAGGATGCCCATAAACAGGCCGGGGCTGTAGTCGCAGCGCAAGGCCTGGGCCACCTGGGCCGGCGTCAGGCGTTTCAGCAGGTCCAGCGCGCCGTCCCATTGCTCGTCGCTATAGGCGGCGATGCGCCTGTTCAGCAGGTAGGAGATATCCATATCGCGTCCAAAGCGGGCGCGCCACTGCCTATCAAAGCGTGCCAGGAAGGCCGCCGAGGTATCATTCGCCTTGATGGCAGCGGCCGCCACAGTGCCGGCTAGCTGCCCGGAGTAGATCGCGAAGCGAATGCCCTCGCCCACCAGCGCCGAGCCATGGCCACTGGCATCACCGGCCAGCAGCAGGCCGGCGCGCGAGAAGTGTGCGAGCGGCCCCTCGGATGGGAACAGCCCCGTGTGATACTCTATAGGGCTGGCACCCTGCAATCTATCACGCAGTTGGGGGAGATCCTGCATAATTCGGTCCAGGTAGACGCGGGCATCGTCGTCGCAATCGGGATGGATCACGCCGACGCCCAGGCGCACGCGACCATTGCCGCGCGGGAAGGCCCAGGCATAGCCACGCGGCGCGAAGCTGCTGCCCATGATCAGAAACACCTCGTCCTGGGGGTAGTTGGGCGCGTAGAGGTCGTATTCGGCCCCGTAGCCGTAGCGCTGGAAGGCCTTGCCCATCTCTGAGCGCACGCCCACATGACGCGCGATGCCGCTGGCGTCGATGGTGACGGCGGCACGCACGCTGATACGCTCGCTGGTATGCGTTTTGGCCGTCACGCCCAGAACGCGGCCATCCTCCAGCTGTGTCTGCTCGACAGTATGACGCATACGCAGAGTAGCGCCGGCGGCGATGGCACGCCCGGCGAGGTGCTGGTAGAGGCCGCGCACATCCAGCACGCAGGCCAGCGGGGAGGCGTAGCGCAGCTCTATCTCGCGGCGCGGAGAAACAAAAAATACCGTATTGATAGGATGATAAAGATGTTCGGGGATATGCAGTGCCTGCATATCTTTGATCCAGCTCCCGCCACTGGTATGGACGGGATAGCCAATCTCGTTCTGGCGCTCCAGTACAAGCACGCGCGCGCCCTGCTGAGCGGCCGCCTCGGCGGCGGCCAGCCCGGCGGGGCCGCCGCCCACAACTAATACATCGCAATCGTCTGACATGTCTATCCTTCTTCAAGAAACCTGGAGAAGCTCTTGGAGCGAAGCGGTTACAGTTTCTCCGGCTGGGGTGCGCTGCGATTATCGGTCTTGTGGAACTCCTCGGCATAGGCCACATTGTGCCTGGCCCCACCCTCCGCATTGCCCTTGCGCAGCATCTGCTCCACGCGTTCAAAATGGTCACCAACCTGGCTATCGTGAGCCTGGAGGGCGCGCATCTTTAGCTCGAAGGTTGCCGAGATATCGACCGCGTAGTTCAGCACTGGCGCGCCTACGATATAGACCTCCTCTACGCGATGGGGGGGCAGGCCTTCCGCCAGCAATTCGGGGAAGTCCCATGGGTTCTGCGACATGGGGTAGATGGCCGCCAGCGCCGCCTGGCCCGCCGCCAGGTGATCGGGATGGTGACGCGGGATAGACATGATCGGCGTCCAGGTGCGATCGGGCGACTGGCAGATCACGCGTGTCGGACGATAACGGCGCAGGAGCCGCACAAGGTCGCGCCGCACGTCAAGCGTTGGCTGTAACTGCCCATCGGTGTAATCAAGAAATATTACGTCTTTGATGCCCAGGATCTCCCCAGCCGCGCGCTGCTCAGCCTGGCGCGTCGCGCTGATCTTGTGTCGCGCCTGCGGTCCGACATCGGTCGCATCGTCCGGCCCGCCACCAGCGGCATCGGTACACACAACATAATACACATCCCAGCCCTCGCTGGCCCAGGTCGCCACCGTCCCGGCGCAGCCAAACTCAGCATCATCCGGGTGCGCCATAATCACCATCGCTACCTTTTTCTGTTCTTGCTCGCTCATAAAAAAACTGCTCTCCTTACATAAAAGCACTACGTCTCCGCAGGATATTCTTCATTGGTATATATGGTACCACGTCTCACGGCAAGAGGCGCCCGCGTGAGAAATCTAGGGGACGCATGTGAGATGTATAGGGCTTCGGACCTGGTTATCCTTCATCCGGGCATCGGCCTGTTATACTTCGCAGACCAGCTTTGAGTCGTCATGGTCGCTCAAGTTAGCCGGGAATTGGCTTGAGGGTGCCTTCGGGAATATGCAGATTCCGCCCGCCGAATGGGGGGATGTACAATTACTGTTCTGTATAATCCGTAAAATCTTTCTCATTTGTTTTGAGGAAGTAACTATCGCTCACATATTTCAGAACCACACGCCCAAGTGCTGGATGATTGTGCTCACGAACAGACCTGACAACAACACCTTCACGGATATGTGCATTGTTCGACACGACTTGCGTCTTCCCCTCGCTGTGCAGTTTGATGGATGCCAAATCAAATGGAATGATCGCAATCTCCGGAACCGTTTCAACTTCAAATGCATGGCACAATTTCACCATTTCATGATACTCCAGGTATTTCCCGTCAACGAGCACATCAAAAACCCGAAAACCCAACTGGTTTTCTTTTAGCCCGTAGTGGAGTCGCTGAACTTTTGGGCCATACACTTCTCCATACACCACTGCTTGATGGTACCTTTGCCCTAAGTCTTGCACCAGGTTCCTCACGCTTTGCAGCGAGAGTGGGAACCAATACAAGCTCTGTGTATCATTCTCAGGGCGTTTCCGTCGCAATTGATGTGATCCTGCCATCAGTTCACCTTCCACTATCCCTACACGTGCGCTTGTCCCGTGAATCTTTTCTGTGAGCACCACCATCTCACCAGGCTCAAAGATATGGGGGAAGTTCCGTAGGTTTTCAATGATGATGTATTTCGGGAATAGTGGATGATCCTCTACTGCATCCTCGGCAGTAGAGCGCAGAGGTGGCTCATATTTTGTGACGCCGTAGTGCTCAGCGACATTTGCCCCAATCTGCCAGGTGGCATCATCTGGAGGCATCGCAAGTCCAAATGATGGCTCACCACGCAGTTTTACACATCGAATGCGTTGCTTGGAAAGATATTTTGTCACATTGAAGCGTTCGCTCAACTCAAACGGCAGAACGCTATCAGGTGGGAAATAGACAATCTTCTCTCCAACCTGGAACTGTCCTTTGGCTGCAACCAACTGCCAGCCCAGAACATGGATTAATTCGAGCAAGTCTGCGTTTGGGTGTGGTAACACTTCGTCAACTGCTGCAACAGGCACCATGAAACTGCTTGTCATATATTCTCATATCCCTTTCTTATCTCATCGAATGCTACGATGTGCAGGAATTAATGGCAAAAATCAGCACAGCATACTTCAACACTATCTTTGCACTTTTTGGAAAGAGGGTAGCAGGAAAGGACACCATGTGGTATGAAACAGGTGAATACAACAACCTGAAACCACGGAGGTGTCCGATGCCACAGCCTATTAT
>JALYTT010000555.1 GCA_030854145.1 Chloroflexota bacterium | reverse complement strand
GGCGGGGGCTGTGCCCCCGATACTCCTCTCTTCCCGCCGCCGAAGGCGAGGTTTCACATGAGGTGGGTCAGTCCACTAGTACTACTCTGTTAGTTTCGTGAAGCAGAATTCACTTAAGCCTGCTGACAAGCATATTGCTCTTGCAGAGACTCCTAAAAAGCGGCTTTCGTCAGTCGGCTTGTAGAGCGGATCGAATTGAAACTAACAAAGTAGTACTAGAGCATCGGTCAAGTAACAGTGATGACAGGTGACAAGCCAGCAATCACGACACTCAAGACGCGATGGGTCATCTCTTCTGCTGAGATGGTTCGATTTCCCCGGCTCCATTGAGTTGCTGGACCGAAGATTGCCCAACTGATGACCTGCGCGGTGGTTTCTACGGTCTCCTCGCCAACGTGAATCTCCGACGACTTACGCTTGAGCCACAAGAAAAGGATCTCATAGAGCTCTTGTTGCAAAGCAATCTCAAAAAGCGGCTCAAACTGCCTATCGGCAGGCTTGAGCTGACCACGAAAGCGAGCAAGAAAATCAAACACGGCCAAAATAAGCAAACGGAGCGTGTTGATCTGCAACGTGGATGAAGCAGGGAGCTGGCTCAAAAGCGTCCGGTGAAACTTCTCGCGCATCCAGCTCTCCAAAAGGGCATATTTGTCTTCAAAGTGGGCATAAAAAGTGGCCCGATTCACCGTGGCCAACGTTGTAATCTCTTGCACAGAGATGGAGTGAATGTTGTGCCTTTCTTCCAGTAATGCCATGAACGCGTGCAGCAGCAACTGACGGGTGCGCTGCACGCGCGGGTCGTTTCTGTTCACTGCTCCAGGCATCTTTTCTCCTCGCAGGTCTCTGCGTTCTCACTCACTCGTCACAGAAACCAACACTTTCCCTTTGCTGTTGTCTACACAACAATCTGATCTGTTTGCTGATTGCCACGCAGCAGTGGCTTCCCTTACACTGACAACACTGTAGTATACACCAAACTGTTGATTATGCAACAGTGTCATGTATCCAGTGACAACTGTGCAAGAGGAAAAGGAGATCAATCTATGACAAACATGCTTTCCACCTGGGCCAGGGAGTTTCTCCGTGAAGGCCGCGTGGCAGTGGTCAGTACATTAAACAAAGATGGCAGTTCCCACGTCACCGCAATCTGGTATCTGCTGGCAGGTGATGGGACATTGGTCATGAGTACCCCAGGCCGTAGCCAAAAGATCAAGAATTTGCGTCGTGATCCCCGCATCGCGCTGTGTGTTGGAGATGTGGGCCGTTCTGTCAGCCTCTATGGACGCGTTTCCATCATCGAAGATCAGACACTCGTCCGGCAAGATCTCGAACGCCTAATAGAACACTATGTGAAAGATGAAGGCATACGACCGCAAGTGGTGACAACCTTAGTCCAGCGGTCTCCTGTGGTTCTGCATTTTCTACCAGAAAAAGTCACCGAGTTTTCAGGATGGAACATGACGCACATCTAAGAATCCCGGCGCAGGTCACTCGCGAGACGCTCCGCGCCTTCACGAGTGACTGATTGGCACATGTGTATCAAAGCGAGGTCAGACTTAAGTCCGAGGGGGAAGGAGTGTCACTCCCCCTCATTCTCTTGCAGATGAAAAAGTCAGGGGTGGCGGCAATTCGCGAAACGGCATAGGCAATCCCTGGCAGAAAAGAAACCTGCTATAATAAGGCAAAATATTGTCGGAGAATGACACGATGGTCAAAAGCTTCCCTGTACGTGCGGCCGCGCACGCGCAAAACCGTCGCCAGGCCTACGCGCTGCTTGTTATGGGAGTACTCTTCCTGATCGCGGCCTGGATCGTACATCTCGTCCTGGGTGTGCGACCTGGCAGCTATCCGCTGGGCGTCCTGCTCCTGGGCGTGGGTATGCTGGTGGCGGCCATGCTGAACCCCAGGCGTTTGATGGTGGCGGCCTGGCTCACCACGCTGCTGGGCATCGCCGTTTTCCTGGTGTTCAAGGGCCTCATTCCAGGCAACCAGGTTCTTGCCGTCTACATCCTGGCTATCGGCCTGGGACTGCTGGGCATCGCCTGGGCCGGGCGGCGCGGATACGTGGGCGCGGGCGCCGTCACGCCGGGCATCCTGATCGTGATTGTGGGCGTTATCGAGTACCTGCTCGCGCGAGGATTGACGCCGGCGCAATTCATTCCCTTTATGCTCTCACTCTGGCTGCCTGGCGCGGGCCTACTGATCATTGGCCTGGCGTACTTGCTAACGGCGGGCGGACGCGAGTAATCTGTCAAGGGTTGCGCTTCACACGAGGCACGCTTACTCGTTACCACCCAACCAGGCGCCGCAATGAAAGCAGTAGCGAAAATAGCCGGGGCTGCGTGCGCCGCAGGCGCTACACGTCTGCGCCTGCTCACCTTCCTTCACAAGCTCCGCCGCCGCCACCGGTACCGGAGGGAGCACTTGCGCGCCGGACCCCTTCAGCACCAGGATTGTCTGAGTGCGCACCTTATCGATATTGGCTCCCAGGCTCTCCAGCACGCCAACGGCCAGTCCTTCACCTTCGCGCAGCAGCCCCAGCAGGAGGTGTTCTGTGCCGATATAGTGGTGATTCAGTTTGCGGGCCTCGTCAATAGCCAGCTCGATAACCTTCTTGGCGCGCGGCGTCAGGCCAATTTCGCCAAACACTATGCGGTCCCCACGTCCGACCAGAAACTCTACGCCGCTCCGCGCCTTATTGAGGTCTATACCAAGGTTATTCAACACGCGCGCGGCAACACCATCTCCCTCGCGCAGCAGCCCCAGCAGGAGGTGTTCTGTGCCGATATAGTGGTGCTGGAGACGCTGGGCCTCTTCCTGAGCCAGGGCCAGAACCCTCCTGGCGCGCTCCGTAAACTTGTCAAATCGATCTCTATCGCTCACGGTATCCACGCGTCCCTTTCTGTGAACGTGCCTCCGTCCTGAGATCGCAGGCTGCTACACTATTGCCGATGTTGGACACGGCGCGCCCGCGAGGCGTTCGTAGCCATGTCGTAGAATGTTGCTGAGCCGCATTCATGTCTCTATCGAGAACTATACCACAATAGACACAGATATGCACTCATTCATCCAGAACCTTATAATGTGAGTCTCTCACCCGGATATGATATGATACAATGCCGACAGAGAATGCACGGCCCTGGAGCAGCGCCTCCACGCCCCGCGAACACATGTCAACCCGAAAGGAACACTCATGCGCATCGTTTCTCTCCTCGCCAGCGCCACAGAAATGATCGCCGCTCTTGGTTGTCTGGACCAACTGGTGGGGCGCTCGCACGAATGCGACTACCCGCCAGAGGTGCTTTCGCTGCCCGTCGTCAGCACCGTCCAGATTGCCACCGACACCAGTAGCGCCGCCATCGATGCCCAGATCAAAGAGATCGCGCGCAGCACATCTTCCCCTCAGGATGCTGCGCTCAGGGCCTTGAGCATCTACACTATCGATGAGGAAGCTCTTCAGGCCCTGCAACCAGATCTCATTTTCACCCAAACACAGTGCGATGTCTGTGCCGTCAGCGAGCGCGACGTGGTGCGGGCTTTGCACGGTCTCACCGGCCTTCAGCCGCGCGTAGTCTCGCTGGCGCCCTACCGGCTGAGCGATGTCTGGGAGGATGTCTTGCGCGTGGGGCAGGCGCTGGCACGCTCCGAGCAGGCACACACCCTGGTAGAGGGCTACCAGCAGCGTCTCGACCACTTGCGTGCAATCACCGCTCGCTTACAACCAGCACCGCGTGTCGCGGTGCTGGAATGGCTGGACCCCCTGATGGGCGCGGGCAACTGGACCCCAGAACTGGTGGCGTATGCAGGTGGCAGCAGCCTCTTCGGCGAGAGTGGACAGCATTCACCCTGGCTCAGTTGGAAAGACTTACAGGCCGCAGACCCGGATGTGCTGGTGCTCTCCCCCTGCGGCTTCACCATAGAACGCACGCTCGTCGATGTGGCGCTTCTGCGGCAGCACCCGGCCTGGCACTCGTTGCGAGCAGTCCAACGCGGCCAGGTCTATGCCCTCGATGGCAACCAGTATCTTAATCGCTCTGGCCCCCGCCTGGTAGAATCCGCCGAGTTACTGGCACGTGTCTTCTGGGGCCAAGTGCCAGGGATTGAGGTCGATGCACAAGGATGGCGACACATTCCATAGCATGGCTTCAGTCCAATGGACTCTATAGTGCTCCGTCAAGGTTCATGGCACGGATATCAGGGCGATGCCTCTTCCCGCGTAGGGATTCGGCTTGCCGCATCCGGGTGAGGCTGTGGGGCCTCCTCCCAGC
>JALYTT010000112.1 GCA_030854145.1 Chloroflexota bacterium | reverse complement strand
TGGCATATGGCTTCGCACGCACATCCCAGACCACCGCCATCAAGTTGTGCAACCTGGAAAGCGGCGAGACCCATTATGTAACCGAGCCTGTGCTCCATGATACCTCGCCTGCCTTCGATCCAGAGGGAAAGTACCTGTACTTCCTGGGCTACCGCACCTTCAATCCTGTCTACGATAACCTGCACTTCGACCTGAGCTTCCCGCGCGGCGTGCGACCGTACCTGATCACCTTGCAACGCGACCTGCGCTCGCCCTTCATCCCGGAACCCAAAGCGCCTGGCGAGAAGGACAAAGATAAGGAGAAGGATAAAGATAAGCAGCAATCGACCAGCAATGGTGAAGAGGAGAGCAGCCAGAAAAATGACGAAGACCGGGAGGAAGCTGGCGCTTCCAAAAAGCCTGATCCAATCACTATCGACCTGGAAGGCATTACCTCACGAGCGATCCCTTTCCCGGTAGCGGAGGGGCGCTACGGGGCTATACGCGGCATCAAAGGCAAGGCGCTCTTCCTGTCATTTCCCATCGAAGGAGCACTCTCCATTCCGGGCATAGACCCTCGTGACACCAGGGCTAAGGGGCACATCGACAGCTACGAGTTCGAGAACAACAAGAGCGAGGGGCTTATCGATGGCGTCAGCGACTTCGACCTCGCGCGTGACGCCAGGACGCTGATCTACCGTGCGCATCATCGCCTGCGTGTGCTCAAAGCCGGCGATAAGGCCCCCAAGGGGGAGAGCAGCGAGCGCCCCGGTCGCGAGGGCGGCTGGCTCGATCTCGGACGCGTCAAGGTATCGGTGCAACCAGCCGCCGAGTGGAAGCAGATGTTCGCCGAGGCCTGGCGCCTGCAACGCGAACAGTTCTGGGCCGCGGATATGTCGGGCATCGACTGGGATGCTATCTATGCGCAGTACGCGCCGCTGGTTGAGCGCGTCTCCTCGCGCGCGGAACTCTCCGACCTCCTGTGGGAACTCCAGGGCGAGCTGGGTACCTCCCATGCCTATGAAGGGGGAGGCGAATACCGCAGCGGACCACACTACCGCCAGGGCTTCCTGGGCGTGGACTGGACCTACGATGCCGAGAACGAACGCTATCGCATCGCCCATATCGTGCGCGGCGACCCCGCCGACAGCAAGGCGACCTCGCCTCTGAATACTCCGGGGCTGAACGTGTCCGCAGGCGATGCCGTGCTGGCCATCAACGGGCAGCGCGTGAGCCGCGATCGCACTCCTGATGAGTTGCTTGTGAACCAGGCCGGAAACGAGATCCAGCTTATCATCGAGAGTGCGGAGAGCAAAGAGACACGTGTGATCACGGTCAAGGCGCTCACTGAAGAGCAGACGGCCCGCTACCGCGATTGGGTTGAGAGCAACCGGCAAAGGGTCCACACGCTCTCTGAGGGCAAAGTGGGCTACATTCATATCCCTGATATGGCCCCCAGAGGCTACGCGGAATTTCACCGCAGCTACCTGACCGAGTACGACTATCCAGCACTGCTGGTGGATGTGCGCTGGAACGGTGGTGGCCATGTCTCCGGTCTGCTGCTAGAGAAGCTGGCGCGCCGGCGCCTGGGCTACGACTTCCCCCGCTGGGGTCAGCCAGAACCGTATCCCAGCGAGTCTCCGCGCGGCCCCATGGTGGCGCTCACCAACGAGCAGGCGGGGTCGGATGGCGACATCTTCAGCCACAGCTTCAAGCTCATGCAACTGGGTCCCTTGATCGGCAAGCGCACCTGGGGCGGCGTGATCGGCATCCACCCACGTCACGCCCTCGTCGATGGTACGGTTACCACGCAGCCTGAATTTGCCTTCTGGTTCAAGGACGTAGGCTGGAACGTGGAAAACTACGGCACCGACCCCGACATCGAGGTGGATATCGCGCCCCAGGACTACGCCAACAACGTCGATCCCCAAATGGAGCGTGCCCTCGCCGAGGCCCTGCGCATGATCGAGGCACACCCGGCCCTGGCGCCCCAGCCCGGAGAGCGCCCCCGCAGGCTCAGGACGACGATGGACGCGGGACGCGATTGATCACAGCGGCTAGCAGGGCACCTTTGTGGATGCCCTGCCAGGCTAAATAGATGCTGAATATGCTATAATAACCGAACAATTCTAAATACTAGAAACTTTCTTCCTGACCTTACCAAAAAAGTTAAAGGCACGTTCAAGCGCAGGCTAAGCCCGCGCCATACTTTAAATGGCATAATGTGATGTATGCTATTTAAACAAGGAGTAAACATATATATGTTTGGGAAGCACCTTGAGCCGGCCGAAGCTACTGTACTCTATGCCGAAATAAGCTCTGCAAGCAGCCAAGCATCATGGCAGACCTACGAGTTTATTCTTGATGTGCGCACTGCAAGCGGACAAGTTTTCAGGGCAACCAAAAAACAGGATTTTGTCCCATTTACCCATCCTAAAGCCGGCGATGTCATCAAAGTCAAATACAATCCCAAGAATATGAAAGTTGAATTCGACCTGGAAGGCGATCTACGCTATGACACAAAAGCGCGGGATGCCGCCACAAAGGCCAGGCACGATGCCATTTTAGCGTCTCAGCCAGGAACGCCGCTTCCCCAAGACCCGTATCAAGCTGCATTGCAAGGGCAACTTCATTCAGGAACGGTAGAAGGTCGAACAGCTTCAGATTTGAAGGAGATACTGAGCAATGCTTTGACGAATAGCGCCGGCCAGACTTTTACGACTTCCGGGTCACAAGTTCAAGCAACTCAGGCGCAAGTGGCCTTTATGCAGAGTGTCGTCATTCGGTTAACTCTACAAAGAACTGGCGCCACTGGCATTGCTACCATTCTGTATCTTGAAGATACCGGCATGAGCTTCCCACCTTTTGTCGCCCAAAAAGTTACCGCACGTGTTCAGGAAGCCGCGGATTATCAGGTGTTTGATTGCACATTCACTGCCTGGGTCGATACAAGAAAAGAACAGTTATATGTAGGCACAAGCCTCCCTGTTCGTTACGATCCAACGAACCATGATCTCATCATCTTTCATAGCTGATCGATGATCCTCCAGGCAAGCCAAACCACATAGGGATGCTGGCTTGCCTATTGATGCCCTGAGCCTCCCCCGGATCTCATTACCACGACCACTTCGTCTCCCTGGGCGTCTCTCCTTGCAGGAGACCCCACGTTCCGTCACCAGCACCCAGCCAGGCTAGCCTACTCGCGCTCTTCCATGGCCTCTATGCTAACTGACTATGATTCTGCAAGAGTTGTAGGGTTTAGAGGACTATTAGCGTCTCTATAAGTGTACAAAATAAAATGCATAATTTTGGGAAGAGCGAGCATGCATAATGGCAGAATTACTACCCCTGCAAAGCGCTAATGATAGTGTATTGGCAGCACTCGTAACGCAGGCACGCGCAGGAGACACGGAAGCTTTCAATACCCTTTTTCAATCCTACACAGGGCGCATTTGCACCTACCTGGCACGTATGGTCGGCAATGACGAAGAAGGGCGCGACCTGGCCCAGGAAACATTTCTGAAAGCCTGGCAGGGCTTACCCGGCATGCGCAACAGCGAGAGCTTCATGGCCTGGCTCTATCGCATTGCTACCAATATCGCCATCGATTATACGCGCAAACAGCGGGTCAAACGCCCTCCCCAGCAGTATGGAGACTGGGACTCAGGACAGGGGGAACCGCCCGCTCCAGAAGCAGGCAGGCAGGTACAAGGGTTGGAGGAGAGTGTAGCGGAAACGGAGCAGATTCGGCAGACGCTGACCCATGTTGCGCCCAAATATCGTGCCTGCCTGCTCTTGCAGATCGAGGCCGGATTTTCACAGCGCGAAATCGCGGAACTGCTGCATATCAGCGAGAAGAGCGTGAGCGTTTATGTGCAGCGAGGATGCGAACAATTTCGTCAGGAATACCAGTATCTGGATCAGGGACATAGAAGCCAGGTGCCACAAGAGAGGACAGACAAATGAAAAAAATCATACGCCAGCCATGTGCCGCCTGGGGAGAGAAACTGGCGGCCCGTCATGCCGCAGATCTATCGGAGATGGAAAGAGCGGCATTACAAAAGCATGTGCAGGAATGCGAGGCATGCGCGTCGGCCTTCGCGGCTTATGCTTTTATGGAAAAGGCGCTGCGGGCATTGCCCCCGGTTGAGCCTCTCCGGCATTTGTCTATCGAGGGAGGAGAGTTTGCAGGGAGCAAACAAGGGGCAGCGTTGTCAGCAGGCCCGGAGGAACAGACGCACAGTGAGGCTACACGCGCGCCAACTCCATTGTTGCCACGTCATATACGAATGCGGCCACATGCGCGTCTGCTGAGGGCCGTGAGCCTGGTGGCAGTGCTACTCATCATACTCAGCTTTCTGATCGGGACATCGGTACTCCTTCTCAACCGGTCTCGAACAGCGGGCACAGTACAACCAACGCTGCCGGTACCCCCAATGACACTCAGTCGCTGTGCCGACCAACCCATGCCGGTCCTGGTAGATCTGTGCATACGCCATCAGTTCAAGGATATATTGCAATGGGGCAGGATAGGCAAGTATATCTTCGTTTTGGAGCGTGCCTACCTGGACATGAACCAGTTAGTGATAGAGTACCGCGTTTTATCACAATCCAGCGGACAGCAGACATTCACAGATGCGGTTATAAGCGTAACATCCCAGGGACAAACTTTTGAGGAGGTTGCCGGGAATGGGGGGGAAACAGGTCCGCGGGCCAGTCTATTCAGTCTACCACTAGTACCAAAGAATACACAACCGCTACAGATACATGCGATAGTCAGCGCTATTCATCCACTACCAGGTGCGCCAGGATCATCGCCACCCCCAATAGAACACGGGCTGATAACATTCGATTTTACCCTGGCGTATCATGGCGGCCTGGTCGTGACGCCGCATCAAACAATCACGGCGAACGGATTCAGTATCACGCTGGAAAGGGTCGCGATATCACCGAGCGAGACGATTATAGACGGAACGACAAAAGGTTCGTTTTCAGGCAGCTCAGACATTGACTTCTCTCTTGATGCCGCAGGTCGCCGGTCGTCCCCAGCATTTTTAGCATTTGGAGGCGATAGTCAACCCTTTAATGTGATTTTTTATGACGCATTATCCGGTCAACATGGAACGTGGACATTACAGATCAGCGAACCCAATACCTCAGAGTCTTGGGTGTTCCATTTCAGAGTCCCATAATCTGCCCCTTTGGTCTGGTCGGTCGATCCCCTGACCCGCGTAGGGACCCGGCTTGCCGCGTCCGTGGGGACAGTCCTTGGGCTTGGTCCACCTCCCCCTGGCTGCGCAAGCGAGCCGACACGGACCCGGCAAGCCGGGTCCCTACGCGGATGGGGCGTCTCACTCGTTCGATGAAACATGTTGAAACGCTAGGCGTATCAATGTCTTACCTGCTGCTCGCGCGCCTTCTCGATGCGCTGCTCAGCCAGGGTAGCGGCGGCGCGGTAGGTCGGTATCTGGCGCTCGCGCGAGAGGGCGATCAGGTGCTGCATCGTCTCGTAGATGTGCGAGATTGCGGCCTCCACGCGCGGGAGGTTGAAGCCGCCTGGGTTGAACGTGTCGAGGTGCGACAGGGAGCCGCCGGCATTCACGATGAAGTCAGGCGCGTACAGGATGTCCCGCTGCACCAGCAGGTCGCCATGCCGCTCCTCCGCCAACTGGTTGTTCGCCGAGCCGCACACAATCCGGCAGCGCAACTCCGGGATGCTCTGATCGTTGAGCACGGCCCCAAGCGCGCAGGGACAGTAGACATCAACCGGGAGACGCTGGATCTCTTCAGGCGCGACCGTCTTCACACCGTAGTCGGAGGCGACGCGCGCCACCGCCTCGCTGTCGATATCCGTGATCGTGACGCTGGCCCCGGCCTCCACCAGCCGCCGGACTACGTCTCTGCCCACGGCCCCTATCCCCTGCACAGCCACATGGCGCCCCTGAGGATCGGGACTGCCGTAGACGGCGTTGAGGCAGGCGCGCATGCCCTGCACCACTCCAAAAGCCGTCGCTACCGCACTCTCTCCCAGGCCCCCACCGCCGGCCTCAAGCACCACATATGGCGTCTCCTGGCGCATGATCTGAAAATCGCGCGCCGTCGTGCCAACATCCACGCCCGTGAGAAATAGCCCGTTCAAGCGATGCACGAAGCGGCCCAGCGAACGCAGCAACGCATCGCTCTTGTCGCGCTTCGCATCGCCGATGACCACGCATTTCCCGCCGCCGAAGTTAGCGCCTACCGCCGCCAGTTTGTAAGTCATGGCACGCGCCAGGCGCATAGCATCCACAATGGCGTCAGTCTCGGCCGCGTATGTCCACATGCGCGTGCCGCCGGCCGCCGGACCCAGGACTGTGTTGTGAATAGCGATGACGGCCTTCAGGCCTACGCTCTTATCCTGGCAAAAGTAGAGGTTCTCGTAATCATATTGCTCCATGCGCTCGAAGAGCATGCCTTCCATGATGCCTGGCCTTTCTTGTTACATAACTCGCTTACCCTGGACCCATATCTCGCATATCGCCCGCGTGGACGCTCCAAAGAACAGCCCATCTAGAAAGTTGTCGTCGTTCCAACCCTCCAGCGTACGATGCCGGCTATCGAACGCCACAAAGTCGGCCCACATGCCGGGGGCAATCTGTCCTACTTCCAGACCCAGCGCCGCGGCCCCGCGCCGTGTGCCATAGTCCAGCAAGAGCGGACCGGGAGTCGCCCACTCATCGGCTACCAGCACCCGGCGGCGCTGGTAGCGCATGCGCGCGCTATACTCGGCCCAGCGCAACTCCTCGATAGGATCGATGCGCGTATTGCTATCCGAGCCAATCGTCAGGGGAATACCGGCCGCCAGCAACTCGGCGTAGGGCGCGATGCCATCGCCGAGATCGCCCTCGGTCGTGGGGCAGACACAGACTGTGCAGCCGTAGCGGGCCAGCAAAGCAATCTCGGCCGCGCTGGCGTGGGTGGCATGCACGATTGTGGTGAGCGGCCCCAGCGCGCCGAAACGCTCCAGCAGCTCAATCGGCGTGCAGCCGTGCGCCGCCTGGCACTGCTCGATCTCCGCCACCTGCTCATCGGCGTGGACGTGCAGCGGGAGGTTGTGGGTGCGACTATACTCCGCAATGGCCCGGAGCCAGTCCTCCGGCACAGCGCGCACGGAATGCGGCGCCACGCCAACAGGCACGCCCGCGACACGCAAGGCCTCTACGCGTTCAAGATAGGCCTCAACCGAGGCATCGCAGAAGCGGCGCTGGTCCTCCTCCGGCGGCTGATCAAACCCAGCCCGCGCGTAGGCCGCCATGAGCAGCACGACACGGATACCCGCGTCACGTCCCGCGTGTAGCAGCGCCTCAGCCATAGCGTTCGGCTGCGCATATGGCTGCCCATCCGGTTGATGGTGGACATAATGAAACTCGCCCACGCTGGTATAGCCAGCCATCAACATCTCCCGGTAGGTATCATACGCGATGTCATAGAGTCGCCGGGGGTCAAGGCGCTGAGCCTTGTCATACATGGCGCGCCGCCACGTCCAGAAGGTGTCCTGCCGTGAGAGGTAGCCCTGCGTTTGCCCGCGCAGGAGGCGCTGGAACGCGTGGCTATGCACATTCACAAAGCCGGGGAGGAGCACTGTATATGGCATCCTCTCTACCGGCTCAACTGGCGGCGCCTCCGCGTCGCGCTTGGCAATAGAGGCAATGCGCCCATCATCCGAGATCGCGATTACCATGCCGGCCTGCAATCCCTGCTCGGTATACACATAGTCTGGGGCCAGATGCTTCAATGATACACCTCACTTCTACTCGCTTCTTCACTGGATACGCTAGAGATACATTCAACAATGAGCATCATATCACTTCGGATAGGGGCAACGGCAAGCCACGCGCTACGGACACACCGGCGAGGCATTGTCGGCGGGCAAGGGGAGCCGAAGAGGAGCCGAAGCCTCGCCCTATGGGTCAACAACGCATGTCCGGGCGTCTATTAACCTCGACAGAAATTGGTAAATCTGATAAACTAAAGCAGCCAAAGAACGCCAGCGCCATCGGTCAGAGATCCTTCAACACAGTTTTGCTTATGCACTTTATGCACTGGGAATACATGAGAAAGAATACAGAAGATAACTAACATCCTCCTTCTTCTGGTTCTCCTTCTAGGCGTGGCCTGGATAATACTTGCTATCCAAAGCTTGCTCAAAACGCTCAACAGACGTAAGCGTTTAGCAGCCTTGCGTAGGAACCCGGAGCAGGTACCCCTCTCCTCAGAACAGCCACTTTACTTTCCAACCCGCTCCCCCAGAATACCGACAAGAATTAGAGCGCCTGCTAAGCTATATTCACGAGAAAACAGCCTTACCCCTGCGGGATCTGCGATCTTTCTGAAAGCACTATTTTGCCATGCATTGATCCGCGCAAATGCCTTACAGCGGCCCAGGGTCGCCGATCAGGTGAAAGCCAGCCCAGAAGTAGGGGTGGATGCGGTAGGGGCGGATCGATGTGCGGGCGCGGGCCAGGAAGGCGCGCTGCGCGCCGGCCAGGGCGGCGGCCTTGCTGAAATCGTTCATCAGCGCCTGGTAGAACATCTCCATGAGTTCGGCGCTGCTGGCGTCGTCTACTTTCCATAAGGTTGGCAGCAGCGAGGCGGCGCCCGCGTAGAGGAAGCCGCGCCCCAGGCCAATGACCTCGTCGACGCCGCCGACGACGGCGCGCCCGGTCTCGCAGGCGCTCAGCGTGACGAGGGAGCACGAGGAGAGATTGAGGTTGAAGACCTCGATGGTGCTTAATTGACGGTCGGCCAGCTTGATAAATGAGAAGTTCGGCGCGTCGAGACGGAAGAGGCCATGGGCCGCGATATGTACGATGGGACTGCGCGCGCCGACCTGCTGCAAGAGTGCAGCGGTGGCGGCCTTGTCCAGGGCGCTCTGCGCTCCCAGTTGTCTCGCCACCACTTCGGCCTCCTGCAGCGCATATGGCAGGCGACCATGGTCCGAAAGCCCCATCACCAGCGAGTTGCTCAGGTGGATACCCTGGGCGCCGATGCGCTGGCCGCGTTGGCGGCAGATATCCAGCAACGCGAAGGCCGGCAGGTAGGAGACATTCACGCGTTCGACCACGAACTGCACACCATCGAAGAGGCAATGAAAGGGGAAGTAGTGCAGGATGCCGTAGGGTACCACGATCAGGTGCTCGCAGAGATTGAGTGCATGCGCCACGGGCCTGAGCAAGAGATCATAGAGGCGTTGGAGCAGGCCCAGGCTATTCTCCTGCAGGCCCGCAAATGCCCCCGCGCGGTCCTGCACGCCAGCCGCCTGGCCCGCCAGGTCAAGGTTGACGCGCCAGAGCGAGTAGAGGCGCTCCAGACGAGCGGCCACATCCGGCACGATATGCACCACCACCCTGTTATGCATCAGCTCGAAGATATACAGATCCTGCCCCGCCAGATAATATTCCAGCAACAGCGTCTCATCCCCGATGGTGGGCATCTGCGCAGTGACAATGCTATTCGACCAGCGCTGTCCAGGTCTGACCACCATGTCGCCGGCCAGGCGTAGTTGAACCTGCTCCAGCAACTGCTCGATCTGGCGCTCGCGGCGCTGCATCTCCTGGCGCGCGCGCACGGGTCCGACGGAGCGGATACGCATGATCGCGGTATCGCTGAGGTTCGCTTCGTTCTCGGCCTCGTAGACAATCGAGCTAAACCAGGCCTGCTCCTCGCGCAGGCGCGCCAGGTCTTCGAGGATACCCTCGCCCACCTTCTCATCGGCTCGCAGGCGGATATCGATGTTGTTGCGCAGGTAATCGCCCAGCACACGCGACTTGGATTTTTCGACGTAGATCAGGGCCTGCTCTTGATTGCCGCAACGCAGAGCCAGGGAGACCGCGTGCTGGTAGACAGCCTCTTTATCGCGCAGGAAGCTCGTGCGCTCATCCAGGACCAGCCGGCTCTGCACCTCGTCTATGCCCTGCACGGCACGATCATAGCACTCGGTCGCCTCCTTCAGGTCGCCCCGGCGCTCAGCGATCTGGCCCAGCAGGTAGTCGCAGCGATACTTCAAGTCCAGGAGTCCCTGGCCCTGCGCGATATCCAGCGCCTGTTTGCAGAGATCATTGGCCATGGCGATATCGCCCTGGGCGGCGGCGATGCGCGCTTGCAGCAGGGCGACGCGGGCTCGTTGGGGCAAGGCCTCCTGATCGGCAAACACATCGGCGGCATGCTGGGCCTCGCGCTGGCTGGCCTCCAACTGGCCATTCGCGAAGTACAGCTCAGCCTGGTGCAGCCGTACGCTCGTCGCCAGCGCCGTAAAGCCGCCCTCTTCGAGGATATCCCTGGCCTCCTGCAACATGCCCTCGGCCTCACGAAAATCGCCTTCGAGCATGCTTGCCTGCGCCTGGTACATCAACGCGTAGGCCAGGCTGTTGCGCTGTCCCTGCCGCTGACGGAAAAAGGCCACCGTCTCGCCGGCCAGTTCATAGGCCTCGTGCGCACGGTTCAAGCGCACCAGGCAGAGGCAGATCTGGTGCGCGACCTCCGCCGCCTGTAGCTCCAGGTTATGCTGCTGGAAGACGCTGCGGCTGCGATTGAAGAACAGCAATGCCTGGCTGTAGCGCCCCTGCGCGGCATAAATCTGGGCGATATTCAGTTCCTCGCGCGCGACCGCCACCTCCTGCCCACCAAAGGCGGCGAAGGTCGCGCGCGCCTGCTCGTGCAGGTCGGCGGCTTCGCGGAACTTTCCCAGCGCCGCCAGGGTCAAGGCCTTGTTGCCACGCGCGCGCGCGATGTTCAGATCGACGCCGTCCCCTTGCAGAGTGTAGGTCTTGATGGCACGATCAAAGAGGCTCAGGGCCTCGTTATAGTGGCCCAATTCGTAGTTGACGATGGCGGCATTGACATCAATCTGACCGGCGCGCAGCAGTTTGCCGTGACGCATGAAGATCTCGTGCGCGGCTGTGGCATCTCGGAGAGCTTCGGTCGTACGATTGAGTTGCAGGCAGGAACTGACGCGCCCGATCCGTGTGCGCGCCCAGCCAACCTCATCGCTCGCCGCCAGGAACTCGTCGCCCGCCGCGTCGAAAAACGGCAGCGCCTCCTGGTTGCGGTCCATACGGCGCAGGGCATCACCGCGCGCCATCAGGCCCAGCGCGTGATACGACCGGTTCCGCGTAAGTTGACCGACCGCCAGAATATAACCGGCCAGCACGAATGATACCTGCGCGTCCTCAACCCATTGGCGATCAGCCTCACGCTTGATGAGGTCAACCAGCCGGGAAACGGCAACGTCGCTGAAGGCCGCCAGATGCGCCTGGATGACGCGCTGTCCCTTCTCTTCGTTCTTGATGAGCAGCAGTTCGGCAACTAATTCTTGTGGCGTCATGGAAGGCTTTTCAGAGAATACAACACCCGACACCTTACTCCTGGAGCGCCACCTGGAACTGATCGATCAACACAATACCCTCAGGGAACTGCAACTCCAATGTATAGGCCGCGGGAGCAACCGACGCGAAGACGAAGTTGCCCAGTTCGTCGATGGTCTGGGTCTGCACCGACTCGCTCGACGCTGAAAGCCGTACCGGCGTCCCCTGTAACGCGTCAAGTGAAGCGCCCTTACGCGTGACGAAGCCGATAAGCTGCACGACATTGCGGCGCTGGCTGCCACGCTCCACCTGGATCGAAATACTGAAGTCCTCGGCAGTATAGCGGCGTGGCCACAGCGTCTCGGCCTGCACCATTTCACGCTGGTAGGCCAGACGCGGCTGCGGCGGCAGCAGGACCGCGACGATACGCCTGGCGCCCGCGCTGGCGCGATCACGCACCTGGTCCAGGATATGGTGTACATCCTGGGCGAGCGCGGCACCACGATGATTACGCGCGACAGGACTCACAGAGATGCTCGGCGCGGGTGTGCGCTCAACCAGCAGGGGATCGTTGGCGAGAAATTCTGTGAGCGCCGCCACTTCAGCGGCACAGAGCACACACATACCAAGGTGCATCTTGACCGCGGTGGCAACCTCATTGCTCAGCAGTCCCAACTGGTATTCACCAAGTACCTCGCTGGACGGACAATCCCAGCGATACAGCGTACTGGTCAGCGCGAGTTCAAGCCGGCGATAGGTCGCCAGTTGAGCCGCGCAGTGCTCACAACTGGCGATATGCTGCACAACGGCCGGTCGCACACTCTCACCTGCCAGGTAGGCAAGCAGTTCCTCCTCGCGCACAGCACCTGGTTGACGACACTCCATGAGCGTTTCCTTTAAATGAATATAAGTTCAGGACCAGACAGCACGATCCAGGTTGTCACCCCATACAAAAAACATCTTCACTACGACTTGCTCTACAGAACAACAACTCTACCGCGAGTCTAGACATGTGCCAGGCGCGACACTCCCCAGCGTCGCCGGCGGCTTATTTGCAGGCTTTCCTGTCTCTTTACCTCTATAAACGAGCGGTTTTAGCGTTTTAGCATGCTTGTTCCAGGGATCAGTGCCGGAAAATGATGGACGCGCCCATACAGCAGCTACAGGTGATGATGCTTAAACATATTCTGCAAGCGGCGATTGCGACGCAGGCGCTCCAGTACATTGCGCTTGATGCGATACACATCATCCACCGTAGGAAAGAGCAGGCGGTGCTGGCTACTGATCTCGCTGGGCTTCATACCATGAATATACGCCAGGTAGATCAGTACCCGCTCATCCTCACCGTTGAGTTCCTCCTGAATGACCTGCCACAGACCCTGGGCCGAGATATTCGCCACCACGTCGTCGGCGGGATCATCGGTGGCTGGCTCATGCTCCATGGAGTCCAGGGCCTCTTCATACTGGCGCGCCTGCCGGGAGCGCACTTCGTCGGCCACCACGCTATGCACGCACATCTTCAAATACTTTAATATAGCAGCCAGTGAGTCGAAGTTTCCCATTTTAACGGGCGTGAGGGCCTGCGAGAACTTCGCGAAGACCGCGTTGACGAGCGGGCCGCTACCATCCTGACCCAGGAGCGGCGCGGCGCTCTGATGCTGATTGATCCAGGTCAATACCAGGGGCGCGTACTGCTGGTAGATGCTGGCCCACGCGTCGTCGTCTCGCCTGATAATGGCCCGGCGAAACAGCTCCAGGCAGTAACGATCGTTCGACGTATTCTGCCTGAGAAACTTGGCGGTCTCTTCTGAACAACAACGCGCCAGTTCAGTGACGGTCAATACATCCAGGTGTTGTACACCGTCACCTTGACCTCCCAGTCCCTGCTCGGTCCCTGATGGCTGAGGATGGCTGCGAGACTCCATGGGCAATAGCTCCCTGCTTCCTTCCAGATCCAGATACGCGGTAGTGTAGACGCTGTTGCAGTATAGCATGAGAAATGCAGGCACACAAGCTTGAGCGCTCAATTCCTCAATTTTCAACACGCCAGACCACAGCTTTTATCCATTATCGCACGTAGTAGGCATGCACGATAGCGTGTTGAGTACTTATGGGGACGAAACAAATTGTTACAATTTATTACACAGTAGAATACGCCATTTGACCTATTTTTTTGTATCTCTTTACCTTGTGTGATATGCTTAGCGAGAGCTTCAATAACCCGGCAATTTCATGATGGATCAAGCGGTTGTAGGGAGTAACTATTAGTGCGCGGCGGGGCGATGGACGCATGCCACAACAGAGAGGAACAAGCACAGAACGTCTCACCGATGTTATTCAAGTCATCCAGATGGGACGAAAGAGCGGCCTGTTAACAGCAGACCGGGGCGAGGGCCGCACCTTTGAAGAGGGCGCCATCACTTTTGTCAATGGACAGGTGGTGCAAGCAACTGCTACACATCTTACTGGGCAAGAAGCCCTTAACTGGCTGAAAAGCTGGGGAACGTGCTATTTTACTTTTGTTCCCGCTGCTTCATCCCCTGCACCTGTACCTCGGAGTATCTCAGGTGGTATCGCGACAGATACCGACCCGGTACTACGAAAGCAGCCGCTGGCTATGCAGAAGGTCACGCGACCACTCCCGGCCTACAATACAAACGGTAGAGGGATAGAACCACCCATTGCACCCGCACCGGTGGCCGCTGCTCCCTATCGCATACGTCAACAGGATAATGCCTTGCAGGCCATCGAACATGCAGGACTTTCACGCATCCACCGGCGGCTCCTGCTACTCATCAATGGAGAGCGCTCCCTTTCTGAGCTGGCCCGCCTGACGGGCCACAACCGGGACGAAGTATCGAGAATGCTCTATGATCTGGAGCGCGCTGGCCTTATTCGCCAGTTATAAGTCAATAAATTCAGGAACTACAAAGGACGGTGATTGCTATGTCTTCACGCGGGATTGCGCCGCCTCACAGACAGCGGTTCTCTTTGTCTGTGCGTGTCTCGCTGCTCCTCATGTTTGCAGCTATCGTTCCTCTTGTGATTACCATCGTAAGCAGTGAGGTTCTCTCGCGCCCGGCCTTGCTAACTCAGGCTCGCACATCGATGGATACCGATGCACGCGAACGGGTACAGTTGATCAACTCTTATCTGAGCGAGCGCTTATTAGACGCGGGAACCCTCAGCCAGGTGCCAACTGTGCAATCCTACCTGGCCACGCCACCTACCAGAGTCACAGCGGATGCCACGACACACGCGATCTACGCACTCGCGGCCGGCATCTACCGTGATAAGCGCTATACAACATGGGCGCTTTTCGATCCGGCGGGCCATCTCCGCCTGTACTTCCCCTTGAATGCGAAACCTCAACCTCATGGACAGTATCTCGTCCCTCCGGCCGACCTTCGCCTGGTGACCACGGGAGCGCAGGTCTTTTTCTCCGGGGTGTACTTTGACGCCCAAACACAGAAAGCCTCCGTTGATATCTACGCACCCATCATCTTCGTGGCTAAAACGACCGCGCCGCAACTGCTAGGCTTCATGCGCGCAAGCCTGAATATCGACTATATCGTGGATATAGTCCAGAGCGAGCGGGGGGCAAACGGTACGGGCAGCTACGCCTTTCTCCTCGACCAGAACGGCGTGCGCATCGCCGATACCGACTCTACACAGCTCTTTAAGGCCGTGGCGCCTCTGGCCCCAGATGCCCAGGTGTCGGCCAGCAGCGAGGCGCTCTACGGGAACAGCAACAATGTACCAGTAATAGCAGATGATGCTATAGCTAATGCTCTGCACGATAAGCAGCCATCGAGCACATTCCAGACGACGCCGAGCGGACAGAATGAGCAGTTCGAGGTCACTCGCCACACCGCCACTGTCGTTCCCTGGAACTACTTTGTACTCAGTCCGCTCAGCACGATTACGGCCGTGGCCGACCAGCAATTGCGCATCACGGCTATTGTGGCGGCTATCGCGTTACTGCTGGCGGCCTTGATCGGTCTGTACATCGGGCGACGGCTCACGCGCCCCATCCTGTACTCGGTCGATTACCTGCGCAGGAACAGTGAGGCGCTCAATACGCTGGCAAGCAAGCAGAAGGGAGCGGCCGCCGAACAACGCTGGGTGGTCGATTCTT
>JALYTT010000554.1 GCA_030854145.1 Chloroflexota bacterium | reverse complement strand
GTCCTGGTGACCGGGACGGCGAGGCAAGCCACGCGCTACGGGACAATCTTCTCTATCATAGTATCATGCCTTACTGATTTTATGTAGCTCAATGAGGCAACCAGCCGAAAAGACGAGCGGAACAAACATGCGCTACCTAGTTCGTGACATCCCGCCGCACGGTGATCAGCCATGAGAGACCGATGAACACCACCAGGTAGCCGGCAAGCACCAGCAGGGCATGCACGTCCGACAGACCCCCGCTTGGGGGCTGGCCGCCAACCACACGTGCTAGCTGGTTCTGCACAAGGGCGCTGACATTGCTGCTGATGAGGTAATCAGGAATGGCCTTCAAAACGTCCTTCAGCGTGCCCTGGACAAAGTTGGCAACCGCGCCAAGGATCAATCCAAGTGTTGGCTCTATAAAGAGCCAGACCAGGCCACCGGCGATGCCCGCCGCCGTTGAGCGGCCCAGCGTGCCGAAGAAGAGCGCCACCATCGCATAGACAAACCAGCCGAACATCGCCGTCAGCAGCAGGAGCAGTGCATAGCCCAGCCAGCCCGCGTTGAAGAAGTGAAAGTCCGGTGTTATGCCTGAGATGGGATTGAGCGCGTAGCCCAGCAGCACGCCAACGAGCGTGACCACCAGCACGCTCAGCACTATACAAACGATGGCCGCTCCTATCTTGCCGAGCAGAAACTGTGTGCGCGTGGGGCCACGTGTGAACAGCAGACGCACAGTTCCCTGGCCATACTCGCCGCCCACAATCGTACCCACCAGAATAACGATCAACAGTGTTAACAGACTTGGGACGATAGTATTTTCAATAATACTCAGTGACATAGGTAAACGCAATACCTGTGAAATGTTCTCTACCTGCCTGGCCTTCAACTGTTCCAACTGCGCCTGTGTAGGCGGCTGGGCGACACAATCGGGATTTCTGGGAGATTGCGAGCAGAGCACCGGCGAGAAACTGCTCGCCGGCTGGTTCACAACGATCAGTAGGACCAGCCCGATCCCACCAATTACCACGATGGTAAGCACTAATCCGATAATCGCCAGCACTTTCGACATCGCGCGCCGCCGGATCTTGTAGAGTTCCATGCCGACCAGGCGCAGGACTGTGCTCAGGTAATCTTGTCGCCCCATGACGACCGAAGACGTGCGGGGCAAGGGTGCGATGCTCTGCCGCGGGAGAGCCTGGGGTGTCGTTGTCATGCTCTGCCTCACTTTCTCGTATTGCTGATTTCAGTCGCCGCGCGGGCCTGGTCCTGGGACGCGCCACCGGCCAGCGCCGCCATACCCGGACGCGCCTCCGTCGCCGTCGTGCCCGTCAGCTCAAGGAAAACCTCTTCCAGGCTCACCTGATACGGGTACATTTCGGCGATGAAGAGGTTGTTGCGCGCCAGCAGCGCGGTGATCTCCGCCGAACGCGTCGCCGCCATGTCCACACGCATAATCGACTGTTTCTGCCTGTCGGTCTCCAGGCGCACCTGCGAGATCCAGGAGGCGTCCTGCTCTCTGGCCTGCTGGAGGATTGCCAGCGCCTGCTGCGTCTCTTCAGGCGTGTTCAGGCGCACTATCACCTGCTGGCCCTGGTTCAGCAGTTCACCGACGCGCCCCTGCTTGACAAGTGTGCCTCTCTGCATAATCGCCACGCGGTTACAGACCTGCTGCACCTCGTAGAGGATATGGCTGGAGATGAAGATGGTCTTGCCCAGACTGGACAGGAGCAGGATCAACTGGCGTATCTCGTGGACGCCCACGGGGTCAAGCCCATTGGTCGGCTCATCCAGCAGCACCAGTTCGGGATCGGTGAGCAGCGCGGCCCCGATGCCCAGGCGCTGCTTCATGCCCAGCGAGTACTTATGATAGGCGTCCTTCGCCTGCCTCTGTAGATCGACAATGGTGAGCACTTCATCGATACGACTCTCACTGGCTTTACCTTGTAGCATACCAGAGGCCGTCGCCACCGAGCGCAGGTTATCCACGCCTGAGAGGTACGGATAAAAAACCGGCGTCTCCACAATGGCTCCCATGCGCGGCAGGATGGCTGGCAAATGTGTAGCATTATCCATGCCAAAGATGTATGCCTTGCCCGCTGTCGGCCGAATCAGCCCCAGCAGCATACGAATGGTGGTCGTCTTGCCCGATCCGTTGGGGCCAAGAAACCCAAAGACATCCCCGCGCATCACTTCCAGGTGCAGGTTATTGACCGCGACCAGGGAGCCGAAGGCTTTGGTCAGCCCGCTTGTGCTGATGATACAGGGGGCCGTAGTGCCAGATGTCGTGTCTTCCACTATGAACTCCTTTTCTTTAATGCCTGTTGTAAGCTGCAACCATAAGCCAACGTTCCTTGCCAGCCCGGCGGCCACAACCAGCATGGTTTTCTCTGTGATTACAGTGTAACCGAAAAATAGCCACTCTGAGATCACAAACGAGAGGGATTATATCTGCTACTTTTGAGTGAGAAAAAGCATCGCGTTCCAGCAGCCAGATAGACCAGCGGTGTTAACTCTTAGCGCAATCAACCGTTGAAACAAGCAGAGGGGCAAGGAACTCACGAATGCTTCTTTTCACACTAGCGAACAAGGAAGGCTCTCTATGAACCCCTGGCTGTTCCCAGGTGTCTTGATATTTATAGCGATTGCGGGCCTGCTGCTGGAAATCCTGGTCGCTATCCGGGCCAATCGGCCAAAACCAAAACCACACGGACACGAACGGCGCGTTCCCGCGACTATAGCCTCTCTCCGGGAGGCTAAAAATACGGGCAAGGACTACTGGTATATCACCGCTACCTGGTCCGACATTCAGACAGATCAGACCTATACTTTTCAGACCGGCTCCCTGACACGGGTGCCACCATGGCAGGTTGGCGAGACCGTAATTGTGGCGTTCGATCTACGTAACCCACGGAGTTTCCGCATAGAATAACCCATGGATGAGGCCCCTTCCCGCCTGGGAAGAGACGGCCGCTAGAGGGTTCTGCAAAAGGTATTCGCAGCCTGTTATGTTATCTTCTAGAGGACCCAATCGTTTATACAAGAGGAAGGAAAAAAGACTCGCGTAGAGTGTATTTCATTAAAAAGTAATAGAGCAAGGATGTGGCGATGTGAATGGAGTTTGGTTGCTTCTGGGTATATTCACGCTTATGACTATCCTCGGCGTCATCCTACAGATACTGCTCATTATGCGGGCCAACCATCGCAAACATCGCAAAGCTCGCTTGAAAGAGCGCCGCGTTGCCGCCACCATCGAGAAAATCGAACACGAAATAGGTGTGAACAGGAACCAGTACTGGTACATTACCGCTACCTGGACGGACATGCAGACACACCGGGCCTATATGTTCCGTGGCGGCCCCTGGCCCTATCTTCCACCATGGCATATAGGCGATATGGTGATTGTAGCCTTTGACCCCGCCGACCCCCAGAACTTCCACATAGAATAGTCACTCTGCCACCACTTTGCCCGCCAGGAACTCCAGCAGCGCGCGGTTCACCTCGCGCGCGCGATCGAACATCACGACATGCCCGGCCCCTGGCAGGACAAGGAGCCGTGCGTTAGCAATCTCCTGGCGCAAAACGTGTCCCAACCGTGGCGAGACCAGAGTATCGTTGACACCCCAGATAATCAATGTCGGCGCCTTGATGGCCTTCAGGTCCTCGCGCATATCCTTGCTCAGCAGGTCCTGGGCCGCGCGCAGCAGCATCAACGGGCCAGTCCGCAGCACGTCATAGAACAGGATCACGAGGAAAGTGGGCGTCGTGTACCAGATCGCCAGCAGCAGCGGGACCAGGTAGCCGCGTACTGTGCGCCCGCCTGGCAGACCGGCCGGAGCGATCAGCACCAGGCAACGCACGCTGTCGGGTCTCTGGACGGCGAGTTGAATACAGATATAGCCCCCCATCGAATGCCCAACCAGGTGCGCCCGCTCAATGCCGACCGCCTCCATCCATGCCAGCAGCCAGTCGGCCGCTTCGATCAAAGCGAAGCGCCGGCGCGCGCGCCGCATCGTGCCAAAGCCCGGCAGGTCCACCATGTAGACCCGGTAATGCTGCGCCAGGCTGCGCACGTTCCGCGTCCACCACAGACTGGAGGCCGAAAGTCCATGCACCAGCACCACAGGCTCACCCTCGCCCGCGACAGTATAATGCACCGGATAGTCCTCTACCTGAATTGTATGCCTGCGTATCTTAATTGCTCTCCGCCTCCCTGGTTGTTGTCTATAGGATGGTAGCGCAAGAAGGCAGAATGTGCAAGCTGGCCTCTCTCCGATCCGCGTAGGGGCTATGGCTTGCCT
>JALYTT010000553.1 GCA_030854145.1 Chloroflexota bacterium | reverse complement strand
TCATACTCTCCACACCGGAGGGAATGGCGGAACGCTGCACGCGCACAATGAAGGCCACCAGGGTGAAACCCAGCACAGCAATCAGGCCGGCCATAATATAGACAACCAGCGGATTGACCTGAGGTCCTCCCGTGGGACCTCCGCTATTGAAAAAGAGCAGGGACCCGATGACCAGTGATATCACGGCTCCCACCGTCAGTATCCCGTGAGTGGGCAGGCGCACATCTAAGATCAGCAAGGCCAGGGCCAGCAGCATCAAGACCAGGCCGGCCCAGTTAGGCGAGAGCGAACCCGCCGAGAAGAGGAAGAGGATCAAGGCTATGCCCCCCACCACTCCCGGTAGGATCATCCCTGGATGCGAGATCTCCAGGTAGATGCCGATCATCGCCACGATAAACAGCAGGAAGGCTACATTCGGGTCCAGCAGCAAGGAGTAGAGTCCCTCAAAGGCGCCAGGACTCAGAGTATTGACCGCCACCCCCGCAGTTTGCAGGGTGACAGTACGACCGGAGATGAAGGTCACCGTTTGCCCATCGGCCTTGTTCAACAGTTCGGTCAGGTTCACTGCCCCAAAGTTAACGATGTTGTCCTTGATGGCCGCGATATCGTCGTAAGCCGCAGCTTTGGTGACCATCAGCGCGGCCAGCGGGAGGTTGCGATGATAGCGCGCCTGTACGCCGGTGATCTGCGTCACCAGGTCGTTCTCGAGCTTCGAGAGAAGCGTCGACTCGATATTCTGTCCCGTGTCCTGGATAGGGCTGGAGGCACCTATCCGCGTGGCCGGCGCCATGACCGCCAGCGGTGCCGAGAGGGCAATGAAGGCTCCCGCCGAAGCCGCGCGACCACCGGCAGGCGCCACGTAGGCAATAATCGGCACGGTACTGCTCAGTTCCGCCTGCGTCATGTCCTTCATAGATTGCAGGTCACCGCCCGGAGTATCGATCTCGATCACCAGCGCCCGCGCCCCATCGCTCTCGGCACTGGCAATCGCCGACTGGAGAAAATGCGTCGCAGCAGGGCCGATATCGCTATTCAGAAGCATCATATCGACATGCGCGGATGCCGCCTCAACTGTATGAACAGTGAAGACGAAAGATAGCACAACAGATACAACAAGGATCGCACCAAGAAGAAGAGGCGACAATGCACGCGGTGTGTGATGAGTATGGCGCGAAGACATAGCAGTAATCCTCTCACGCAACATAACTAATTGCTATAATTTACTATAGCTTATTGTTATGAGTTTTGTCAAGAGTGACTAATTGCTCTGTCAAATTTTATTGAAAGGCTGAGAGGGCTCCGTTCCGCGTAGGGACCGGGCGCAGGCCTTGTCGGCGGGCAAGGGGAGCCGAAGGGGTGCCGAAGCGGCACCCCTCCTTACCACATCCGTGAGGAGACCCCACAGGCACCCCAAGGGATGCCTCACACGGACGCGGCAAGCCGATCCCTACGCGATATGCATCACATTAGCAGCTTCCAAGGAGTATCCATACGCCCGCAGCTCCGCCGGGTACATCAGCCTCCGACCACCATTTCGCCTGCCACAGTGAGCCATGATACGTCACTTTGTTGCCACCGACATAGGCCGTGGACGAGTTCCAGGCAGCGACACCGGCACACCCCCCACCACTACCTGGTGTAAGCGTCTGAGTAGGGGTAGGAGTAGGAGTATGACCGGGTGGTACTGTAGGCGTGGGCTGTGGTGGCGTGGCTCCTCCGAACTGGACGACAATTTTGGTGAAATCCCAGGCGTTCTGCGGCACACTGCTACATGTACCGGAGAGCGAGCCGTTATTGTCTGGTGGATTGCACTGGCGATCGCGGTTGACCGACCAGTAGGTGAAGCGCGCCAGATGATTGCTTTGGGCAAAGTTCAACACTGTCTGGAAGTCCGACTGGTAGAAGTACTCTGCGCTATCGGTGCGCCCATTCATCAGTGAGACACCTTCGTGACTATAGGCTGTGGCACTGCTCCAACCAAAGGTGTTCATGAGAAGCGTGTTAAAGCTCTGCAATGCACTCGTCTGGCTGCTCGCTCCGTTGAAGCCACCATCAAATGGCATAATCGCGTAATTATTTGGGGTATAGCCCAGCGCCCTGGCATTGTTCAGGAGCTGCTGGCCGAAGTAGCCAGTGCCGCTGGTCGTGCCCGGTATCGTGATTGATTCGTAGAGACCAGGATTGTTCTGCTGCAATATTTGCGCGGCACCCAGTTCATTAGTGATGGCCGTCGCGTTCTCGTACTCCGGCTCCTCCAGATCAAAGTCAAGCGCGTGCAGGCTGTACTTGTTAATAATTGCCTGCTCAGCCGCTGCGGTAGCCTGCGGAGTACCACATGCCTCCCCAAGTTTTGTGCCGCCATAGCCCCCAAAGGAAACGACGACATCGCCCCCAGCCGCGCGGATGGCGTTAATGATCGGGGCCATCTGCGTATCTGAGGAGACATTATCAAGCCCTGCATCACTCTCCCAGGCCGGAGTGCAGCCGCCGTTAGCCACGATGAATGCTAGCGTGAAAGCCCTGGCTCCGCTCGCTGACATCACTGAGGTCAGGCTGGGCGGATTATTGGCCAGCGGCATCACGTAGGGCGCCGCGTTATACCAATTGCTCCCGGTGAGGGGCGCGGCTTTCGTGGTAGTGGGCACATTGGACACCATTACGATGAGCGAGATGAGGAGTAGGAGAGCGATGCTTATCGCTCTCAGTGTGACCCTTTTACTTCCTGGCATGATGTGCTCCTTTGTGAGGACGAGGGTAGACGAGCGTATACAAGATTATACGCTATTTAGGGTATATACGTCAAGATGTCTATACCAGTTGTGCGAAAAATAGGTGAGCAACGTGCATGGACTAGCAGAACATGCTCATCGATAACCAAAAAAGGTGATGGAAGAGGCAAAACATTTCGTGTGGGGCTGGGGCAGCGATACACACTGCCCCAGCGCCTTCTCTTGTGAAGAGAGTTCTTCAGGAGAGAGGCATCTTCGAGGAACGGTCCCTCTCTCCTGCACGCTTCTCCCACTGAAAAAGCGAAGCATCACTTTACGGATGGGTCCACGAGTACCAGCCGGTATCATACTGGAGTCCACTCTTCTGATAGGTGAACGAGTAGCTAACGGCATTGCCTGAGTTTATGCCGCCGGCAGTATATTCCCAGCGCGAGGCACCGCTGTTGTAGGTCATGTTGACGTTTTGCTGGTTGCCCCCAGCAACGGTATAATGCACAATCACATAGCCCGCTGTCCAGCCGCTCGGTTGGAAGGTGAACCGGGCCTGGCTCGACCCCGTACTACTCACGCCCTGAACGAAACCTCCATTAGGAACGGGATTAAAGGTGTAACTGTATGTACCAGTATCATACTGAAGTCCACCTTGCTGGTAGGTAAATGAGTAGTTGATGACGTTGTTCGGACTCAGGCCGCCAATGGTATACTCCCAGCGCGAGGTACTACTGTTGTAGGTCATGTTGACGTTTTGCTGGCCCCCCCCAGCAACCGTATAGTGTGCAATCACATAGCCTGCGGTCCAGCCATGCGGTTGGAAGCTGAGCTGCGCCTGATTTGGGCCAACACTGCTTGCGCCCTGTGTAAATCCGCTTCCTGTTGGTGGCGTAGCCGTTGGAGGAGGCGGTGGTGTCGTGGCTGTTGGAGTGGGTCCACCACCAGAGCCACCCATGGTGGATACCTGCACATTATCGACAAGCATGGATGCTCCCGATTGGGTTGCAGCAGTGGGGCCACCACCAAAGGCATTGGGGAAGCCACCGCCCATCGCCAGGTCAAAGATGATGAAGAAGCCATGATCCACTGCGTGTGCCCACGTCGTGGCATCCACCTGGTTGGCATTGACGGTAAAGTAGTTGGCACCATCAAGATACCAGCGAATCTGTTCGGGCGAAACGCTTCTATCAATAATCACCGAGTACGTATGAAAGCTCGTCTGACAGCCAGAGCACGCGCGCTGTCCACTACCGATACCGGTTGTTTCGTTGCAGGGGCCTCCGGGGCTGACACCACAATGGAGGGTCCCAAAAACGGAGCTCAGTCCATTGATATCTTCCATCATGTCAACTTCACCATCGTTGGGCCAGTTATGGTCTACCCGAAACTGTGTGCCGAGCATCCAGAACGCCGGCCAGTAGCCAGCAGCCGCAGCTCCAGAGACATTGGGTTGCTGAATTGTGGCGCTGACCTGGAGTTGACCCCCAACCGGTGCCGCAAAATCTGCGCGTTGTGTCTCAACGCGTCCAGATGTCCAGTTCCCATTGGCATCACGGATGGCTATAA
>JALYTT010000111.1:15159-15587 GCA_030854145.1 Chloroflexota bacterium | reverse complement strand
GGCTTGCCTCGCCGTCCCGAAGCTTCCAGGACGGCGAGGCAAGCCACGCGCTACGGGTCGATGGGCGCGTATCTATTCTTCGCCTTCCCTCCCTTCCTCGATTACCTGGATGATTTCACGGTGTCCATTCTGCTTCTCGCACATATGGGGGCCGTCATCGAGCGGCATGCCACACAATGGGCAGACGGGGCGCCCGGAACCGACGATCCTGGTGATGCTACCGGTTAACTCCTGCGCCTGTTCGAGCGTAAAGGATAGGGACACGGCCAGGTCTTCGCGCACACGCGGTCGGACCTCCTCGCCCGGCATCATGATGATCTCCAGCGGGACGGCGATCAACAAGAAGAGCGAGCTTTGCTCGTTGTAAGTGAGCCTGAGCTGCGCCACCTGAAACTCATCACCGGGGATGCCAGGGAAGTCGGCGGGCA
>JALYTT010000111.1:0-15149 GCA_030854145.1 Chloroflexota bacterium | reverse complement strand
GATGGCTCCGGCGCCGCCGCCTGCGCTTCGACGCGCAATACCTGGCCCTCGGTGATATGAGCCAGCAGGCGGTCTACCGCCACTGAGAGCGTGCTCAGTTGCTCTTTCTCCATCCACATCACGGCAGTACCCCGGCTGCTGCGCGCAAAGAGGCGGAACCGTCGTTGTCCAGGCTGACCGACGGCCTCAGCTCCAAGTAGTTCCACAATACCTAGATCTGTACTCATGTTTCTCCTCCAGCTTTCCCCTTTCGTGCATAGGTAGAGCCGCCCGTGTGCGCGGCCGCCTCACCTGGCTAATAGCCACGGCGCGCTTCATAGAGATTGCGCAAGGGCTGACCGGCGCGATAGCGGCGCAGGTTATCGACGAAAAGCGCAACCAGCCGCTCGTCATAATAGACCGTCTCTCCCGAAATATGCGGCGTCAGAATCACGTTGGGCATCGTATAGAGTGGACTATCGGCCGGCAATGGCTCTTCCTCCGTTACGTCGAGCCCGGCCCCGGCAATCCAGCCTTCTCTCAGCGCCCGGATCAATGCCTGCTCATCAACGACGCGCCCACGCGCTATGTTCACCAGATAAGCACCCTTGCGCATAGCCCGCAACTCAGCTTCGCCGATCATCTTCTCTGTCTCAGGGGTGAGCGGCGTGGCCAGCACCACATAGTCGCTCAGACCCAGTAGCTCGTGCAAGTACGCGGGCGTATAGTATTGATCGATATCCTCGTCGCCTTTACTGGCAGAGCGCTTCATGCCCAGGACTCGCATTCCGAAGGCATGGCCCAGGCGCGCGATGTGGCGGCCGATGCTTCCCACACCGACTATGCCCAGCGTCTGACCAGCTAGCTCCAGTTTCCTCAGATTAAACCAGCTTGTGCTCCCCCAGATACGCCGGTCCTGGAGACGCACGAGTTCGGGCCACGAGCGGTTGAACATCAACATACTGCCAAAGACATACTCGCTAATGGTTGTCGCATGAATGCCGGAGGCGGTTGTAATGATGACGCCGCTATCAGGTTCGAGCAGCCCGGTTGGCCCCAGCGCGTCAACGCCGGCCCCAGGATATTGCAACCAGCGCAAGTGCGGCGCTAGCTCGCGTATGTTCTCCGGCAGCCGAAAGGCGCAGAGCACCTCGGCCTCCGGTACCTGCGCCAGAAACTCAGCATTGTTGGATCGCACGAGCACCTCGGCCTGCGCTGCCTCGCGCAATTCCTCTAACGACTCAGCCGTGAATGGGAACATACTGACGACTTTTAAACCTTCAGTCACGATCAAACTCTCCTTAACAATGGTACGGACTCGCGGGCCTCTCTTCTTCCTTTCTCACGTTTCCCTCAGTCTATCCGAATCACCCCCCTACTGGCAAGTCCCCTCCAATTGCGTAGGAGCGATGGCTTCGCACGTGCAGGTTTTTTTGTGGGGTCATGGAAAAGATAATGGAAGTGTGAGGCGCAATCAAATGAGAGAGGTCGGAACATGGTACTACCGATCTGGACGCAAAGATCGTTATACAATATGATGGATAACACAAACAGGCGCTCCCCGATGCGCAAAGCCTGACCGGGACAGACAATGACACACCTGCTACTTCGATACATACACTGCTATACATATGTAGGGGCATCCCTGGTGGGTGCCCTGGCGGAAGGGATAGATACACATGCTGCTGTTACGATTACGACCTGCTTCAGGGGTGCGCTCATGACGACTCTGGTAACGGGTGCCACCGGGTTCCTGGGTTCCGCGCTGGTCGCCGCACTTGTACAACAAAAGCAGCAGGTGCGCGTTCTGGCACGCGATGAGCGCAAAGCACGGGCTCAGTTCGGCGATACGGTAGAGATCTGCGTGGGCGACATCACCGATCTCGATAAGGTGCAGCGCGCAGTTGAGGGGTGTACAATTATCTACCATCTTGCCGGCCGCCTGTACCACCCCAGCACGCCGCCCGAACTCTACCGGCACACGCATGTCGAGGGGACACGCACAGTCCTGCGCGCCTGCCAGGGAGCGAGCCAGTTGCGGCGCCTGGTCCATTGCAGCACAACAGGCGTGTTTGGTGAGACTGGCACAACGCCGGCCGCTGAAGAGGCTCCATTCGCGCCCACCAACCCCTACGAAGCGACCAAGCTAAAGGGAGAACTCCTGGCGCTCGAAGCCTACCGGGAGCAGGGGCTGCCCGTGACCGTCGTGCGGCCGGGACTGGTCTATGGTCCAGGCGATCTCCACCTGCTGGGCCTCTTCGTCTCTATCAAAAAAGGCCTGTTCCGCGTCATTGACGGTGGCCAGGCGCTACTGCATCCCGTCTATATCGACGACATGACTGACGCGTTGCTGCTTGCCGGCGGGCGCGCGGAGGCGCTCGGACATAGCTACAATATTGCGGGCGCGCAGCCCGCCAGCATACACGAACTCGCGACCGCCATTGCACAGGCCCTGGGCAAGCAACTTCCCACGGGCAGTATCCCACTCTGGCTTGCCAACCTGGCCGCAGATATTTTCGCGCTCACCCCCGGTCTCAAAGGCGAGCGCGCGCCCCTGACGCGCAGCCGCGTCAGATTCCTCACGCACAGTCGCGTGTATGATAGTAGCCGCGCGAAAACAGAGCTAGGGTACGCCCCTGGTGTGGAGTTGGCAAAGGGTATACAATTGACAGCAGACTGGTACGTACAACATGAATACTTATAAGTTCAGTTCTGACGACCATGTGCCTGGGCACGAGGGCGCGCAAGTGAGCGACTTCCAGGCAGAGCCTATTTCTGACACGAGGTCCGGTATGCCAGAGGAGCAGCAGAGAAGACCGCCACGCGTCCGCTATCGTTCAACGCGCCTGGTTGGCATGCGCGAGACGCCCGATACCCCCCGCCCGGCACCTGGTAACATACCCGATACTCCCTGGCCAGCACCCGGCAGCACGCCTGCCAATACCCCTGTTCCGGCGCAAGATATCGCCTCGCAGCCGACCGCCGCTATGCAACTACCAGGCAGGCAGGCAGCGACGCAGAACACGTCTGCTCGCTCTTTCTATAGTAGTCACGCGGCACTGCTCGACGTAAGCGAACAGAGCACCTCCCGCCTGATGCAACTGAGCGGTATGATGCGTGCCGTCTCTGCGCCGCAGGGTCGTCAGCCGGGCCAGGA
The DNA here is from genome assembly GCA_030854145.1 of Chloroflexota bacterium. Next base: position 12,013 of record JALYTT010000111.1, on the reverse strand, counting down.
CGCGGAGAGCCTGGAAGATGGCTGGTGGCCCGAAGGTATCCAGCAGACCGGCGTCTTCCCCGTCGTAAATATCTACGGCCGCGAGCCATTCGGCCGCAGCATGCCGGTACCCGCTGTCGCCGCTGTGGCGCTCCCCAGGCCACCCGCAAGGCCGCAGCCGGCATGGAGAGCCTTCCTCGGCCTGCCCATAGTCAAAGTAACCCTCGGCCTGCTGATTGGCGTTGGCCTGCTTATCCTCGTCTCGCGCTTTGTGGATTTCTCTGAAACGCTGCATGTGCTGCGGCAGAACCTGGCGACCCCGCGCGGCATTATCTTTGGACTCCTCTCAGGCGTCTCTTTCCTGCTGGCCTACAGCATTCGCGGCGTGCGCTGGAAGCTCTTCCTCAATCCCATCGGCAAGATCAGCACCCTCAAGGCTATCCAACTATTCCTGGTGGGCGTTTTCCTGAACTTCCTGCTGCCGGTACGCGGGGGCGAGGTGGCCAAAAGCCTGATGCTCAAGCGCATCGCCAATATCCCCATCAGCCAGTCGTTGCCCACCGTCGCCATGGACAAGGCGCTGGACCTCCTGCCCGTGCTCTTCATCCTGGCCCTCGTGCCGCTGCTGGGCATACAGATGGATATCAGGGTCTGGCTGGTCCTGGGATTGGTCGGTGGGCTGCTCCTGGGCCTGTTCCTCTTCGTGGGGTTCGCGGCCTGGAAACGCACCGCAGCCATCGCGCTACTGCAAAAGCTCACGAGTCTGCTGCCCAAAGTGCTGGGCGGCAAGATTGAGGGTTTCGCGACAGGCTTTGTGGACTCGCTGCTGGCCGGCGCCAGCCGCCCCAGGATCTTCATCCCCGCGCTGCTGCTCACCTGTATTGCCGTGCTGTGCGACGGACTGTTCGCCATGCTGGCCTTCTGGACCATCGGCTTCCCGATCTCCTTCGGGACCGCGCTCTTCGGCTACACCGTGTACATCATGTTCTACATCCTGCCGACAACTCCAGGGGAGGTAGGCAGCAACGAAGCGGTGGGCCTGCTCGTCTTCAGCGGCCTGCTGCACCTGCCACCCGAAAAGGTCACGGCCATGTTCCTCTTCTCACACCCCTGGGCCGCGCTCCTGATGTGCGTCTCTGGCATGATCTGCCTGAGTGCTCTAGGCCTGACGATCACCAGCGCCATGCGCGTGCGGGACGATGAAGCGGCGCCGAAAACGCGTGTACGCCCCAAAGAGAGGGCTATCCACGCGTGAGATGGCGGCCAGCGGATCACGCAGCATCCGCCGCCTTCAGCACCTCCACAGTGCCCTGCTCACCGTTCACCCGCAGCCAATCCCCTGTGTGCAGGCGCATCGTGGCATTGCCACAGCCCACTACAGCGGGGATGCCAAGTTCGCGTGCCACGATGGCGGCGTGCGATAGTGGTGCGCCGGTGTCGGTCACGATGGCGGCTGCGCGTGGGAACAGCGGCGTCCAGCCAACGTTGGTCACAATCGTCACCAGGACCTCGCCGGGCTGCAATTGCTCGCCTTCATCGAATGTGGCGAGCACCCGTGCCCGGCCTTCGATGATGCCGGCCGCGCCAGGGAAGCCGGTGATCGCAGCGCTAGCGGGCGCACTGTTGCCACTTGCGTCGAACACATCGCCGCGCCGCTGTGGGTCCGCGGCCCACAGGAAGGGATCGAAGTGTCCCCGAATCAACGTTGGGTACGGCGGCAATGCCCGGTAGCGCTCGTAGGTTGCGCGTTGGGCCGGGACACGTGCCAGGGCCGTCTCATCGCCGCCGAGGACGGCCAGAATCTCATCAATCGACAGAAAGAACAGCGCGTCACCCAGCCCGCTAAGCTCACCTGCGCGCAGGACAAACGTGCGTAGCACCCTGAAGACGCGAATCACCTCCGAGCGTGTGGCTTCGCGCGCCCGAAACATCGCCGCCGCCCTGGCGATGCGCCGGCGCATCCCGGCCGCCTTGCGCGGGTAGCGTTGCTGGAACCGCTGCCACGCGGCCGCCTGCGCCTCCTGCTGGCGGGCGAGCAGCGTATCTACATCCACCGGAGCCTCGCGCAAGCTGGCGAGTTGCCGGTCGAGCCAGTCCGGGTCCTCTGCTGGACGCGGGAGAGAGACCTCGAACTCGTGTGGGGAGCGATGGCCGTACTGCCGCACAAAGGTCGCGCGGTCGATCACGCCCCGTTCTACCTGCGCGAGGCCCAGCAGAGGTCCCAGGCTCGCCAGGGGACTCGCGCCAGCGCTCAGCCCCGAGAGCAGCGTATTAGCATCGGCATCGCCCACCAGCTTGCGCAGATTGTTCCGCACCATAACGAGCGCGTTCCTGTCCTGCCTGGTTGCGGCCTCCAGCATGGCGCTGGACTCGCGAAAAGACGGCCCTAACTCGGTCTGCCACAGGTCACGCAATTCCGCGGCGCTCGACGCGGCCTGAATCTGAACCTGTAACGCCTCACAGCGCGCGGGAGCTTCAACGAGGAACGCCGGCAGTTGCTTCAAATTGGTGCGCACCCGGCGCGTGAGGCGAACCACAATCGGCAGCAACGCCCGCAGCACGCTCCAGCGTGATGCCGGGATCAGCGGAGTCTCCAGGCCTTCGGGGACCCGCCCGAAAGCCTCCTCAATCGTCGTCTGGAACCGCTTCTGGCCCACACCGAATAGCCTGGATATCGTTGCGGTCAGGCTCAGGTTCAGGTAAAATCGACCGCCTATGTTGCCTATCGGCTGGTACTCCCTGATCCCTTTTGCAAACATCGGCGATGTGGCCTCGGACATGAAGATCTGGATCAGCGACCAGGTACAGGGCGTCATCACGTCGGGTACCGCCTCACCCAGGTTCCCGTTCGTCCACAGGTAGTCGCTGGTCAGGCTGTCGTTCCACTCGCTGGTTGCCATGCCGGGAGCGCGCAAGGCGGTGATCGGTCGGGCCTGCAGGATGAAGACGCGGCCATCATGCAGCGCCCACTCGATATCCAGCGGCCGGCCATAGATCTCCTCGATCCGCACACCGATGCGCGCAAGTTCAGCCGCCTGCGCCGGATTGAGCACTGCCTGGGTACGCTTATCCGCTGGGACAGGTTCCTCGTGCGTGCCGATAGGAGTGCGCACGGTCATCACGTCCTTCTCGTTGATCTGCTGTTCAATAATCTTCCCACTGGTCCTGTCGACCACGAGCGTATCGGGCGTAACCAGACCACCGACAACGGCCTCGCCCAGCCCCCAGGCAGCGTTGATCAGCACCTGGTCGCGCGCCCCTGTCAACGGATTGGCGGTGAAGAGGATGCCGGCGGCGTCGGCGGGTACCAGTTCCTGCACCACCGCCGCCAGGCTCACATCCTCTGGCGCGATGCCGTGTTGTATGCGGTAGCCAATGGCGCGGGCCGTCCACAGCGAGGCCCAGCAGCGTTTGACGGCATCAAGGACCGCCGCCTCACCTTGCATGTTGAGATATGTCTCCTGCTGGCCGGCAAACGACATCTCCGGCAGGTCTTCGGCGGTGGCCGAGGAACGCACCGCTACAGGCGCATTGCCCGCGCCCAGTTGAGCATATGCCAGGCGTATCTCGCTGGCTATAGCAGCCGGCATCGCACTCTTTGCGAACAGCCCGGCGATCTGCCTGGATGCCTCCGCGAGCGCCGCCGGCTGCTCGATACTGACGCCAGAGACCGCCGCTAGAATCTTCTCTTGCAGCCCGTGCTCCTCCACAAAGCGGCGATAGGCGACCGTGGTGACGTGAAAACCAGGGGGCACAGGCAGACCAGCCGCGGCCAGCCGCGCCAGCGAGGCCCCTTTCCCCCCCACCTGCTCCAGTGTGGCAGCGGCATCATCCAACGCTAAAATCAGGGGACCACATGCTTGATTGCTCATTTCGAATGCTCCTGAACGGTTATATATACATGTCTACTATATACATTGCACGTCCCATAGGGTGTGGCTTGCCGCGCCTTGCCTACGAGACGGGCGGAAGTCCTTCGCGCTGCACTTGTTCCTCCACGACCGTACGGCGATCCAGATACTCCAAAAAGGCGTGGGAGGCGGACTGTAGCGCCTCGGATGGAGCGGCGCGGGCTGGCTCAAGAGTGCAGTGCGCCGCCTCGGCCATCAGCTCGGCAAGCTCCTCATCGGCAAGCGTGTATCCCTCGGGCATCAATGGCGCGACGAGGAAAAACCCTACAAAGATGGCAGAGAACAGATATACCTGCGCTCGCAGACTGAGGTCAGTGCGCACCAGACCATGCTCGCGCAGCAATTCGAGGTAGATCTTAAAGCTCTCCATACGCTCTGTGTAGGCAGCGCGGCTGTGCTGGCTCTGGGCCAGCTTCCCCAACACGTCCATATCGCGCAGGAGGACCGCCTTCAGCAGGGGACGTTTCATCAGAGCCAGCGCCGAGTGTTTGAGTATCCCTCCCAGCGTGGCCCCCACGGGATCGGCTGCGATGCGCTGCTTGAGTTCCACCGCCATCGCCAGCTTTTCACGTATGATGAGCGCCCCAAACAACTCTTCTCGCGTTTTCCAATGGAGGTAGATGGTAGCCTTCGCCACACCGGCCTCCCTGGAGATATCATCGAGCGTGGTCTTATGGTAGCCCCAGCGCAGGATCAATGTCGCGGCCGCATCCAGAATGCGCCCGGCCCGCTCCTGCTGCCGGGAAACTTCAGCCTCGTGTGTGCTCTCTCCCTGGCTCTGTTGTACCAACAGCTCTCTCCCTGAATTTTTAAGTAAATGACCATTTAAATTATTCTGGTCATTAAATCATCTTCATGAGAAATATAGCGTAGAGAAAGCCAGATGTCAAGGGCCTGCGAAGAGCGCGCGACTTTTCAATAACCCTGATCGCTGAGGTTGGGGCTTCAATATACGTCTACAATACGCTACAATAGAGGATAGATAATTAGAGAGACCAGATAACCACGTTTTTCAATCGAAGGACATAGGCAAGATGACTGACAGCATTCGTATCCTCTTATGCGAAGATCAAACGCTGATGCGCCAGGGGCTACATACCGTCCTCGAACTGGAGCCGGGTTTTCAGGTGGTGGGGGAGGCGGCTGATGGCGACGAGGCCATCAAGCGCTATAAAGAGCTACAGGCCCTGGGTAGCGGCCCCGATATCGTGCTCATGGATATCGAGATGCCGCGCATCAATGGCGTGCAGGCCACGGCGGCGATTACCACAGTCGATCCGCGGGCGAAGGTCATCATGCTCACCACCTTCGATTACGACGACTACGTATTTGACGCGGTGAAGGCTGGCGCAATGGGCTACCTGCTCAAGGATGTGCCTGCAACCGAACTGACCTCCACCATTCGCAGCGTGAACGCTGGCGAGCCGTTCATCCAACCCAAGGTTGCCAGCAAGCTCCTGATCGAGTTTGGGCGCGCTGGACGAGCCGCCAGCGCCCACAACACACAGCCCGTGGATGAGTTGAGCACGCGCGAGATCGAAGTGCTCAAGCTACTGGCAGCCGGGGCCAGCAATCGCGATATCGCCGAGCGCCTGGTGCTGGCGGAGGGAACCGTGAAGAACCACGTCTCGAATATCCTGAGCAAGCTCCACGCCGAGAACCGCACCCAGGCGGCAAACATGGCACGCGAACGCAAACTGATATAGCGTCTCATTCCGCCTGCCAGACCTGCACAGTCTTATCCCAGGACCCCGATGCAATGTATTTGCCGTCGGGTGACCAGACCGCCGAGCGGACGCTGTTAGCATGCCCGGTATAGGTATAGATCGGGCTGCCGTCGCTGGCATTCCAGAGCTGGACGGTTTTATCGTCACTGGCGGAGGCGATGCGTGTGCCATCGCGTGACCAGGCTACCGAGTAGACAAAATCGGCATGCCCGTAGTAGACATAGAGGTGGCCCCCTTCGGCGGCGTCCCAGAGCTGGACAGTCTTGTTGTCGCTGGCCGAAGCGATGCGCGTGCCGTCGGGGGACCAGGTCACGCCCCACATGGTTGTGAAGTAGGGCTGATAGGTGTAGACGCGGCTGCCATCGTGTACATTCCAGATCTGCACCGTGCCATCGCCGCTGGCCGAAGCGATGCGCGTGCTATCGGGGGACCAGGCAATGCTATGCACGGAAGCCGAGTGACCGCGATATGTGTAGAGGTGCTGGCCGTCCCTCGCGTTCCAGACCTGGACGGTCGCATCGCGGCCCGCCGAGGCGATGCGGCTCTTGTCGGGCGACCAGGTCACGCTCCAGACCCAGTCGCTATGCCCATTATAGGTGTAGAGGTGGTCGCCGAATGTCGGGTCCCAGACCTGCACGGTTTTGTCGTTGCTGGCGGAGGCGATGTGCCGGCCGTCGGGAGACCACGACACAGCATACACGGGCGCGCTATGCCCGCTATAGACGGTGAGATGGTCACCGGTCATGGCATCCCAGACCTGGGCGGTCCTGTCGCCGCTGACGGAGGCGATGCGCTGGCCATCCGGCGACCAGGCAGCCCACCAGACCCAGTCGCTATGCCCCATATATGTATAGATCAACGTGCCCGGCGTTTTCAGCGCCCCCCCGCCTGGCTGGAGCATCGGGCCCTGAGGCGCTGGCTGCCCATGAGGGCGCGTCAGCAGCACAATGCCGCCACCAGCCACGCCGGCGACCGCCACACCGGCCAGCAGCAGCACAGCGGTTCGACGCGATATCCCAGAGCCTGCTGCGGGCGACGATGGCACTTGTGGCTCTGACGGCGACTCTGGCTGCGCCTCCACAGGCAGTTCCGCCAGTGGCAAGACGGGAGTTGGCGTTCCCTCAAGGTTGGGCGTCTCCACCAGCGGTTTCGCTTCTGATTCCGCTCGTGGCAATACAGGGGTCGGCGTCCCCTCAAGGTTGGGCGTCTCCACAGCGGATGTTGATGCCGGGTCATGCTCCAATGCGGCCGTGTTGGGAGGCGGCTGCATTGTGCCTGATAGCGTAGAGAGAAACGTCGCCGCGCCATCCGGATTTGAGCGCAGCAGCGTCTGGATAGCCAGCGACTGCTGATCCGGAGAGAGGGGCTGGTTTTCCAACAGCGAGGTAGTCCTGGGCGCGCCCTGCCCGGCCTGCGCCAGGGCTGTGGCGAAGGCCCAGACGGTAGGGAAGCGCTGCGCCGGGTCCTTGTGAATGGCGGTCATAATCGCCTCTTCCACGGCGGGAGGCAGATCTGGAATTTTCTCGCGCAGGGGTGTCGGGACCGCCAGTGTATGCTTGATGGCAATCTCGGTAAACGATCCCTGGTAGGGGCGCTCGCCGGCCAACCACTCGTAGGCCACAATACCGAGCGAATACTGATCGCTGGCCGGGATCGCATGAGCCTGGATCTGTTCTGGGGCCATGTAGGCGACGGTGCCGGCCATATCCTGCAGGCCCTGCGTGCTGTAGTGGCGCGAACTCTGGGCCACCAGCGCAATGCCGAAGTCGCTGAGCAGGACCTCGTTATGCCGGCCGAGCAGCATGTTCTCCGGCTTCACATCCCGGTGAATCACTTTGCGGTCGTGCGCGTACTGCAAGGCGGAGGCCACCTGCACAACATAGTTGACCACGTCGGCTACCGGCAGCGGAACTCCTCTGGGATGGCGTTTGCGCAGGGTGCCATTGGGCGCGTAGTCCACCACCAGGAAAGGCGTCGTTCCCTCCACCCCAAATTCAAGCACGCGCACAATATGCGGATGCACCAGGCCCGCGACGGTCCGCGCCTCCCGGCGAAAATGCCCCTCGTCCTCTTCAGCCACCCTGGTATGCAGCACCTTAATGGCAGCCTCGGTATCGAGGTAAATGTGCTCGCCAAGATAGACCTCGGCAAAGCCCCCCTGCCCCAGCAGGCGCACCAGGCGATAATTACCAAGCTGCTGACCCACACGATCTGCCATAAGCGCCTCCTAATAGAACGCCGCTCCCGCATGCCATTCTGGGAAAAGCCCTCTCCTTATTGTAGGGAGTTTAGGAAATAACGTCAAGGAGCTAGACATCCTCACATCACCGTTTCTGGCTTGCAGAAAGAGAATACACCCTCTAGAATGATCATATCGCAGCCAGGAGAAGGAGCAGATAGATGCAACGTATAGAAGTGTGCAGCCGCAGCTTACAGACAACATCCCAGGAACCAGGATTGCCGACCATCGTGCTCGATTTTCTGCACGAAGAGATTACGGTGGCCGAACTGATTCGCCGCACCGTCGAGGAGCAGGTACGCGAGTTGCAGGTGGCTCGCAAGTTGAATGCCGGAGAGGCGCGCCGCATCTTGAACAAACAGTATCTGACGCAGGAGGAGGTGGATGAGCAGGCAGCAGCAGGCCTGGTGAGCCTGCCGGTGGGGACACGGGCAGGAGAGCCTGATATCGCCATAGCAGACGAGGTGCGCAGAGCCTGCCGCGCCTTCAAGAAGCAGGCGTACCTGATTATCACTGACGGGCGGCGTATGACATCGCTTGACGAGAAAATCCTTTTTCGGCCGGGCAGCAGCGTGACATTTATCCGGCTCATACCGCTTATCGGAGGATAGGGTATGCTCGAGACAAAACTCGCGCCTGTGATGGATAGCGTCATCCCTTTCTTAGAGGGTGTCAGGACATACGTGCGCACAGAACTCCTCACTGAGACCGATGATCTGCTCCAACAACTCCGCCAGATACGCACTGGAGAGCAGCGGCCAACATTGCGCCAATGTGTCGAGTTGCTGCATCACGTCAGCCGGCTCTGGAACGTGTCGCGCCCGCGCGAAGTCGGCGAGGAACTGGCAATGCAAGGGCAGACAGATCCCTTTCATTTATTGGATGCACTCATCCTGCTCCAATCTATCTATGCCTCCGAAGTTGTGGCACAGCCTGTTGCTGACGAGCCGCCCGCACCTCCACTTGAGCCGCCGGTGGCGCTTGAAGAGGAGATAGTGCGCTGGCTCGACGCGCAAAAAGGTTTCACTGGCTTCTCCACACCATCGGGCTGGATCATCGCGTCCTGCCCTGACCATCCTGAGCATCCGCAGATGACAGCTTGTCTGCAACGACTCTACGCGCGTTTTGGCGCTGACCTTGGTAAGCTGGCGGCTGATCTCTACTTCGCGCCCCAACGCTGGCTGCCGCACTACTATGAACACCCCGAATATAGCGTTCACATGGCAACAATCCTCAATGCCTGCATTGTGCCTTACGCCCCTCCGAATATTCTTGAGCGCATCGAGGCGCGCATCACGGATATCCGCCGCTACATGGCCGATCCGCTGCATTATTCAGGAGAGCGAGCAGAGATATCTAAATTCTCCCTGGAACCCCCACACGTTTGGGTTTCCGATGAGCTGATGCACCTCATCAACTCGTTATGCTACTCATCGCCTTTTTCGGGACGGCTTCAGCAGTTTCGTCACCTTCGTATATGGCCTGCATGGATGCCCGGCAGCCTTCAAGCCTGCCTGAATGTGCTGCTCGCTTTACCTCTAACTCCACAAAGTTGCGCATTGGCTATGAAATTGCAAAGGGAGGATTACTGGGAGCGAGATGTTGTCTATGGCGGCTCCAGGCACCACACGCTTTCCAGACTCGTTGAATCATCGATCAAAGATACGCTTGTGCTGCTCTTTCGCTACGGCTCTCTTTCATACGCCGTCTACCAGCACTGTGCGCTCCTGATCCCACGTGAACTCCTCAATAACTGCCAGGCGATGGCCCGGCAGGTGCCAGAACAGCAGAGAGACGGCTTTCTCCAGCAGATGGAGCACCTACTCCGGCGCTTCATTCTCGATATCGCCAGCGACCTCACCCCGGCGAATTGCTATGCCATCAGGGCTATCGCCGCCGAAACGCCGCTGCCCCTGCCCGGCAGCGATTGTCTCTTGCTGGCGGCACAGGCTCATGCGAAACTCAACGCTGGCCCCCTGGTGCTGGAATATCTAGAAAGCTATAAGGATACTGTACAGAAAGCCATCATCCGGCTCGTTCAGGCACATGATAGCGAACCCACAACGTCGGCGCAGCGCCAGCGCCTTCTTGACGGCCTGCGCCAGTACCCGGCCGAGACGCTCAAACGGCTCCTTCCCGTCGTATCTGCTAACCATGATGTTCTCTGCGAGGCGCTGAACTGGACAAGCGTCTACCCCTTGCTCGATTACCTCAAGAAGCAGGCAGGACAGCTTTCCCCCCAGCATGAGGACAGAGCGGAGGCTGATGGGTCAGACTTGCCTGGCGTTGACTCCGCCGTGCTGAATGTGGCCGAGGTGCGCACCTTGCTGGCCCAAATAGACCCTGACAACGGGCGTGAGGCGCTGGACCTCTTTTATGAGGCCAACAGTATGCGCGATACGTGTACGCTGCTGGCCGCCGTTGCAGGTTGGAACCGGGCCAGGGTCGAGAAAAGCCTGAAGCATAACGCTCTGACTGCTATCAAGGCCTATGGGCTGTTGCCGCTAGAACGTGGCCAGGAGGAGCTGTTCGAGCACTACCTGGTCCTGCAGCAGAAGCTCAAACTCGCGCCGAAGTTCGGCCCGCAGCGCCGTGTGTCGCATAAAGAGGCGGTGCAAACGGCGCTACGCTACCAGGCGCGGGTCGCCGGCTACCCGGATGCCAGCCTGCTCGAACTGGAGATGGAGGCCCGACTATCCCAGGAGATCGCGCCGCCCGGCCGCACGTGGAGCGCGGGCGACTATACCCTGGAACTGCATATCACCGGACTAGAGGTCTCGCTGCTCATCCAGCGCGACGGGCATAGGCTCAAATCGGTGCCCCCGGCTGTGCGCAAGGACCCGGCATACAGCGAGGCGCAGACGGTTGTCAAAATGCTGCGCGCGCAGGTGAGTCGCCTGCGCAGCGAACTGCTGGAGACGCTGATTGCCAGTGGGGAGGCGCTCTCGCTGGAGCACCTGAAGATGCTGGCTCACCTGACAACAGGCCGGGCCTTGCTGGAACGGCTGATCCTGCGCACCGCAGATGGCCACATAGGCCTCTTCGAGGCTGGGGCATTTGCCGTGCGCCACCTGGATGGTTCCCTGCACCCCGTGACCTCGGCGGTCCAGATCGCTCACCCATACACCCTGTTTGAGGCCGGTATATTGGCCGCCTGGCAGCGCGAAATTGTGCGCCTGCGGGTCGTGCAGCCGATCAAACAGGCCTTCCGCGAACTGTACCTGCTGACGCCCGCTGAAGAGACAACATGTACCTATTCTCTGCGCTTCGCTGGACGCAGCATTGAGGGTCGGGTAGCTGGCCGGCTCTTCACGCAGCGCCAGTGGCGCTTTGAAAGCGATTACCAGTTCGTCATCCCCTACAAGATTTTCCCCAATATGCGCGCCGTTTTTAATCTTACCGGAACCATGTACCACCTGGGAATATCAGGCACGGTCACCACAAGCGACATATCCTTCGAGCGCGCTCCCTGGTATGGCAACGCTAACCGGCCGCCTGGCGAGCGCACTATCCCGCTGGCGGAGGTGCCACCGCTCAACTTCTCCGAGGCCATGCGCGACGCCGACCTGGTGGTGTCCGTGGCGCGCACCCAGCAGGCAGACAGGCCCTCGTACTCCAACGAGACATATACCGCACGAGCCGGGTTGCTCACGGCGCTGCTCGCCGACTTGAACCTGACAGGGGTAACGCTAGAGGGTCACTTTGCATACGTCCAGGGCAAACTTGCGCGCTACCGCGTCCACCTGGGCACTGCTGGCATTTATATTGACCCCGGAACCTACCTCTGCATCGTCCCGGCCGCCTGGGGCAAGACGCACGAGAATCTATTCCTGCCGTACGCGGACGAGGGCGACGACAGCATCAGCGAAGTGATCAGCAAGATTTTCCTGCTGCTGGCCGACGACCAGATCAAAGACGAGACCATCCTGCGCCAGATTCGCGCGCATATTTTGTAGAGCGTTCCCACCCACGTAGGGATTCGGCTTGCCGCATCCGTGTAGGCGGCCCTTGGGACTGTGATGCCTCCTCAAATTGTTAGCATACTTGCTCTATTTAGTTGACGTTTAAACTAAATGACCCTCAGCAATCCTTGTGAAGGGATTGCGGAGGGGGAGTAATGTATCCAAAAGAAGCAAACTCAGGAGCATTACTCTCAT
>JALYTT010000552.1 GCA_030854145.1 Chloroflexota bacterium | reverse complement strand
CCCTGTTCCAAGGCCGACATCTTTCTCCCTCTATCGGATCTCTCCCTATTTTGTATCAACCAATAGGCAAGCCGTCGCCCCTACGCGGGATTGTCGCGGCCAACGGGGTCGCCGAGCCGTTGTTGCTACTCCCTGGCATTTCGGCAACGGATCTGGTATTCTTACTATTGGAACCTATCCCTGTGGTTAGTCGTACACATAGTGAGCCTGGATCTCAAATCTGGCTCTTCTCTCAGCAATGTCGGTGAGAGGAACTAATGATTGTCCCTCAAAGGAGAGGATCGTATGAAATCACAAATGGTAAAGGGAAGTATCATGAAGCGTCATGGGCTCCCCAATCTCCGTCTCCTGCGGCAAAGGCGCGGCCTGAGCCTTGGGCAACTCGCGGACATGACAGGGCTGCGTCGCGATACCATTGCCCACCTGGAGAATGGGCGCGAGGAACCCCAACCGTATCATGTACGCCTGTTAGCGCGTGTCCTTGAAGTGCCTCAACTTGCTCTGGTGTCTTAAGGCATAATAGAGGAACAATGAGAGGTAGGGGCGCGGTTTACAAGCCCGCCTGGCAGAAGGAGTAACGGCGCAACGTCTATTATAGCAGGAGATCAGTCGGCATCCAGCCGACCCCGCCGCTCGCACAGGCCCAGGCGGGGCGCAATTATCATCATCGTGATCCTCATCCTCATTCTGGTTGGGGCTGGTTTGCTGTATAGCCAGCGCCATCTGCTTATCGGCTCGCATCTCGTGGGCGGGAACGCGGGCATGGCCCAACTGCACCTGCCGCCCGGCTTTCAAGCCGATGTCTTCTACACCCATCTCTCATCTCCCCGCTTCATGACCTTCGGACCCGATGGCACGCTCTTCGTGGCGGAACGTGGCAGCGGCAGCATTGTCGCCCTTGCCAGTTCCCCACATGGCGGCGCCCGAAAGATCGTTGTGGTCGGCGGGCTTGATGACCCGACAAGCCTGGATTTCTACCAGGGGGCGCTCTACGTGGGCGAGGGGTCGCGCATCAGTCGCTTTACGCTGGGGCCGGACCTGCGCGTGATTGATAAGCAGGTGGTGATTCCCAATCTCCCCAGCGGCGGCCAGCACTCCACGCGTACCGTGCTGGTGGGACCCGACGGCAACCTGTATGTCTCTATCGGCTCTACCTGCAATGTCTGTATCGAGTCGGACCCACACCGTGCGGCTATCTGGACCTATCGCCTGGACGGTAGCGGTGGGCGACTCTATGCCAGGGGCCTGCGCAACGCCGTGGGCCTGGCGATCAATCCCTGGAACCGGCAGATCTGGGTGACGAACAACGGTCGCGATGCGCTGGGCGACGATACGCCGCCCGAAACCGTCTACGCGCTGCAGGATGGCGGCAACTACGGCTGGCCGCGCTGTCACGCCGGAGATATCGTCGACCCCGATTATGGCAGTCCCGGTGATTGCAATGGCGTCATCCCTCCGCTGATAAAGATGCAGGCCCACTCAGCCCCGCTGGCCCTGGCCTTCTACACCATGTCCCAGTTCCCGCCGCGCTACCATGGCCTCTTTGTGGCCTTCCACGGCTCCTGGAATCGCAGTGTCCCCACCGGCTACAAGGTCGTGTTTATCCCCCTCACTGCCAGCGGCCAGGTCGCCGGTCCCGCCCAGGATTTCGCCACCGGCTGGCTCGTCAACAACGATACCGCCATCGGCCGGCCCGCTGGTCTCGCCGTCGGCCCGGACGGCGCCCTATATATCAGCGATGACAAGGCTGGCGTGATCTACCGCGTGCATGATTGAGAAATTCTTCAGAGATAGCCCCGCATATCATAGGTGCTTTGTCAGTCCACTATGCCTCTTGACTTTCCTCCCCCGCATCTTCTATAATCTTTATTAATCAGTCAGTCAATTAAATCGTATTTGTCTGTACTAGAAATGGTGTGCATACACATATGGCGCGAACGCCGAAGATAGTAGAAGATCGTCGCGAGCAGATCATCGATGCCGCTCTGAGCGTCTTTTCCCAGAAGGGCTTTCTCAAGGCCACCAATAAGGATATCGCGCGCGCGGCCGGCATCACGCCTGGCCTGATCTACTATTACTTTGACAGTAAGGAGGCGCTCTTGCAGGCCATTCTTGAGGCCCGGTCGCCGCTCACGGTCCTGACAACGTTGCCGCCGCAGGTGCTGGCGCTGCCGCCGGAGATGTTCTTCCGTTTCCTGATACCGCGTGCGCTGAATATCATCGAGGGCGAAAACTTTATCGGCTTGATTCGAGTGCTGCTCCCGGAGATGATCTATAAGCCGGAGATGGCCGCTATCCCTCGGGGCATTATCGAGCAGGTGCTTGAGATCCTGGGCAACTATCTCAGTGCGAAGATAGAGGCTGGCGAGATTCGCCCTGTTGATGTGGATCTCACTGCTCAAACATTCCTGGGTTGCGCTATAGGCTTTGTGCTGCGCCGCCAGATATTGCGCGATCCCTCTGTCCTGGCGTATTCGCACGAGGAGATTGCCAATGTGATTATCGATACCGTGTTCCAGGGTCTCATCCCACGATGACGCTCTTTTTTTAGCATTCGTTAATTGTCTGGTTAATCAATAAAATGAGAGGAGACAACAGATGTCAGAGGCTATCTCTGGGACTCGCGAGGAACAGCAGCCCCCTCCGGTCGCTGTCAGCGAGCCTGTCGTGGTGATCGAGCAGCTCGTCAAGCGTTTTGGCAAGTTGCGCGTGATCGATGACTTGAGCATGTCCATTGATGCCGGCGAGACCTTCGGGCTGATCGGCCCGAATGGTTCCGGCAAGACGACGCTGATCCGTATGCTGGTGGGCCTGGTGCGCCCCAGCGGCGGTAGCATCCGTGTTCTGGGTCAGCGGATGCCTGGCGCAAAAGTGGCGGCATCTCTGGGATACATGACCCAGCTCAGCGCGCTCTATCTTGATCTGACGGCGCGGGAGAATATGCAGTTCTTCTGCGCTATCTACGGCCTGACCGGCAAGGAGCAGGCGCGCAGTATTCAGGAGATGCTGGAGCGCGTGGGCCTCGCCGACCGCGCGCGCGATATCGTGGGCACCTTCAGCGGCGGCATGCGCCAGCGCCTCTCGCTGGCCTGCGCCCTGGTTCACCGTCCGCGCCTAGCACTGCTGGATGAGCCAACTGTGGGCGTTGACCCCGAACTGCGCCGCTCGTTCTGGGACTACTTCGCCAGTTTGAACAGGGAGGGCACGACCATCATTGTATCTACCCACCACCTCGATGAGGCCAGCCATTGCACGCGCCTGGGCCTGCTGCGCTCCGGCAAGCTGCTGGGGGTGGGTAGCCCGGCTGAACTCCTGCGCCAGGCGGGCACAGGCGACATGGAAGAGGCCTTTCTGCATTTCGCCAGCCGCCGGGAGGTACAATCATGAGCTTCTCACGGATTATGGCCCTGGCTACGCGCATCATTCGCCAGGTCCTGCGCGATAAACGTTCGCTGGCTCTGGTCTTCCTCGCGCCCCTACTGATCATGACGTTGCTCTATCTGGTGCTCTCGAATACCAGTAGCGTGCGCACCCTGGCGCTCGTGCGCCCCACAGGTACGGGTAGCCAGAATGTCAACACGCTGATCGATACGTTGCTGCCTGCGAAGAGCAAGCTGAAGACCATCGATATCCAGGCCAGCCAGGTTGACAGCACGCTTAATAACGGCGATGCCGACGCGGCGCTGGTCTTCCCGCCCGACTTCGCGCAGCAGGTGGCCCAGGGTCAGCAGCCCGTTGTGCGTATTGTGCTGGAAGGCTCAGATCCAACTATTGCCAGCCCCATGAAGGATGTCGCTGAGGGCCTGGCACGCCAGCTCGGCGTGGCTCTGGCTGTGGCTCGCACGCAGCAGGGTTCTGGCGGACAGGGCGGCATTCCCGGTGTGGGTGGGGCGTTGCCGTTTACCATAGACGCCGCCCAATACCTGCACGGCGGACCCGACTATACCTTTAATGACTCTCTTGCGCCGGTCTTCATCGGCATCTTCTCGTTCTTCTTTGTGTTCCTGCTGACCTCGGTGGCGTTCCTGCGCGAGCGCTCGCAGGGCACGATAGAGCGGGTGATGGTCTCGCCTTTGAAGCGCACCGAGCTGGTTGTGGGCTATGTCTGCGGCTTCACGCTCTTCGCGCTTGTGCAGTCGCTACTGGTGCTGCTCTTTGTCGTGTTTGTGCTGCGCGTGCATTACAGCGGCAACCTGGCGCTGGTCTTCCTGGTCTCGGTCCTGCTGACGATCGGCAGCGTCAACCTGGGCATCTTCCTTTCGACCTTCGCGCAGAACGAGTTTCAGATCATTCAGTTTATCCC